>DASXIE010000069.1:0-2493 GCA_036498165.1 Caulobacteraceae bacterium
GTCATCGCCGAGCCCGACCTCGCCGACGCCCTGGCCTTGCTCGACCGCCTGATCGGGCGCTTCTTTCCGTGAGGTTCAAGCGATCCACCCGAGGCGAACCATGAGTTTCCAACTGACCTACGCCACCATGTTCAACCCGCCCGAGGCCATGCATGAGCGCTTCGAGGCGGCGCTGGAGAAAGTGCGCGCCGGGCTGGGGGCCCGCCATCTCCTGTTCATCGACGGGGCCGACCGCGACGGGGCCAGCGTCGTCCGCCGGGTCAGCCCCATCGACACCTCGCTGCACGTGGGCGACTTCGTCCAGGCCTCGGCAGGCGATGTGGCCGAGGCGATGGCGGCGGCGCGGCGGGCCTTCCCGGCCTGGCGGGCCCTTCGCCCCGCCGAGCGGGCGGCCCACATGCGCAAGGTCGCCGATCTGCTCGAATCCCGCGTCTACGAGATCGCCGCGGCCATGGTCCTCGAGGTCGGCAAGACCCGCATGGAGGCCCTGGGCGAAACCCAGGAGAGCGTCGACTTCTTCCGCCTCTACGCCGACGATTTCGAAAGCCACCAGGGCTATGACCGGCCCCTCCCCAACGATCCCCTCGAAGGCGCCGTCTCGACCAACCAGAGCATCCTGCGGCCCTATGGCGTGTGGGCGGTGGTCGCCCCCTTCAACTTCCCCCTGGCCCTGGCCGGCGGGCCGGTCGCCGCGGCCCTGGTCACCGGCAACACCGTGGTCGTGAAGGGGGCCAGCGACACGCCGTGGGCCGGCCGCCTGCTGGCCGACTGCATCCGCGACGCCGGACTGCCGAGCGGCGTCTTCAACTACCTGGTCGGGCCCGGCGGCGAGGTCGGCGAGGCGATGATCGCCGATCCCCATCTGGCCGGCCTCACCTTCACCGGCTCGGTGGATGTCGGCATGGCCCTGGTGCGGCGGATGGCCGGCGGCGCCTATCCCAGACCATGCATCGCCGAGATGGGCGGCAAGAACGCCTGCATCGTCACCCCGGGCGCCGATCTCGAACGCGCCGCGGCCGGCATCGTCCGCTCGGCCTACGGCATGGGCGGCCAGAAATGCTCGGCCCTCTCGCGCCTCTACGTCCACGAAAGCCTCGCCGATCCCCTGCTCGAGCGGATCGCCGGCGCCGTGGAGGCCCTGACCATCGGCGATCCCACCCTGCGCCGGACCTGGCTGGGACCGGTGATCAACGCCCGCGCCCACGAGTCCTTTTGCGCCTACGCCGGCCAACTCGCCGAGGGTGGCGCGCGGCTCATCGCCGGCGGCTCTCCCGCGGCCGGCCTGCCCGACGGCTACTATGTCGCCCCCATCCTCGCCGAGTCGCCCCTTTCCCATCCACTATGGAAGCAGGAGATGTTCCTGCCGATCCTGATGGCCCATCGCTTTACCGACCGCGACGAGGCCATGGCCCTGGCCAACGATTCCGACGTCGGCCTTACCGCCGGCTTCTTCGGGGCCGCCAAGGATGTCGCCTGGTTCCAGGACAACATCGAGGCCGGGGTCACCTACGCCAACCGAGCCCAGGGGGCGACCACCGGGGCATGGCCGGGGTACCAGCCCTTCGGCGGCTGGAAGGGGTCGGGGTCCACCGGCAAGGGGATCGCCTCCTTCTACTACCTTGCCCAATACCAGCGCGAGCAGTCGCGCACGGTGGTGGAGGCAAGCCAATGACGATCACCTCCCTGGCCGCCGAGCGCATCCGCACCGAGCTTCCCGGCCCCAAGGCCCGGGCGATGATCGCCCGCGATGCGGCCGTCGCCTCGCCTTCCTATCCGCGCGACTATCCGTTCGTCATGTCGCATGGCGCCGGGGCGCAAGCCTGGGACGTCGACGGCAACCGCTTCCTCGATTTCATGGCCGGGATAGCGGTGGCCTCCACCGGCCATGCCCATCCCGCCGTCGTGGCGGCGATCAAGGCGGCGGCCGACCGCTTCCTGCACATCTCCAGCGACTACTGGCACGAGGAGATGACCGCCCTTGCCGAGCGCCTGGCCCGCCTCGCCCCGCTGGCCGAGAGCGCCATGGTCTTCCTGTGCCAATCGGGAACGGAGTCGGTGGAGGGGGCCATAAAGCTCGCCCGCTATGTCACCGGCCGGCCGCGCTTCATCGGCTTCCTTGGCGGCTTCCACGGCCGGACCATGGGATCGCTGTCCTTCACCTCCAGCAAATACACCCAGCAGCTCGGCTTCGCCCCGACCATGCCGGGAGTGACCCATGTTCCCTACCCCAATCCCTATCGGCCGCTCTTCGCCGGCGACGATCAGGGCGCCGCGGTGCTGGACTACATCCGCCTGCTCTTCGAGCGCAGCACCCCGGCCGCCGAGGTGGCGGCGATCCTCGTCGAGCCCCTCCAGGGCGAGGGCGGCTACCTGGTGCCGCCGCCAGGCTTCCTGGCCGGCCTGCGGGCCATCTGCGACGAGCACGGCATCCTCCTCATCTTCGACGAGGTGCAGTCGGGCGCCGGGCGCACCGGCAAGATGTTCGCCTGCGAG
>DASXIE010000070.1:0-1846 GCA_036498165.1 Caulobacteraceae bacterium
AAAGTCGAGCAAGAACTCGGCCTGGCAGCCACGCGTGCCCAGATGGATGTCGGAAATGAATACGGCGCGATAACGGGCGAGGGGGCGATCCTCTTCCATGCCGTGCGCTCCGTCGACGCAAGTTCGCCGCAGCGGCAGGTAGACTGATTGCTTGTAGGTTTTGTGAATCCCGGCGTGCGCTAGCGGGCGAACACCCGACGGACGATGTCCTCCAGCCCGCGGGCGTCGCTCCGGCCGAACGCGGCCGGAGCGGTCGAATCGACGTCGAGCACCGCGATCAGCCGACCCTCGACGTCGAAAATCGGAACGACGATCTCGCTGCGCGAGCGCGAATCGCAGGCGATATGGCCGGGAAAGGCGTCGACATCCTCGACAAGGATCGTCTCGCGCCGTGCCGCCGCCGCGCCGCACACCCCGCGGCCGATATCAATCCGCAGGCAGCCCAGCGTTCCCTGGTAAGGCCCCACCACCAGTTGGTTCGGGGAGGCGGCGTCAACGAGATAAAAGCCGGTCCAGAAGAAATGGTCAAAGCGCTCGGCCAACATCGCGGCCACCGTGGCCATTCGCGCAGTCAAATTGTTTTCGCCCGCGAGGACCGCGTCGATTTCTTCGGCAAGGGCGGCGTAGCGGTCGGCCAGGGTTTCCGCCGAGGCCGCGTCTTTAATGGGCGCGCGCATGGTGCGCCGATATAGGCCGCCGGCGACGATCGCCAAAATCGCCGCGATTTCGGGCCGGCGCCATTGATCTTCATGGTGCAGTGCAACATAAGGGGGCTACATGCGCTATTGAGTCGCGCCTTGGGGTCGTCAGAGTTCCGAAAATCGTCATGGCCACCGACCGCAACCCCTGGTTCAGCCTCGCCGCCGATTCGATTCGACTCGGCCTCGAAGCCCAGGACGTGATCGGTCTGCGGCTGATCAAAGCGGCTTCCGGGGATTTCGACGGCGGGGAGGAAGCCTTGCGAATGGTGCTGGAAAAGGCCCGGGCCGCCTGGGACGCCCAGTGTCTGATCACCCAATGCCTGATCGCCGGCGAAGGCCACCTGGCCCCGGCCCGCGCGCTCAACCTCTATCGCCGCCGGGTCAAGGCCAACCAGCGCCGGCTGGCGAGAGGGAGCCAGGCGAGGGGGGGAGCATGAAGACCTACAATCTCGATCTTCGCCACGCCGCCTCGAAAAGGCAACTCAACGCCCTGGCCGACAACCGTCTTGAGCCGCTCAAGGCCCGCCTCGCAAGCGACCTGGAGGCGATCGCCTGGGCCCAAGGCGAACTGGTGGACTTCGGCCGCCGGCGAACGGGCAAGAATTTCCAGTATGTCGAGGCGGCGGTAACCGAACTGCTGCCATTCGGCCAGACGCTGGACGGAAAGGACTACCGCCGCCTCGGCCGCTGGGTGTGCAATACCGACGGTCTGATCTGGCGCCAAGCCGCGGCGGTCGCAGCCGCCGACGTTTGAGCCTGTTGCCGGCTTGGTAGGCCCGGCAGGACTCGAACCTGCAACCAGACCGTTATGAGCGGCCGGCTCTAACCAATTGAGCTACGGGCCCCCAGGCTTGCCGAGCGTCCTCGGGGAAAATGCGGTTATCATGGCCCACTAGTGGCTCAAAGTGCGCTGGAGAATCCGCCCCATGAAATCCACTGTCGCCATCGCCCTCGCCATGGGCCTCGCTTGTTCGCCTGGCTTCCTCCGCGCCGAAGTTCCCACTGGCGGCTTCGCGGCCACGACCCTGGATCTGACGGCCTCCGGCGAGGTCAAGGCGCCCCCGGACATGGCGACCATCAACCTGGGGGTGAGCAATACCGCCCGCTCGGCCAGCGAAGCGATCCGCGCCAATGCGACGAGAATG
>DASXIE010000071.1:0-4475 GCA_036498165.1 Caulobacteraceae bacterium
CCTTTTCGGTCAAAATCGCGTCCAAAGCCTGATCGTGCGCCTCGCGGGGGACCTCCGCCACCTCCTGGCCGGCGAAGGCGAGGCCGATCACCAGCACTTCGCCGGCCTCGCGCAGCATCTTCAGGGTGCGGTCGAAATGGCCGCCGCCCTGGCCGAGGCGCCCGCCGCGCCGATCGAAGGCGAGCACCGGGGCGATGATGAGGTCGGGGCTGGCCAGCGGCGCGGCCGGCGTCGGGGAGGGAACGCCGCAGGCGTCGGGGGCCAGCAGGTCGCCGGGGGACCAGGCGCGGTAGATCAGGGGCGCGTCGGCCGCCGCCGCCGCCGGCATGGCGAGAGCGGCGCCGCTCTCAGCGAGCCGGCGCATCAGCGGGCCAGGATCGATCTCGGAGCCCTGTCCGCGGTAGCCGCCCACGATCCGCGGCGTCCGCTCCAGCATAAGGCGCGCCACAGCCTCCTCGCCGGCGTTCGGATTCCGCGCCGCCAGCGCCGCGCGCAGCGAGCGCATCTTCGCCCTCAATGCGACCTTGTCGATCGGGGCGATCTTGTCGATCAGGGCGAAGTCCTCGCGAGGGAAGGGAAGGGTGGCGGCGCCGCGGGAGCCGTGAAGGTGGTTTCAATCCCCTCGGACCTGGCAGACCAGGTGGGCGCCGTTTGTCCAGGACCACGATCCTGGACAGGGACAGCTCCCTTTAGAGAGAGATTACGGTCCCCGGGATTGGATGCCTTCGACGAGATCCGCAGCAGACCCGCCGAGAAGGAAGGTAGGACGGGGCCGGGCGAGCGGCAAGTCACATCTAGCTCGCCGCCGCCTTTGCTTTCCTGGGCGCGCTTTCGCGGATGAGGAGGATGGCCGGCACCGCCAGGACGAAGGCCCCCTCCAGCACCCAGGCCGGGGTCATCGGATTGTTGGTCCCGTGGATCAGCCGGGCGAGGACATATTGCGTCGCCCCTCCGAACACCGAGATCGCGAAGGCGTAGACGATCGCGACCCCGCCGGAACGGATCGGGGCCGGCAGGGCCTCGGTGAGGGCGACGATCACTGGGGCCTGCGCCAGGGAATTGAGCAGGGTGATCAGCCCGACCCCGATGAGCAGGCTGGCCGCGCCCGGATGGTGGGTGATGGCCCAGAACGCCGGGCAGGCGATGGCGATGGAGGCGAGAGTCGGCGACAGCATCACGGCTTTCCTCCCCACCCGGTCCGACCAAGCCCCGCCGACCGCGCTGAAGACGATGATGTTGAGGGCCGAGATGATGCTCACCCCGAAGGCGAGGCTGGTGCTCAGGTGCAGGGTGTCGAGGGCGTAGGTGGTCATGTAGAGGGTGACGTAGGTGACGATCGTGCCGCTGATGAGGAGGACGAAGCCGCAGGCGATGGGGCGGGCGTAGGGTCGCAAGGCGACGGGCGGACCGCGTCGGCGAAGGGCGCTGGGCGCGTCGGGCGCCTCGGGCGCGCCGGCCGGGGCGGCGAGGGTCTCGGGCAGGCGACCGCGCAGCCAAAGGCCGAAGGGAATGATCACCACCCCAAGGGCGAAGGCCACCCGCCAGCCCCAGGCCGCCAGGTCCTTCGGCCCCAGCCAGCGCGCCAGGGCCCAGCCGGCCACCGCCGAGCCGAGGACGGCGGCGCCCTGCGAAACGTATTGGAAGGCGGCGTAAAAGCCTCGCCGGTGCGGCGGGGCGGCTTCGAGCATGAAGGCCGTGGTCGGGCCGACATTGCCCCCCAGCGCGAAGCCCTGGATCAGGCGGAAAATCACCGCCAGGACCGGGGCGGCGATGCCGATCCTGGCGTAGGTCGGGGTGACGGCCAGGCCCAGCATACCCACCCCGATGAGGACGAAGGAGATCAGCATGGCCGGCTTGCGGCCGATCCGGTCGCCCAGCGGCCCCAGCACCATGGCTCCGATAGGCCGGGTGAGAAACCCGGCCCAGAACGTCGCCAGGGCGGCGAAGAGCCTGGCGGTCTTGTCGGCTCCCGGAAAATAGGCCTCGCCGATATAGACGGCGAACAGGCTGAAGGTCAGGAAGTCATAGAACTCGAGCCCGTTGCCGACCGAAACCGCCGCGACATGGGCGGCGGGGATGCGGTCAGGCGGGCGCGGCGCCGGCGGCTCGCTCATCTCGCTTCAACTCCCCCGGCCCCCGTGCGGGGAGAGGAGGCGGCCCCGACGGCGCCCTTGTCAAGCGGCCGCTCACTACATCCTTCCCCCCTCCCCATCCCTACCGTCATGGCCGGTCGTCAGTACCGGCCACCCATGAACGCGATCTTAGCGGGTGGACGCGCGTGAGCGCGTTCATGGCTCCGCGGTGGCGACCTCGGATCGGAGCAACCGCCCGGCGCATGGCCGCGCAGGCGCGGCCCTTCTCCTTCCGCGTTCATGGATCGGCGGGACTGCCGCCCGCCGATGACGGCGCCTCACCGCGAGGCGATGGCTTCGATCTTCTTGGCGGCGGCTTCGAGGGCCGTGATGGCGCGGGCGTCGGCGATGTCGAGTTGGGCGCGCAGGCGGGCGGCCTCGGCCTCCGCCGCGGCGATGCGCTCGGCGGCGCCGGCGACCTCGTCGGCCAGCACCAGGGCCCCCATCAGCATCAGGCGGGTCTCGCCCAGCGCCGCCCCGCTGACGCCCAGAGCCTGGACCCGGGCGTCGAGTTCGGCCGCCAGACCCTTGAGGCGCGCCTCCTCGCCGTCCTCGCAGCCGACGAGATAGGGCTTGGCGTTCACGTGGATCGTGACCTGGGCCATGGCCTCCTAAGCTCCCTCCGCTTGGCCGCGCAGGGCCGAGATCGCCCGCCCGAGCGCTTGCGAGGCCTCGGCCCCGGCTTCTTCCAGCTCGCGCTCGCGTGCCCGGCTGGCGTCGAGATCGGCGGCGAGTTTGGCCCGGTCCTGGTCGAAGAGGCCGCCGGCGTCGGCCCCCGCCTCGGCGAGACGGCGGGCCAGCCTCTGGTCGAGCATGGTCAGCGCCCGCTCCAGCCGCTGCACCGCCACGTCCAACCGTCCGCCAGCCTCCGCCATCGCTTCACGCTCCTCGTGGACGCCCGCCACGCCTTCTATAGACCGCGCCGCGCGGAGCGCGAAAGCGCCTTGCTTGACCCTCCTCGCGGCCCGTGCGAGGCCCCGCTTGTTCCCGCCAGCCGGCCCGATTCCCTTGCCCAGAGGCGCCTGAATGTCCGTCTCACCGCTCGCCATGGCCAACGCCATCCGCGCCCTTTCCATGGACGCCGTCCACAAGGCGAAAAGCGGCCATCAGGGCATGCCGCTGGGCATGGCCGACGTCGCCACCGTGCTGTGGACGAAGTTCCTCAGGTTCGACGCCACCGATCCGGCGTGGCCGGACCGCGACCGCTTCGTGCTTTCGGCCGGCCACGGCTCGATGCTGCTCTACGCCCTGCTCCATCTCACCGGCTTCGAGGCGGTGACGATGGATGAGATCCGGGCGTTCCGCCAATGGGGCTCGCTGACCCCCGGCCATCCGGAGTTCGGCCACACGCCGGGGGTGGAGACCACCACCGGGCCCCTGGGTCAGGGCCTCGCCACCGCCGTCGGCATGGCCATGGCCGAGCGGAGTCTGGCGGCGCGATTTGGGCACGATCTCGTCGACCACCGCACCTGGGTGATCGCCGGCGACGGCTGCCTGATGGAGGGGGTGAGCCACGAGGCGATCCACCTCGCCGGCCGCCTGAAACTCGCCCGGCTCACCGTCCTCTTCGACGACAATGACACCACCATCGACGGCCGCGCCACACTCGCCGAGACCGGCGACCAGCTCGCCCGCTTCAAGGCCGCCGGCTGGGCGACCCGGAGCGTCGATGGCCACCACCCCGGCAAGATCGCCGCCGCCCTGCGCTGGGCCAGGCGCCAGGACCGCCCGGGCCTCATCGCCTGCAAGGCGAAGATCAACCGCGGAGCCGGAGCCAAGGAGGGCGATCCGCACGGCCACGGCTACAGCCTCTTCGATGCCGAGATCGCGGCGGCACGGGCGGCCATGGGCTGGACCTCGCCGCCCTTCAAAATCCCCGCCGAGGTCGCCAAGGCCTGGCGCAAGGCCGGCGCCCGGGGCGGTTCGGCGCGGCGGGCGTGGGCTCGGCGGCTGAAGGGCTCGGCCAAGGGCGCCGATTTCACGCGCGCCATGCGCGGCGAGCTACCCGCCGGGGCCTTCGAAGCCCTGGATGCGGCCATGGAGCGGGTCCTGGCCGAGCGTCCGGTGAACGCCACCCGCGTCCATTCCGGCGCGGCCCTGGAAACACTCATCCCCGCCATCCCCGAGATGATCGGCGGCTCGGCCGATCTCACCGGCTCCAACAACACGATCGTGCCGGGGATGAAGCCCTTCGACGCCCCGGACTACGCCGGCCGCTATGTCCACTACGGGGTGCGCGAGTTCGCCATGGCGGCGGCGATGAACGGCATGGCCGTGCACGGCGGGGTGATCCCCTATTCGGGGACCTTCCTGGCCTTTGCCGACTACAGCCGCCCGGCCATC
>DASXIE010000072.1:0-2684 GCA_036498165.1 Caulobacteraceae bacterium
ACCTTCACCGAGAACGTCGCCTTCACCTCGACCACCGGCACGCTCGAGTTGGCCAAGTCGGTCAGCTACACCGGCCAGGTCAGCGGCCTTTCCACCGCCGGGACCTCCAACCTCGACCTCCTGGACATCGCCTTCATCAACGGGACCACCAAGGCGACCTACTCGGGGACCACGACGTCAGGCACTCTCACCGTCACCGACGGGACCCACACGGCTCACATCCACCTGGTGGGCAACTACACGGCCTCGACCTTCACCGTCGCGACCGATGGCCACGGGGGGACAATCGTGAAGGATCCCCGGGCGGGTTCCATGGCCCCCATCCTGCCGCTCACCCAGGCCATGGCCAGCTTCCAGTACGGTCCCGCGCCAAACCTGGCCGGAACCGCGCCCGGCCTTCTGCCCCACTTCCCGCTCGTGCACGCGGGTGGGTAGGCGTCTCTCTCGGGCCGATGTACGGGCCAATTAGGGTGATGGCGGACGGCGCCTCTGTCCGCAGGAGCAGGGCTAGGCCGGCGAGCCAGACGAAGACGCCACTTATGAAAAATTGGTGGAGCCGAGGGGAATCGAACCCCTGACCTCCTCATTGCGAACGAGGCGCTCTACCATCTGAGCTACGGCCCCCCCGGGAGGAGGAAGGGCGCGAGATAAGGGCGCTCGCCCGGCGGTGTCAAGAAAGCCGCGCCTTGCCAGGTGGACGCGCCGCCGATACTTCAGGCTCGCCTTTCACCCCCATTGGCGGCCCATGTCGGCGATCCTCTATTTCCTCTTCCTGGTGATCCAGTTCCTGCTCGAGGCGCTCGTCTGGCTGATCATCGCCAACGCGGTGGTCAGCTGGCTCATCGCCTTCGACATCATCAACATGCGCAACCGCGCCGCCTTCACCATCGTGCGCATGCTGGACAGGGTGACCGCCCCGTTCCTGGCTCCGTTCCGCCGTTTCATCCCACCCATCGGCGGGATAGATCTCACCCCGATGATCCTCATCATCCTGATCATCGCCGCCGAGCGCGCCCTGCTGCCGGCCCTGTTCACCTGGCTGCAGGCGACCGTGGGCGGAGGCGTGACGGTCTAGTTCTCTTCCCCCTTCACAACGGGGAAGTACCCGCGAAACGGGGGATGGGGATCGGAGACTCAGGCCGGCGTGTCCGTCCCCCCATCCCGGCCTTCGGCCGTACTTCCCCCCGATGCGGGGTGAAGAGAGCGCACTAGCTAAGCTCGGCCGCCGCCAGCTCGGCCATCCTGACGGCCGGGGCGGCGTCGCCGCCGCTGTCCAGGTTCCACGAGGCCGAGAGGGCGGCGTAGGCCAGCACCCATTGCAGATGGCGCCGCGGCTCCAGGCCGGACTCCTGGCAGATGATCTTGGCTCGCCTCGCCAGCACGCCCGGCGCACCGGCCACGACGATATCGGGGTTGCAGACCATGTTGGCGTAGTCGAAGCCGCGCTCGCCGATCAGGCCCTTGGGGTCGATGGCGAGCCAGCCGCGCGGGCCGAAATCGAGCACGTTGTCGTGGTGCAGGTCGCCGTGCAGGGGCGCGGCGTCGCGCGGCGCGGCGAGGAGTCCGCGGGCCACGGTCCAGGCGGCGGCGAAGAGTCCGCCGCGCCGCCCCGCCCCGGCCCCAAGGGCCGCGAACCAGCGGTCGAGCGGGACGAGGCTTTGGGGCCGCGGGGCGGGGCGCGGGGTGTGCAGCCGCTCGGCGGCGGCGCAAAGGATCCGCATCGCCGCGTCGTCGTCGCCGGCGCGGGCCATGGCGGCCAGGGAGCGGGAACCCTCGGCGCGCTCGAGTAGCAGGGCCGGATCGCTCCACGCCAGGACCCGCGCCGCGCCCTCGCCGGCCCACCAGGCCATCAGGGCCGCGCCGCGCCGCTCCTCCTCGCCGTGGGCGACCTTCAGCATGGCCGGGACGCCGGCCTGTGTGACGGGGGCCAAGTGCGAGCCCCAGGGGGTGACGAATGGCTGGCCGTCGGGCTCGAGCCGCCAGAGCCGCATCCACGGCGCCAGATCGGCCGGCGCCGTCATCTCGCTCAGATGTAGCGGCGCAGGGACCTCGCCAGCTCCGAGGCGCTGGCCTTCTTCTTGGCCTGCGGCGGCTGGTAGGCCAGGCGGGCGTGCTCGACGCAATAGGGCCCTTCCTCCGTCGAGCGACGGCCGCAGAAGGTGAATTCGGCGGTGGCCGGATCGCCGATCGGCCACTTGCACATGTGGGCGCCCAGCGTGAGGACCGTGGCCGTGCCCGGCTCCTCGATGTAGGGGGCCGGTCGGATCGCCACGCGATGGGCGGCGTCGGGCCTGGGCTCGAGGCGGCGGTGCGGCGATGACGAACTCATCGCCGGACGCGGTGGCCTAGGCGCTCGGAAGGCCGGGCGGCTTGGCTGCGAGGGGGTGGCGCGGCCCGAAAGGCCGAGGCGATGGACCTTGCCGATGACCGCGTTGCGGGTCACCCCGCCCAACTGCTTGGCGATCTGGCTGGCCGACAGGCCGTCCAGCCACAGCTTCTTGAGCACTTCCACCCGCTCGTCCGTCCAGCCCATCTCGGACCTCCCAATCCCCTGGTTCCTCAAGACCGGCGCCGGCGCTCCGCCGATCTATATGTTGTGCCGGTTTCCTTCGCCGCGCCTCCGACCTACAATATATCGTGCACCTTTTCGGTGGCGCCACAATAGGCGCCCGGCATCTGTCCAC
>DASXIE010000073.1:0-2304 GCA_036498165.1 Caulobacteraceae bacterium
GGTGATCGGCAGAGCCTCGTCGACCACGCCCTTGAGCGCGCTCAGGGCGTCGGACCCGCGCGCCTTGCGCTCCATTCGCGGCCGCACGAGCTTGGCCGAATATTCCGAGGCCTCGATGAGGACCTGGTCCTTGGACCGGAAGTAGTGGGTCAGGGCCCCGGTGGTGAAGCCTGCTTCCTTGGCCACTTCGCGAACCGTCAGGCCGCCGACCCCGGCGCGCATGATGACCCTCAGGGCGGCGGCGGCGAAGGCCTCGCGCTTCTCGTTATGATCGGTTCGCCTGGCCATCCCCGCCGATCCCTACCGGCGCCCCCGCCGTTCGCGTGCTATAACACCCGTTACGGCTTAGTCGAGGATGCCGCGATGCCGAACAGGAAAGCTTTCGCGCTGGCCGTCCTTGCCTGGACGCTGACCTGCGGCGCGCTCGCGGCCGGCAAGCCGGCGGGCGTGATCGCCGGCGCCGAGCCGGCCTATGTCGCCGCCGTCGAGGTGGCCCAGGGCGCCGCCGCCCCGCCCGGCTACGGCGAGGCCCTGCGCGCCGCGGTCCTCAAGGAAGCGGCGCTCTACGGCTCGAGCGGCCTGCCGCTCACGGTCAGGATCGACCTCAACCGCGTGCACCTGAAGAATTCCCTGCAGAACATCCTCATCGGCGATGACGACATGACCCGCGGCTGGGTCCAGGTGCTCGATCCGGCCGCCGGGCGGCGGCTGGGCCTCTTCCAAGTCGCCGTCGATGCCGAGCATGGCGTGAACGGGGCCGGCGTGGCGGTCGGGGTGGCCGGGATGCTCGATCCGACCGGGATCGTCTCCGTGGGCGCCACCGTCGCCTCCGTCGCCGCCACCGAGGGCGGCCGCTCGCGCGCCGAGGCGAGGATGATCGACAACTTCGCCGTCCAGACCCTGCGCGAAACCTTCGGCGACGCCCGCGCCCGCGCCGTCCACGGCCTGAAACCGAGGTAGGCGTCGACGAAACTATTTCGCCTTCCGGCCGTACAGCGCCCGCAGTTCGTCCTTGGCGGCCTCCAGCACCTTCTTCTGCTTCGCCGGCAGATTGTCGCCGGCCCGGTTGATGTAGAACGTCAGCATCGACATCGCCGAGCGGTAGGGATCGGACTTGCGCCGATGGCTGGCTTCGGCCGAGCGCTTGAGCGACCGGGCGATGGCCTTGGGATCGTGGCCCTTGAACACATCCCGCTCGAGATCGAGGGCGTCGCTGTGCGCCGTCACCTCGCCGGACCAGCGATGGTCGCTGGCCGCCATCACGCCGCCTTCTTGGCCTGCCGCGCTCCCTTGTGGACCAGGTCCACGGCCGCCATGGCGTCTGAGATCGCCAGCACCTTGAAGCGCTTGCCCTCCAGCCTGTCCTTGTTGACCCAGAATTCCGTCAGGTCACGGATGAAGGACTTAGGCAAATCGTCCGGTGTCTTGATGTCGGCGTAGGCGTGCGAGCACAGCCCGACCGCCAGCAGGCGGTCGTTGCGCTCGACCTTGCCGTGTTCGATCTCCTCGGCCTCCATGGCCCCGATCAGGCGGACATCCATGACCGCGCCGACGAACGTCGGCTCGTCGATCAGCACCATGACGTCGACCGGATCGCCGTCGTCGGCCAGGGTCGAGGGGATGAAGCCGAAATCGAGCGGGAAGGAGAGGCCCTCGGGGAGCAGCGTCTTGACCACGAAGGCCCGCGTCTTGGGGTCGAAATCGAATTTCGTGCGCCGGCCGCGCGGGGTCTCGATCACCGCCCGACACACGCCCGTCTTGCGGTCCAGCTCGTGGGGCAGGCGGGTCAGGTCGGGCATGGGGGCGTCCCCCAAGGGCCGGCGACGTCGAGCACCACCTTTCCCGTCACGTGATCCTTCTCGAGATGACGCTCGGCCTCGGCGGCCTCGTCGAGAGGGAAGACCCGGTCGATGATCACCCTGACCTTCCCATCGTCGATCAGGGCGGCGATCTTGCGCAGCTGATCGCCGTCGGCCCTGGCGGTGTAGCGGCAGGCCATGACCCCGTGCTCGAGGATCTTGTCGGGATCGGGCTCCTGGACGGTGGAGACGAAGCAGCCGCCGCGCTTCAAGACCTGCCACGACCGCCGCTCGGTCGCCCCGCCGATCAGGTCGTAGACGAGGTCGATGTCGCTGACGATCTCCTCGAAGGCCTCGTTGTGATAGTCGATCACCCGGTCGGCCCCCAGGCTCTCGACCAGGTCGCGGGCGTCGCCGGCGGCGGTGGCGTAGACCTCGGTCCCTTTCAAGGCCGCGAATTGCACGGCGAAGGGGCCCACCCCGCCGGACGCGCCGTGGATCAGGA
>DASXIE010000074.1:0-2921 GCA_036498165.1 Caulobacteraceae bacterium
CCGTGCTCAACGCCGACGCCGGCGCCTTCCCGGTGTTCGCCGGCGCGGTTCGCAGCCATGGGCTCGGCCTGATGACCGTCGGGGCCATGGGCCAGGGCCTGAACCTGAGCGCTCGCACCGCCGAGCCCGGCGGCCAGACACGGCGCATCAAGGCCTGGGGCCGGCCCTATACGGTCGCCCTGCCGCTGGTCGGCGCCTTCCAGACCAGCAATGCCCTCGTCGCGGCGGGCCTCGCAATCGCCGCCGGTGAGCCGGTGGAAGAGGTGCTGGGCGCGCTCGAACACCTCGAGGGCGCCCCCGGGCGGCTGCAGCGGGTGGGCGCCGGGCCGCGCGGCGGCGAGGCTTTCGTCGACTTCGCCCACACCCCCGATGGCCTGGCCGTCGTGCTCGCCGCCCTTCGCCCGCACGCGGCGGGGCGGCTGATCGTCGTATTCGGGGCCGGCGGGGATCGCGACAAGGGCAAGCGGCCCCTGATGGGGGCGATCGCCGCCGATCTGGCCGACATCGCCATCGTCACCGACGACAATCCGCGCTCCGAAGCCCCCGAAGCGATCCGCGCCGCCATCCGCGACGGGGGTGGCAATCTCACCGAAGTCGCCGGGCGCGGCGAGGCGATCGCCGCCGCCGCCAGGCTGCTCGAGGCCGGCGACATCCTGGTCGTGGCCGGCAAGGGTCACGAGCAGGGCCAGGAAATCGCCGGCGTCATCCATCCCTTTGACGACGTGGCGGCCACTAGAGCCGCCCTGGGCCTGGCCAATGACTGAGCCGCTGTGGACCCGCGGCGAGATCCTCGAGGCGACCGGCGGCTCCGCGCGCGGCGCGGACTTCGCCGCCCTGGGCGTGGCCATCGACAGCCGGCAGGTGACGCGCGGCGATCTCTTCGTCGCCCTGGCCGGCGAGCGCGACGGCCACGACTACATCCCCGCCGCCCTGGAAGCAGGCGCCTGCGCATCGCTCGCGTCACGGCCGGGGCCGGGATCGGCGATCATCGTCGAAGACACCCTGGCCGCCCTGACCGCCATGGGGGAGGCGGCGCGCGAGCGGGCCCCCTACTGCCGGCGCGGCGCGGTCACCGGCTCGGTGGGCAAGACCGGCGTCACCCAGGCCGTGCTCGGCGGCCTGGAGATGGCCGGCGAGGCCCATGGCTCGGAACAATCGTTCAACAATCACATCGGCGTGCCGCTCACCCTCGCGCGGATGCCCCGCGGCGCCCGCCGGGCGGTGTTCGAGATGGGCATGAACCACGCCGGGGAGATCGCGCCGCTGTCGCGCCTGGTCCGACCGCACGCGGTGGCCATCACCAACGTCGAGGCGGTCCACGTGGAGAACTTCGCCGA
The DNA here is from genome assembly GCA_036498165.1 of Caulobacteraceae bacterium. Classification (GTDB taxonomy): domain Bacteria; phylum Pseudomonadota; class Alphaproteobacteria; order Caulobacterales; family Caulobacteraceae; genus Acaudatibacter. The sequence continues at coordinate 1,338 of DASXIE010000074.1, forward strand.
CGGCGAGGCCGGTGTGGCGCGGGCCAAGGCGGAGATCTTCGCCGGCCTGGAGGGCCACGGCGTGGCGATCCTCAACGCCGACAATCACTGGACGGCCGACCTGACCTCGGGCGCCCGTTCGGCCGGGGCCAAGGTGCGCACCTTCGGGACCGCCAGGACCGCCGACGCCCGCCTGGTGCGCTTCTCCCCGACGCCGGATGGGGCGCGGGTGGAGAGCCGCGTCGATGGCGCGCCCCTCGACTATAGCCTGCGCCAATCGGCCCCCCACTGGGGGCCCATGAGCCTGTGCGCCGTGCTCATGCTGCAGGCCCTCGGCCTCGATCTCGACCTCGCCGCCAGGGCCCTCGCGGCTTTCCAACCCCTCCCCGGGCGGGGAGTCAGCCGCGCTATCAACGCCGCAGGCGGCGCCTTCACCCTTATCGACGAGAGCTACAACGCCAGTCCGGTTTCGATGGCCGCGGCCCTGGCCGGCCTCGGCGCCCGCGAGGCCGCCGGCCGGCGCATCGCCGCCCTCACCGACATGCTGGAGCTGGGGGCCGGGGCGCCCGAGCGCCACGCGGCCCTGGCCGGGGCGATCGAGACCGCCCGGGTCGACCTGGTGTTCTGCGCCGGGCCCCTGATGCACTCCCTCTGGGAAGTCTTGCCGCCCGCCCGCCGCGGCGCCTGGGCGCAAACCGCCGCCGAACTGGCCCCGGACCTCACCGGCGCGGTGGCGAGCGGCGACGTGGTCATGGCCAAGGGCTCCAAGGCCTCCAAGGCCAGCCTGCTGGTTGCGGCCCTCGCCGCCCTCGGGGAGCCGGCCTGATGGTCTTCCTCCTCTACCAGTTCCTCGCCGAGCACCACCTCGCCTTCCCCGGCTTTAACCTGCTGCGCTTCCTGACCTTCCGGGGCGGCATGGCGGTGGTGACCGCCCAGCTCGTGGTCGTCGCCATGGGCTCGCGATTCATCCGCTGGATGCAGGCCCGCCAGGGCAAGGGCCAGCCGATCCGCGAGGACGGCATCGCCCGCCACATCGTCGAAAAGGCCGGCACGCCCACCATGGGCGGGCTGATGTTCCTGGCCGGCATCACCGTCGCCACCCTCTTCTGGGCTGACCTCACCAACGTCTACATCTGGGTCGTCCTGGCGGTCACCCTGGCCTTCGGGGGCCTGGGCTTCATGGACGACTATGCCAAGGTCACCCGCCAGACCACGGCCGGCATCTCCGGCAAGCTCCGTCTGGCGCTGGAATGCGCGTTCGCAGTCGTCGCGGTGCTGGCCATCGTCAAGCTCGGCCAGCCCTCTCCCGAGGGCGTGCCGTTGGCGACCTCGGTGTCCTTCCCGTTCTTCAAGCACGCGTTGCTGAATCTGGGCTGGTTCTACCTGGCCTTCGGCGCCTTCGTCATCGTCGGCGCTTCCAACGCGGTGAATTTCACTGACGGCCTCGATGGCCTCGCCACCGTGCCGGTGATGATCGCCGCCGCCACCTTCGGCCTGATCGCCTACCTGGCCGGCAACTTCCGATTCGCCGACTACCTGCAGCTCGATTTCGTGCCCGGGGCGGGCGAGCTGGGGGTGATCTGCTCGGCCATCGTCGGCTCGGGC
>DASXIE010000075.1:0-29300 GCA_036498165.1 Caulobacteraceae bacterium
GGGTGAGATGGTGGTGGCCGGCGTGGAGACCTCGATACCCCTGTTTCAGGATCTGTTGAACGAGCCGGACATCCTGGATGGCGACTATCATATTCACTGGCTCGAGCGATGGATCGCGGCCCAGAGCTGATGAAAGGCGCAGCGTGTACGGCTTCAGCGCCGATGACCTGATCGACTGCTACCGGCGCGGCGTCTTCCCGATGGCCGACGCCCGCCATGACGAGCGGCTTTTCCTGGTCGATCCGGCCCGCCGCGGAATCATCCCCCTGTCCGGCTTCCACGTTTCCCGGCGCCTCGCCCGCACGGTTCGCTCACCGCGTTTCGAGATTCGCATCGACAGCGCTTTCGAAGCCGTCGTCGAGGCCTGCGCCGCGCCCCGGCCCGGGCGAACCGAGACCTGGATCAATCGAAGCATTGAGGCGCTCTGCAGCGAACTCTTCAAACGCGGCGCGGCCCACAGCGTCGAGACGTGGCAGGACGGCGGTCTGGTCGGCGGCCTCTATGGGATTGCGATCGGCGGGGCTTTCTTCGGCGAGAGTATGTTCTCAGGCCGGCGGGACGCCAGCAAGGTGGCGCTGGTGAGTCTGGTCGAGCGATTGCGACGCGGCGGCTTCGCCCTCCTCGACGCCCAGTTCATGACCGACCACTTGCAGAGTTTCGGGGCGGTGGAGATCTCGCGGGCGGACTATCGTCGTCGTCTGGCCCGCGCCCTCGAGACCCCAGCGCACTTCGCTTCTAGCGCCTACGCCGGCGGGGCGGCGGTAGTGCACGCCTCGAGCCAGGCGTCATAGACCGGGTGCTCGAAGGGGTGCAGGCCCGGCGAGGCGGCAAACATCCAGCCGCGGTAGATTTCCTTGGCCGGTGAAGCGGTCATCCCCGGCGGCGCGGGCGGCTGGGAATCGATCACCACGTAGGCCGAGGGCCGCGGCAGGGGATCGGTCAGGCCGCGGGTTTCGCAAACCTTCACAGTGAAGATCAGGGTCTTGTAGCGGACCCGCCGGCCGACCGGGGCCTCGAAACGCATGGTCTCGGCGGTGACCTTGTCGAGCACGCGAAGCACCGCGGTGGGGCTGCGCACTGGCGGCGGCGGCCCCGGCGGTGGAGAGGGCAGAGCCGGGACCTCGGGCTTGGGGGGTGGCGGCGGCGCCTTTTCCACTGGGACAGGCGCGGGTTCGGCCAAATTGGCGGGCGGCGAAACCGCGGGCGGGGTTGGCGCCGGCGGCGGGACTTCGATGACCGGCGACAGGGGCGGGACCGACTCGCCGGTGTTCTGAGGGGCCGTCTGGGCGTGGGTCAGGACCGCGGCGGCCGCGGCGAGGGCCAGGCCAAGCCCGGCTCGGCCTAGTCGGGGATCCACGGCAGATAGTCTCCGGTCGTCTTCGCCCTTTCGCCGCCGCGGACAATCGAGCCCTTTGGACGCCAGGCCAGGAGCGTGCCGGTCAGGTTCGGAAGGTGATCCTGTTCCCATGGCCGGCGGGCCAGTGGGGCGCGGGTCGGCGGCTCGGCGAAAGTGTGGTGCAGCCAGCCGTGCCAGTCGGCGCTGACCTTTGAGGCTTCGGCATAGCCGTTGTAGATGACGAACCGGCGGTTGCGGCCGTCATAGTTCCAGCGCGGATCCACCGTCTCGTAGTAGCGGTTGCCGGCCTCATCCTCACCGACGAGGACGCCGCCCTTTTTGATCTGCCAGGTCGCGCCGATGGTGGCCCCGGTCCACCAAGTGAAGATCGCCTTGAGAAAACCCATCAATTGTCTGGTCCCGTGCGCGGGGTCGCTTATAGGTTGACCCCGGCGCCTAAGTCCAGTTGCGCGGGCGGGGTCCATATCTTGTGGACGTTTGGTGCTCGACCCCCAAGTCTTGTTGCGATCGGGCCGCGGAGCGCCTAGCCTTCCGACCATGCACCTCGCCGCCCGCCCCGCCTTCGTCGCTCGCGGCCTGGAGGTCGAATCGCGCCGGCTCGAGCGCGCCGGCGGCTTTACCGAGGTCACCGCGCCGCGCGGCTGGACAAGCGCCCGTATCGAGGCGTGGCTCGACTGGGCCGATCGCCTGCCGGATGACGATCCCTCGGACGAGCCGCTCGATCGCCTGCTTGGCGGCGGCCCGGATCGCCATGCCCGCCGCCTGGCTGCGTGGGGCCTTAAGCTGGGTTACTTCGATAGCGAGGACGATGCGGCGAGCTTCCGCCGCATGCTGTTCGACCTCTTCGCCACCGGCCTCGCCGCCCCTGGTCCGACCCTTAGCTTCGGCGTCCGCGCCCAGGCTCTGGCCGATGATCCGGTTCGCTCGCCGCCGACCGCGATCCTCGCCATCGAAGACCCGGCCTGCACCGCCGCTTTCCGCGGCGAGCCTGACCCGAAGCTCGCCGCGGTGGCGGACGCCATCGCCCGCTGCGAGGGCGACGATGCCGCTTGCGCCGATCCGGCCACTAACCAGGCCCTGGCCCGCGCCGCCCTGGAAGCCCGTGCGGCCGGCGCCAGCGAGGCCGACATCGCCGAGGCCATGGCCCTGCGCCGCGCCGATTTCGCCCCGGCCGCGCCACACATTGCCCTGGCGCGGCGCGAGTCCCTCGATGCCCCCGACCCCGCCGCTGCCCTTGCCGGCGAGATCGGCTGGAAGACTGGGGCCCTCACCCTGGCTCTGTCAGTCGAGGCGGCCCAGGCGCTGGAATTGGCCCGCATCGCGCCGCGCGCCGCGCTCATGGCGCTCGTCGATCCGGACGATCTCGCCGCCGCCGTCCGCCTCCTGGTCATCGCCTTGGATATCGAGGTTTCGGCCGGCTTCGTCGCCGATCCCGCCGACGCCTGCCGCCGCCGCGACCATCGCCCAATCGCCCTGTGCCTAGCTGGGGTCGGCGAGACACTAACGCGCGACGGCCTGGCCTTCGGCGCCGCGGCGGGGATCGCGCGCGCCGCAGAGCTGCATCGCCGTGTCCAGGAAGCGGCCCACGAGACCTCGCTCGAGCTGGCGGCGCGGCTGGGCCCCTACCCCGCCGCCGAGTCCGACCGCCGTCGCAACAGCCAGTTGACCTGCGCCATTGATGATCCTGATCTCGATCTGAAGCTCGGCGCGCGCGGCCTTGGCGCGGCGCCGTGGCCTGGGCCGAAGCGACTGGCCGAGACCTCCGACGGCGAGGTCTTCCCCGTGCTTGACGAAGCGGCCCTGGCCGGTCTCACCCTCGTTGGCGTCGACCTCGACGAGGCGCGAACCTGGGTGCTGGGCGCTGGCGTCCTCGATAACGCCCCGGGGATCGACCACGCCGCCCTCCTCGCCAAGGGCTTCACGGACCATGAGATCGCCGCCGCCGAGACGGCCATGGCCGGCGCAGAAGGGCTTCGCCAGGCGTTCGCGCCGGCCGTGATCGGAACGGGGTTCGTCGGCGACGTCCTTGGCGCAAGCCCGGAGGCCATGGCGGACCGGTGCTTCGACACCCTGGCCTTCGCCGGTTTTTCGGCCGAGGAGATCGCGGTCGCCGAGGCCTACGCCCTGGGGACCGGCAGCCTGGCCGCGGCGTCGTTCCTGGCTGACGACGAGCCATTCCTCGCCGCCGATGAAATCGCCCTCGACGCCCGTCTTGCGATGGTCGCCGCCGTCCAGCCGTTCATCGACGCCCCGCCAGTGGCGATCCTCGATCTTCCCTTCGCAGCCGACCCTGACGAGGCGGTGCGCCTGCAAGCCCGGGCCGCCGCCGCGGGCGTCCAGGTCCTGCGCATCCAACGCTCCGGGCCTCCCGCTGGCTTCACCCTCGATATTCCACAGCCGGCCGAGGCCCGCCCGGAAGCGCCGCCCCGCGACCGGATCATCGAGCGGGTGGTGGAGGTCGACCGCAGCCGTCGGCGCCTACCCCATCGCCGCAAGGGCTACATCCAGAAATCCACCGTGGGCGGACATAAGGTCTATCTGCACACGGGCGAATACGACAATGGCGAACTGGGCGAGATCTTCATCGACATGCACAAGGAAGGCGCGGCCTTCCGTTCTCTGATGAACAATTTCGCCATCGCCATCTCCATCGGCCTGCAGTACGGCGTGCCGCTGGACGAGTTCGTCGACGCCTTCGTCTTCACCCGCTTCGATCCGGCCGGGCCGGTGACCGGCAACGACCAGGTGCGCTCGGCCACCTCGATCCTCGACTATGTCTTTCGCGAGCTGGGCGTCTCCTATCTCGGCCGCGCCGATCTCGCCGAGACGGGTGGCGGCGAACTCGATTCCGACAACCTGGGCGTGGGAAGCGGGGAGTCCGAGCCGCAGGCCCTGGCCCGCTATATCTCCCGGGGCTTCTCGCGGGGGGCGCCCCCGGACAACCTGGTCTTCCTGCCCACCGCCGCCCGGCCCGGACCGCGGGCGGCGGAGGTCTGCCCAGCGTGCGGCGACATCGCCCTTGTGCGCAAGGGACAGGCCCTGATTTGCGAGACCTGCGGCGCGCGCCAACCTCGCGAGGCCGAAAGCGAGACGTGAGGCGACGGAGCGTACATTAAGGCGTTTTCACTGGCGTCGGCGCCCGTGCGCCCGCAGTAAGACGCCATGAGGCATGATCGCCAGTCTTTCGCGAGGATAAATCTTCCGGTGCGGAGCCGGCGGCTCGGCGCCGTGTTCGCGTTCGCCGGCGCGATCATGCTCAGCGCCGCGAGCCAGGCCCTGGCCCTCGAGGATCCACCGGACGTCGCCCGCCTGGTTTCGTTCGGGGGCGTCTGCCGGAACTGCAGCTTGGCCGGCCGTCACCTCGTCGGAGCGAAATTCATCGGCGGCAACTTCGCAGGCGCCTCGCTGGCCGGAGCGGACCTGCGTGGGGCGACCTTCATAGGGTCGGACTTCACCGGCGCGGACCTCACCCGGGCAGATGTGCGCGGCGGCACGATGCTCGGCGGCCACTTCCTACAGGCCAACTTCTCCGACGCCAGCATGGCCGGTCTGGAGGCCCATGGGGTGGAGTTCACCAATGCCCATTTCAATCGCGCCAAGGCTGAGGGTATCGACCTTACCCTCTCGGACCTCTCCCGCGCCGACGCCCGCGGGGCGAGCTTCGAGAACGCCAGCCTGGTCCACTCGAATCTGAGCGGCGGCCGGTTTGAGAAGTCCTCTTTCCACGGCGCTCGCCTTGTCCTCGCCAACCTGAGCGATGGCGACTTCGCCGACGCCGATTTCCGCGGCGCTGATTTCGCCGGGGCCACTCTGACCGGTGCGAGCTTTTCGGGGGCCAACCTTTTGAACGCTCGCAATCTCTCGCAGCGCCAGCTCGAAAGCGCCTGCGGCGACAGCCATCCCAAGCTCCCGCCCGGCCTTTCCCTGCGGCCGTGCCGGAATAGGCATCGACCCTGACGGGGTCTAAGCCCTCGGCGCCAAGCGGATATGCAGCTCCTTGAGTTGCCGCTCCCGCGCCGGGGCGGGGGCGTTCATCAACAGGTCCTGACCCTGCTGGTTGAGCGGGAAGGCGATGACCTCGCGGATCGCCTGCTGGCCGGCGAGCAGCATCACGATACGGTCGATACCGGGCGCCAGGCCGCCGTGCGGGGGCGCCCCATGGCGAAAGGCGCTGAGCATTCCGGCGAATTCGGACTCCACCGCCTCGGCGCTATATCCGGCGATCTCGAAGGCGCGCAGCATCACATCGGGCCGGTGGTTGCGCACCGCGCCCGAACACAGTTCGTAGCCGTTGCAGACGATGTCGTACTGATAGGCGAGGATCTCCAGCGGGTCCTTGCTATCGAGGGCCTCCAGCTCGCCCTGGGGCATCGAGAATGGGTTGTGCGAAAAGTCGACGTGGTTGGCTTCCTCGTTGAACTCGAACATCGGGAAATCGACGATCCAGCAGAAGTCGAAGCGGTCCTCGTCGATGAGCTTCAACTCGGTTCCGATTTTCGTGCGGGCGAGGCCGGCGAACTTGGCGAATGTGGCCGGGTCGCCGCCCACGAAGAAGGCGGCGTCGCCGACGCCAAGGCCCAGCTCGGCGCGGATGGCCGCCGTGCGCTCGGAGCAGAGGTTGCGGGCGATCGGGCCGGCGGCCGCCTCGGTTCCGCCCTCGTCGCGCCAGAAGATGTAGCCCAGGCCCGGCTGGCCTTCGCTCTGAGCCCACGCATTCATCCGGTCGCAGAAGGCGCGCGAGCCCCCGCCGGGCGCAGGTATCGCCCACACGGCGTTCTTCGAAGCCTCGAGCATGCGCGCGAAAAGGCCGAAACCGCCGCCACGGAACGCCTCGGAGACCTCGGACATGACCAGGGGGTTGCGAAGGTCCGGCTTGTCGGTCCCGTACCTGGTGATCGCGTCGCGGTAGGGAATGCGCGGGAAGGGGTAGGGCGTCACCGGTTTGCCGTCGGCGAACTCCTCGAAGACGCCGTGGAGAACCGGCTCGATGGCGGCGAACACGTCTTCCTGGGTGACAAAGCTCATCTCGACGTCGAGCTGGTAGAATTCCAGTGAGCGGTCGGCCCTGGAGTCCTCGTCGCGGAAGCAGGGAGCGATCTGGAAGTAGCGGTCGAAGCCGGCGACCATCAGCAGCTGCTTGAACTGCTGGGGGGCCTGCGGAAGGGCGTAGAAGCGACCCGGATGGAGCCGCGAGGGGACTAGAAAGTCCCGCGCCCCTTCGGGACTGGAGGCGGTGAGGATCGGTGTCTGGAACTCGAGAAAGCCCTGGTCGACCATCCGTCTGCGGATCGAGTCGATCACCTGCGAGCGCAGCACGATGTTGCGGTGGAGAGTCTCGCGGCGCAGGTCCAGATAGCGATGCTTGAGGCGGATTTCCTCAGGATAGTCCGGCTCGCCGAACACCGGTAGGGGAAGCTCGGCTGCCTCCGACAGCACCTCGACCTCGCGTACCGCGATCTCGATCTCGCCGCTGGCCAGCGTCGGATTGATGGTCTCCGCCGACCGGGCCACGACCTCGCCGTCGATGCGCACAACGCTCTCGGGCCGGAGGCGATCGAGATCGGCGAAGCCGGGCGCGCCCGGATGAACGACTAGCTGGGTAAGGCCATAGTGGTCGCGCAGGTCGACGAACAGCAGGCCGCCGTGGTCGCGCTTGCGGTGGATCCACCCCGACAGGCGCACATTCCGCCCCTTGTCCGCGAGCCGCAGGGCGCCGCAGGTATGGGTGCGATAGGCGTGCATGGGGAAGGGTCCGGCCGGGCTGGATTTTTGAAAAGGCGCGGAAGGGCGCATGGCCCCCCGGCATTGTCAAGGCGGGCCGGGACTACGCCGGACGATAAGGGCTAGGTCAATCGGTCCTACTTCTCAAAGGCGGCGGGCCACCCTATTCTCCTGAGTCCCTGTCTCAACAGCTGAAAGGAGGTGGTCCAGTGTCTCATTGTCTCCAACCGCGGTCGCAAGCGACCTGGAGCCTTAAGACGGAGGCTCTCTCCTGAAGGCGTCGTTGACGCACTGAAGGATTAAGGTCGCGTCCGGACCACAGGTCCAGCCGCGGTCACGACGATGGAGGGGTCGGTCCGAGCATTCGGGCCGGCCCCTCGCATTTTCAGAAGCTGACGCAGTCGAGATGCTCAGTCAGGAGTACTGAGCGCTGATGAAAACGGGCCTTGTAGGCCTGGATCACCGCCGCAAGGCGGGCCCGAGCGTCGGTCTGGCCAACCAGCACGATCAACATCACCTTGGCGGGCTCGCGGGTCACCGAGCCGGCCTCGTTCCGCCACTGGCCCCGGGCGTCCCAGACAGTCAGTCCGGCGGGAAAGCGCGGCGTGACTTCGCGGTCGACGAACGCCTTCCAATCGACTTCAGTGATGAGCACGCCGGCGTCATCGAGGCCAAAAAAGAGTTCGGCTGTGGTCACCGGATGCAAACCGGCCGGGCACGCGGGCCTCGCCTCGGCGCCGCCGGCGAGAAGAGCCAGGGCGGCCAGGGCGGCGGCTCTCACGCCCCGATCAGCTCGCGGCCGATGAGGAAGCGGCGGATTTCGTTCGTCCCGGCCCCGATGTCGTAGAGTTTGGCGTCGCGCAGGTAGCGCTCGACCGGGAATTCCTTGAGATAACCAGCCCCGCCCAGGGCCTGGATGGCCTCAAGCGAGGTCCGCACGGCGTTCTCCGAGGCCAGCAATATGGCCCCGGCGGCGTCGAAACGGGTGGTCCGTCCGCTGTCGCAGGCCCTGGCCACGGCATAGACGTAGGCGCGGGCGGAATTGAGGGCGACGTACATGTCGGCGATCTTGCCCTGCATGAGCTGGAAGGATCCGATCGGGCGGCCGAACTGGCGCCGCTCGCGGACGTAGGGAAGGACGGTGTCGAGGCACGCCTGCATGATCCCGAGCGGCCCCGCGGCCAGAACCGCCCGCTCGTAGTCGAGGCCACTCATCAGTACCCCGGCTCCGCCGTTTTCCGGCCCCATGACATTCTCGGCCGGGACGTCGCAGTCCTCGAACACCAGCTCGCCGGTGTCGGAGCCGCGCATGCCGGTCTTGTCGAGCTTGCGCGAGCAGGAGAAGCCCTTGAACCCCTTCTCTATCAGGAAGGCGGTGACGCCGCGGCTCTCGGCCGCCGGCTCGGTCTTGGCGTAGACCACCAAGGTGTCGGCGTGCGGGGCGTTGGTGATCCAGAACTTGGTCCCGTTGAGTCTGTACATATCGCCGCGGCGCTCGGCGCGCAGCTGCATGGAGATCACGTCCGAGCCGGCGCCGACCTCGCTCATCGCCAGGGCCCCGACATGCTCGCCGCTGATCAGGGCCGGCAGGTAGCGGCGCTTTTGTTCGTCAGAGCCCCACCGGCGGATTTGGTTGACGCACAGGTTGGAGTGCGCCCCGTAGGAAAGCCCCACCGAGGCCGAGGCGCGCGACACCTCCTCCATGGCCACCACGTGCTCGAGATAGCCCAGGCCAAGGCCGCCGTATTCCGCCTCGACGGTGATCCCGTGCAGGCCCAGCTCGCCCATCTGCGGCCACAGGTGACGCGGGAAATCGTTCGTGGTGTCGATCTCGGCGGCCAGCGGCGCGATGCGGTCGCCGGCGAAGCGGGCCGTGGTTTCGCGGATGGCGTCCACGGTCTCACCGAGACCGAAATCCATCGTCGGGCCATGATTGGGGATCATGCCGGCCCCCTTAGCATGCCTCAAGTAAGGCGTCTTGCCGGCGAACACTGACCTGGAACCGATGTCTCGGTTCACAACCAGTTCATGGTCGCGCCTGTTAACTGACCGTCCAATTCGTTCGAGACGATGGGATCACACATGAAACGCGCCGAAATCACCGCTATGGCGGCCGGAATCGCCGCCTCCGCCCTGCTCGCCGCTGGGCTTGCCGGCTGCCAGAAGACCGCGCCGGCGGCTCCGGCCAGCGTCGATCAGGCGCCGCCGCCGGTGGCTACCATCCCCTTGGCGGACGGACCGGCCCCGGCCATCGCGCCGGCCCCGCCTGTCGCCGCCCTGCCGCCGCATCCAGTGCGCCGGCTTAGCGTGGCGCAGCCAAAGGACAGCTATGCCTTCGCCGACCGCGCCGTCCAGGTTTCCGAGGGATTTGGAGATGCTCCGCCCGACTACGCCTTCGACTACCAGGGCGTGCGGCCGTGGAGTTGGCGGGGCGATAACGGGTATCAGACGGTGGTCGAACCGGCGCCGGGCGGCGGTGAGCGCATTTATTATTACCAGCCCGGGTCGGCCGCGCCGTTCTTCGTGCGCGACCCGGAATACGCCTACGGCTATCAGGGCGGCGCCCTTGTGGTGGTGTATGATCGCTTTGGTCGCCCACTGCCCCCGCGCGATGAGGACGTGCACGCCGACGACGCCGGCCGCTACCTGTGGCGCGCTCAGGCGCTTTATGAGGCGGCACAAAGGGCTCAACATCTGGCGGTCGTCCGCGCCGCCTGGGACGCCCGCCGGGTGGAGATCGACCGCCAACGCGCTCAATGGATCGCCGCGCGCGATCGCAACAAGGATTGGCGGGCCTGGCACGATCAGTACGGCCGCCAGGATGAGGCCGCCTGGGCCCAGGAGCGCTATCGCCGAGAGGCCGAGGCGGCCAGGGTCGATGAGGCTGGGAACAACGCCGCCTATGCGGCGCGCGAAAGGCAAGCCGCGCTGGCGGCCGCCGCCGGTGGAGGGGTCGGCGGCGCGGCATGGCTGGCGACACACCATGCGCCAACCGCACCGTCCGCCCCCGTTCAGGCGGCAGTGAGGGCTCCAGCCCAAGATCGCGCCTTTGCGGCCCGCCAGGCTGATCTGCGCGCCCGCCAACTCGCCGCCGATCAGGCCGCGGCGAGTGTTCAGGCCGTGCGAGCGACACAAGCTGGCCTGAAGGCCCGGGCCGCCGATGCCGCGGTCGCTCGGCAGGCTGAACTCCAGGCTGGCCGCCTGCAGGCGGCGCGCGCCAAGGCGGCGCAGCAGACTCTGGCCGAGCGGCAGATTCTTGCCGACCGGCGGGCGCAGATCCAGGCGGGCCAGCAAGCTGCCCAGAAGGCCGCGGCTGAGCGAGCGGCCAAGTCAACCGCACGACAGCAAGCGACGGCGGAGCTAGCCAAGTCGGCTCAAGACGCCCAGATCCAGGCCCGCAAGACCAAGGCCGCACAGCAGGCTTTGGCCGAGAAGCAGATGCTGGCCGATCGGCAGGCGCAGACCAAGGCGCGCCAGCAAGCCGCCCAGCAGACTGCCCAGAGGTCCATGGCCGAGCGAGCGGCCAAGACGACCGCACGACAGCAGGCGACGGCGGATCAAGCCAAGTCGGCTCAAGCCGCCCAGATCCAGGCCCGCAAGGCCAAGGCGGCGGAACTCGCGGCCGCCCGCGCAAAGCGCCAGGCTGACGTCGCGAGGGCGAAAGCCGCCCGGGAGGCGGCGAAGCACTCCGCAGAAAGGCCCGTGAACACCGCCCAGTGAAAACGGCGGGCCGGGTGGCCTGAATCCGTCCTAGCGCGCTGGTGCGGTCGAGAAGACTCGAACTTCCACGGGTTGCCCCACAGCGACCTCAACGCTGCGCGTCTACCAATTCCGCCACGACCGCCCGTCGCGAGGCGCGGGGCGTAGCAAATGGCGCCCGCCTTGTGAAGGCTTTGCGCCGCCGCCCCCGGCGCCCCACATTGCCCGCCATGAAGCTCACCGCCGAGTGCGTCTCACTCATCATGCCACGTCAGGACGGTGCGGCGGTGGAATGGGCCATGTCGGCGGCCCCGGTGCCCTATCCCGTCGCGGTCGCGGCCATGGAGGCGCGGGTGGCGGCGATCCACGCCGGCGAGGCGAGCGAACTCGTCTGGCTCCTCGAGCATCCGCCGCTTTACACGGCCGGGGTTTCGGCCAGGGCCATCGACCTCATCGACCCGGATCGCTTCCCCGTTTTCGCCAGCGGCCGCGGGGGCCGATACACCTATCACGGCCCCGGCCAGAGGGTGGCTTACGTAATGCTCGACCTGACAGTGCGTGGGCGCGATGCGCGGGCCTTTGTCGGCGCCCTGGAGACGTGGATCATCGCCGCCCTCGCCCGCCTGGGCGTCTCCGGGGGAAGCCGGTGCGGGCGCATCGGCGTGTGGGTCGAGCGACCGGGGTCGCCGCCGCGCGAGGATAAGATCGCCGCCATCGGAGTTAAGCTAAGGCGATGGATAAGTTTTCACGGCATAAGTCTAAATGTGAACCCAGATATTTCCCATTTTGATGGAATCGTGCCGTGTGGGATTTCTGATCATGGCGTGACCAGCCTGCGCGACTTGGGGCTGGATGTTTCCATGGATCAGGCCGACGAGGCCCTCGCCGCCGCCTTCGCCAACGTATTCGGTCCGACCTCGCCCGGACGCCCGCCGGCGCCTTGAATTCGGCCAGGGTTGCCGTGTCTTCTTGGCCGTGGCTACAAGGGCGCCGCTTTCCTCACGCGGCGCGTCTCCAGACATGGAATATCGTCCCCGCCCCATGCAGCTGATCGACCGCTACCTCTTCCGCGAGTTGCTGGGCCCCACCCTGCTGGCCACGGCGGCCCTGACCGGAGTCGCCCTCCTGAGCGAGAGCCTCTCGGCCCTCGATGTCATGGTCGACCAGCGCCAGAGCGTCGTCACCTTCCTCAAGATCATTCTTCTGGCCATGCCGCAGCTCATCGCCATGATCCTGCCGGTGGCGGTTCTCGTGGGGGCCCTGGTGGCGCTGAACCGCCTGCACACCGAACAGGAGATCGTCATTTGTTTCGCCGGCGGAATGAGCCGCTGGCGGGTGATCGCCCCGGCCTTGCAGCTGGCGGCGGCGGCGAGCCTGATCTGCCTGCTGCTCACCTTGTGGATCCAGCCCCTCTCCTACCGCGCCCTGCGCCAGACGCTGGCCGGCATCCGCGCCGACCTCGCCGTCAGCATGATCCAGCCTGGCAAGTTCTCCCATCCGGCTCCGGGGGTGACCGTCTTCGCACAGGCCATGGACGACGACGGAACGATCCATAACCTGTTCATCGACCGCGAGGACGGCAACGGCCGCGACAGCACGGTGATGGCCCGCGAGGGCCGGCTGCTGAACCGCGGGGGGGCGCCAATGGTGGGCATGCGCCACGGGGCCAACCAGGAATTCTCCAAGGTCGGCACCCTCAACTTCCTCTCCTTCGACCAATACGTGCTTGATCTGAAGCCACTTATGGGTCCCGACCGGCCGATTATCTACAAGCTCTCCGACCGCTATCCGCATGAATTGTTCTTCCCCGATCTCAGCGGCGCCTGGGAGCGAGCCAACCTCGGCAAGATGCTCGCCGAGGGACATTCGCGCATAGCCGCCGCCCTCTACACCCTGGCCTTCATGGCCATGGCGCTCACCGCGGTGATTGGCGGCTCGTTCAGCCGCATGGGCTATGGCGCGCGCATCGCGGCGGTGGCCTGCGCGGCGCTTCTGGTGCGGGTCGCCGGCTTCAGCGTCCAGGCGGCAGCCGGCTCGGCACCCGTGTGGAACCTGGCGCAGTATCTCATCCCGCTGGGCGCCGCGGTCGGGGCCCTTTGCCTTCTCTTCGCCGGCGCCCGACGCCGGCCCCTTCTTGCCGCCGGCGCCCCGGCGTGAACGCCCCGGCCTTGCGCCTGCAAACCTATGTGCTGGGCCGTTTCCTGGCCGGGATCGGAGCAGCGCTGGCGGTGATCGCCTCTGTGATCGTGCTGATCGATTTCGTCGAACTCTCAAGGACACTCGGCGGCCGCCAGGATCTCACATTCATTCAGCTCCTCGGCCTCACCCTCCTGAAAAGCCCGGCGATCATCCTGCTGCTCCTGCCCTTCGTCTTCCTCTTCGGAGCCATGGGCGCCTTCGTGGCCATGAACCGGCACAGTGAGCTGGTGGCCATGCGCGCGGCCGGCGTCTCGGCCTGGCGGTTCATCTTTCCAGCCGCGGCCGCCGCGGCCCTCATCGGGATCGCCACCACGACCGTGCTCAACCCCATTGCCTCGGCCCTCAACGCCCGCTTCGAGGATCGTCAGGCCGCGATCACCCAGGGGCCCAGGGACGGTCCTGCCGAGATTTGGCTCCGCCAGGGCGACGATCGCCAGCAGGTGGTCATCCACGCTCGCTCGCACGACACGGTCGATGATGTGGTCCGTTTGCGCGGGGTCTCGGTGTTCATCGAAAATGTCGAACCGTCTGGGGGCCTGGGGTTCGCCCGCCGGCTGGAAGCCTCGGAAGCAAGGCTCCTGCCCGGTTACTGGCGGCTCAGCGACGTGCGCGAGGCCCTGCCGGGGGCGAGCTCGGTGCATTCCGAGCAGATCCTCATCCCTTCCATGCTGGACCACCGCAGCGCCATGGAAAAATTTGTCTCGCCAGGGGCGGTGGCCTTCTGGCGCCTGCCGGCGACCATCCGCGCCGCCGAGCTGGCCGGCTATTCCGCCACCGGCTACCGCCTGCGCCTCCAGCAGCTCCTGGCTAATCCCGTGCTGTTCGTCGCCATGTCGGTGCTGGGGGCCGGATTTTCCCTGCGCTTCATGCGACTGGGCGATCTGGCCGCCCTCGCCGGGGCCGGGGTGACCCTCGGCTTCGCGCTGTTTTTCCTGAATGAATTCTGCGGGGCCCTCGGGACCGCCGAGGTGATCCCGCCCACCCTCGCCGCGTGGGCGCCGCCGATCCTCGCGCTTTTGGCGGGCGTCACTCTCCTTTGCTATACCGAGGATGGCTGACTCGTGGTGATGGGCGAGGCGTGGCGCGAGAGAGGTCCGCGAGTGGCGAAGTCGAGTAGGTCGGCAACCCTGGCGGGCCTTTGCGCGAGCGCCGCCCTGCTGGCTGCGGGCGCGAGCGCCGAGCCGCTATCGAAGATGCTCACCCCGCCGCCGAAGCCGGCCGCCCCGGTCGCCGAAGATGCCTTGAAAGGCGGCGGCTTCTACCTCGAAGCCAACACCCTCATCCGCGACGAGATCAATCACACGGTGACCGCCGAGGGCGCGGTGATGGCCCGCTACCAAGGCCGGGTACTGCGCGCCGACGAGCTCGACTACCAGACCGAGACTGGCATCGTGACCGCCCACGGCCACGTCACCATCATCAATCCTGACGGGACCACCCAGTTCGCCAGCGCCATGACTCTCGACAAGGACATGAGCGAGGGCGTGGCGATCGGTTTCTCAACCCGCCTGCAGAACGACGTGAAGATCGCCGCCGCCCGCACCCAGCGGCGCAACGCCAATATCACCGAACTCGATCGGGTAATCTTCACGCCGTGCCAGGTGTGCGCCGAGAACGGCCAGCACCAGCCGACGTGGTCGATCCGCGCCCGCAGGGTGGTCGAGGACAAGAAACGCCAGACCCTCTACTTCCAGGACGCGGTGATCCAGGTAAAGGGCCTGAGCGTCCTCTACCTTCCGTTCTTCTATACCGCCGATCCCACCGCGCCGCGAAAGTCCGGATTCCTCCTGCCGGTGGTGACGATTTCCGGCTCGCGCGGCTTCTCCTATGAGCAACCCTATTACCAGGTGATCACGCCCTCGGCCGACATCACCGTCACGCCGCAGGTTAACACCAAGGTCAATCCGTTCCTGAACGTCGACTTCCGCAAGCGCTTCTGGTCCGGCGTGATGGACATTCGCGCCGGCTTCACCGACGAGCGCGATTTCACCTCCGGCGGCGACAAATTCGGCGCCCTCACCGCGCGAAGCTATATTCTCGCCAGCGGACTCTTCGACCTGGGGGCCCACTGGACCTGGGGGTTCACAGCCGAGCGAACCTCCGACAAGCTGATCTTTGAGAAATATTCCATTCCCGAGGTGTTCACCGACCGCGGCCTCTACGCCGCCGACGGGGGGCGCCTGATCTCCCAGCTCGACGCCGTCCGCCAGGACCAGAATTCCTATCTGTCGATCGCGGCGGTCAGCGTCCAGGGTCTTCGCCCCGGCGACATCCAAAGCACCATTCCCACCGTGGCGCCCCTGATCGAGGGCCATTACGAGCCGCAGGGCGATATCCTCGGCGGGCGGCTGCGTATCGACGGCAGCGCGGTGGCGCTCACCCGCGACCAGTCGCCGGACCTCACCGGCGCCGAGGGCGTGAACAGTCGCCGGGCGACCCTCGGCCTGGACTGGCGGCGAACCTTCACCCTGGACAACGGCCTACGCATCGCCCCTTTCGTCCAGGCCCGCGCCGACGTCTACAATCTCAGCAACCTCGTTTCGCCCTCGCCGTCCAACGCCACCTTGACGCGCGCCTTCGGCGATGTCGGAGCCGATATCAGCTATCCGCTGATCAAGCAGGCGCCGTCGGCGACGTGGATCGTCGAACCCCTGGCCCAGATCGCCATCGGCCCCAACGTGAAGCTAGATCCCAGGATTCCCAACGAGGACAGCCAGGTCTGGAGCCTCGACGAGACCAACCTCTTCGAGGTCAACCGCTCGCCCGGCTATGACCTCTACGAAGGCGGCCAGAGCGTCACCCTGGGCGGCCGCGGCACGCTGATGCTGCCTGATGGACGCAGCGGCAGCCTACTGGTCGGGCGGGTGTTCCAATCCCAGCGCCAGCCGGAACTGCCGCTCAGCTCTGGGCTTAGAGACAGCCTTTCCGACTGGGTGGTCGGCTTCAACGCCGAGCCGATCCACGGTGTGAGCCTGTTCTCCCGCTGGCAGCTCAATTCCAGCAACTTCGCCGTCGACCGCATGGAGACCGGAGTCAGTTTCACCACCAGCCGGGCCTCCGGCTACATCAGCTATCTGAAGGAGGCGCTTTCGCCGACCGGCCGGCCAGTCAGCAGCCTCGACATTCACGGCGAGGTGTGGGCCACAAAACACTGGGGTGCGACAATCTACTCCATCGTCGACGGCGGCACTTGGCGGCAAAACGATGTCGGGATCGTCTATCGCGACGACTGCATCAGGGTCGAAGTGCTCTACCGGCGCAATGAAACCTTCAACGGCACCCTGGGCCCGTCGAGCTCGGTGATCCTTCGCCTTTCGCTCGCCACATTGGCGAATACAGGCTACACGCACTAACCGTTCGCCGCGCGCCCCTTGGCGGGGCAGGCGATAGTCACGAGGACGGCGCTATTTCCATGCGTAGACTTGTCGAACTCACGCCCGCCGCGCGTGCCGGCGGCGTCGTGTTTTGCGCCCTGGGGCTGATGCTGGGGGCCAGCGCCCTGGCTCAGACGGCCGGCGCGCCAGCGGCCGCACCCGCTGCGGCGACGACCCCCCCGGCCGGGCCCGAGGGCCTCAGCGAAGGGGTGGTGGTGACCGTCAATGACGACATGATCTCCACCTATGACATCATCCAGCGCATGCGGCTGCTGATCGTCACATCGGGCATCCAACCCACCGAAAAGAACATGCCGGCCTTGCAGCAGGAGGCCGCCCGGTCCCTCGTCGACGAACGGCTGGAAATGCAGGACCTGCGCACTGAGGGCAAAACCCAGAAATTCGACCTCATCGCCTCCGACGCCGAGGTGAACGACGAACTGGCCGACATCGCCAGGTCCAACAACACCAGCGCCGACCAGCTGCTGGCACAGCTCGCCGCCCAGGGCGTCGGGGCCGAAACGTTGAAGGACCAACTGCGGGCCGAGATCAGTTGGCGCGGCTGGATCCGCGGCCGCTACGGCTCGCGCATCGTCATCGGCGACGACCAGATCAAGGCCTACCAAAAACGCATCGAGGCCGACTCCGGCAAGCCGCAATACCAGGTAAATGAGATCTTCATCGACGCCGCCCGGGCCGGAGACATCAACGCCGCCACAACCGGCGCCCAGCAGCTGATCGATCAGATGCACAAGGGCGCGCCCTTCGCCGCCGTGGCCCGGCAGTTCTCCAATTCGCCGTCTGCCGCCGCCGGTGGCGACGTGGGCTGGATCTCTACCGGCGAGATGCCCGCCGAAGTAGACCAGGCTCTCGAGGCCCTGAGGCCGGGCCAGCTGTCGGGCCCGATCCCGGTCAAGGACGGTGTCTATATCATCTACCTGAAGGACAAGCGGGCCGGCGGGTCCACCCCTGTCGTCGACCTCAAGCAGGCCGCCATCGCTCTGCCCAAGAGCGCGACCGAGGCTCAGGTCGCCGAGGCCCAGGCGAAGCTCCTCGCCCTGCGCGCCAAGCTGAACGGGTGCGATAACCTCGCGGCTCAGGCGGCCAAGGTCCAAGGCGTCGTCGCCGGCGATTTGGGCGAAGCGGAGACCAAAGACCTGTCGCCCGCCTTCCGCGAAGTCGCCGAGCGCCTGGACGTGGGCCAGATCTCGGATCCGATCCGCACCGAGGCCGGCGTGCACCTCGTGGCTGTGTGCGCCAAGCACATGGGCGGCGCCCAGCAGGTGACCCGCGAACAGATCGAAAACCGGCTGTTCGGCCAAGAGCTGGCCATGATCGCCAAGCGCCAGCTCCGTGATTTGCGCAACTCGGCGACCATCGAAATCCGGTGACCTCTTCCGCGCCCATCGCCCTCAGTCTGGGTGATCCGGCCGGAATTGGACCCGAAATCATCGTCAAGGCCTGGCGGGCCTTGAAGGACAGCGGTCCCGCGTTCGTGGTCGTCGGCGATCGGGCAACCCTGGTCGTCGCGACGGGGCGGGACGGGACACCGGTCGAGGCCGTAGCTACGCCGGCCGAAGGTGCCACGGCTTTCGCCCGCGCCCTGCCAGTGATCGACATTCCGCTGGGCGCGCCAGCTGTTCCGGGCGTCGCCTCGCCGGCCGCGGCCGGGCGGATCATCGCGTGGATCGAGACCGCCGCCCGCCTCGCCATGAGTGGCGAAGCCGCCGCCGTGGTGACCGGCCCGATCGCCAAGGCGCCGCTCTACGAGGCCGGCTTCGCCTTTCCCGGCCATACCGAATTCCTCGGCCAGCTCGTCCCGCGCAAGGGAAGCTCAGGCCCGGTGATGATGCTCGTCGCCGGCGATCTGCGCTGCGCCCTGGCGACAATCCATGAGCCCCTGGCCAAGGTGCCCATCCTGCTGACCGCCGAGAGCATCGCGGGGGCCGGGCGGACCACCGCCGCCGCGCTCGCCTCCGACTTCGGCGTCCCTCGGCCTCGCCTGGCGGTCGCCGGCCTCAACCCGCACGCCGGCGAGGCCGGCGCTATCGGCGATGAAGAGGATCGGATCATCGCCCCCGCCGTGAAGGCCTTGCGGGCGAGCGGCGTCGAGGCCAGCGGCCCCCATCCGGCCGACAGCCTCTTCCATGAGAAAGCCCGGGCGGCCTACGACGCGGTTCTGTGCATGTACCACGACCAGGCCCTTATCCCGGTCAAGATGCTCGACTTCTGGGGCGGAGTGAACGTGACACTCGGCGTGGCCATCGTGCGGACCTCTCCCGACCACGGCGTCGCCTTCGACATCGCCGGCAAGGGCGTGGCCCGGCCGGACAGCCTCGTCGCCGCCCTGAGGCTGGCAAGGGACATCGCCGAACGGCGCGGACAGGCATGAGTCTCGCGCACCTGCCGCCTCTGCGCGAGGCTTTGAGCGCAGCAGGGATCGGGGCTGATAAACGGTTCGGTCAGCACTTCCTATTTGATCTCAACATATGTCGTAAGATCGTTAAACTTGCTCATATTTCCGCCAGTGAGAGCGTACTCGAGGTCGGCCCCGGTCCAGGCGGCCTCACCCGGGCCCTGCTGGAAGCTGGGGCGCGAGTGACGGCAGTGGAGAAAGACGTCCGCTTCCTGCCGCTGCTTGGCGAGCTCGCCGACGCCGCCGAGGGACGCCTGACCGTCGTCCAGGCCGACGCCCACAAGATCGACGAGGCGGCGTTGGTGGGCGCGGGGGCGTCTGTCGTCGCCAATCTGCCCTACAACGTCGGCAGTCCCCTGCTGGTGAAGTGGCTGACCGGCGCTCTTCGGCCGCGGGCCATGACCCTGATGTTCCAGGCCGAGGTGGCGCGCCGGATCACGGCGCGGCCCGCGGACGAGGATTACGGTCGCCTTGCGGTGCTGGCTCAGGCCCTGACCGCGCCGGCCATCGTCCTTGCCCTGCCTTCCCGCGCCTTCACTCCGCCGCCGAAGGTTGATTCAGCGGTGGTGCGGCTGGTCCCCCGTCGCGACCGTCCTGACGACGCCTTGATCGCCTCCCTGCAGAGCGTCGCCGCCGCCGCCTTCGGTCAGAGGCGGAAGATGCTGCGGTCCTCGCTGAAGGTCCTGGGCGGGGCGGAGCTTTGCGCCGCGGCCGGGGTCGATCCCGACGCCCGGGCCGAAACCATATCGGTCGAAAGCTTCCTGGCCATGGCGGCCGCTAGGATCGGATGAGGGTGTCGACGAACGAGGTGAGCCACGGATTACGCGGCCGGCGAAGGCGCTCGGCCAGATATATGCTCTCGATCTGGGCGTAGGCCCGCTCGAAGTCCTCGTTGACGATCACGTAGTCGTATTCGGCCCAGTGGGCGATTTCGCCGCGGGCCCGGCCGAGGCGGCGGGAAATCACCTCCGCGGCGTCCTGGGCGCGAGCATGCAAGCGGGCGGCCAGGGCCTCCATGCTCGGCGGCAGGATGAATATTCGCACCGTGTCGGCCGGTTCGGCGGCGTGGATGGCGGCGGCGCCCTGCCAATCGATGTCGAAGAGCACGTCGCCGCCGGCTTTCAACGCGGCCGTCACCGGCGCGCGGGGGGTGCCGTAAAGATGCTCGTGCACTTCGGCCCATTCCAGGAAGGCCCCCGCGGCTACGTCGCGGTCGAAGGCCTCGCGGTCGACGAAATGATATTCCCGTCCGTCTTTCTCGCTGCGGCGGGCCGGGCGGGTTGTCGCCGAGATGGAAAGAGCGATTTCGGCATGGGTCTCGGCGAGCCGGCGGGAAAGCGAGGTCTTGCCCGCCCCGCTGGGGCTGGAGATGACCAGCAGCAGACCGCGCCGCTCACTCGACATTCTGCACCTGCTCGCGCAGCTGATCGATCACCGCCTTGAGATCGAGCCCAGCGGCGGTCAGGGCCGGGACGGCGGCCTTGGCGCACAGGGTGTTGGCCTCACGCATGAATTCCTGGGCCAGGAAGTCGAGGCGGCGGCCGGCGGCGGCGGCTTCCGCCAGAATGGTCCTGGCCGAGGCGGCGTGGGCGGCGAGCCGGTCCAACTCCTCCCGGACATCGGCGCGGGCGGCGATGACGGCGGCCTCCTGCACGATGCGCTCGGTCGTCGCCGCCTCGCCGGCCAGTTCCTCGAGCCGGCGGGCGAAGCGGTCGCGGATCAGGCCTGGCTGCTCGTCGGCGGCGTCTCTGGCCGACGAGACCAGCGCCTCGATGCGTTCGACAAAGCCTTCAATGAGGCCGGCCAGCGCCCTGCCCTCCTCTGCCCGGGCCGCCGCAAGGTCATCGAGGACGCGGGCGATATCCTCGGCCATGGCGGCCTCGACGCAGGCGCGGGCCTCCGCGTCCTCCTCGCCTTCGCCAAGCTCGACGACGCCGCGCAAGGCCAGGAGGCCGTCGGCGGATGGCGGAGCGGCGCGGCCCGCCTTCACGAAGGGCTCGATGGCAGCCAGGTAGCGCTCAATGAGGGCGTTATTGATCCTGGCCTCGCCGCCGCTCTCGCCGCGCCGAGTCTGCAGGTTGACGCCCACCTGGCCGCGCTGGAAGCGGGCCTGCGCCCCCTCGCGGGCGATCCTCTCGAGAGCCTCGAAGCCGGGCGGCCCGCGAAACCGGGTCTCGAGGTTGCGGCCGTTGACGCTGCGGGCCTCGACCGCCCAGGTCCACGCCGCCAGGGCCCCTTCGCGGCGCGCGAACCCGGTCATGCCGGACAGACTCATGGGGCCGGCGCCTTAGCCGCCGCGGCGTTGCGGGCCTGCTCGATGCCACGCCAGCGGGCGACGTTCTTCAGATGAGTCGCTATGTCGCTGGAGAACACATGACCGCCTGTCCCGTCGGCGACGAAGTACAGGTCCGAGCTCGGCGCCGGGTCGAGGGCGGCGACCAGGGCGGCGCGGCCCGGATTGGCGATCGCGGTCGGCGGCAGGCCGGCGATGAGATAGGTGTTGTAAGGCGTTTGATGCTGCAATTCGGAGACGCGCAGCCCATGGCCGAGGGGCTGACCGCCGGTGAGGCCATAGACCACGGTGGGATCGCTCTCCAGGCGCATGCCCTTGGCCAGCCGGTTGAGGAAGACGGCGGCGATGTGGGGGCGTTCACTCGTCAGGGCCGTTTCCTTCTCGACGATCGAGGCCAGTATCACCGCCTCGTCGGGCGATCGATAGGGAAGCCCTGGCCGACGCCCCGCCCACAGCCGGGCTAGCAGGGCGTCGCGGGCGGCCCGCATTCGAGCCAAGACATGGGCGCGGGTTTCGCCCCACACCACCTGGTAGGTTTCCGGCAGAATCGCGCCCTCGGGCGGCTGGGCGATGTACCCGGCGAGTTCCGGAGCGGCTCGCAAAACGGCGAGGACCTGGCCGGAGGAAAACCCTTCGGGGATGGTCAGGGAGTGGCGGACGATCCGCCCGTCGCGGATTTGAGCCATCACCGCGGCCATCGATGCATGGTTAGGAAAGTCGTACTCGCCGGCTTTGAGGCTGCGCGATGCGCCCGAGAGCTTGGCCCCGGCCATGAACAGGAGGGCCGAGCGGACAACCCCGCCGCGCTCGAGGCCTTTGGCGATGCCCGGAAGTCCGGCTCCGGTGGGGAATACCAAGCGGGTCGATACGCCGCTGCGCGCTGCCGGTCCAGGCATGACGAACACGCCGATCCCCGAGGCGATCAACACCAGCAAGAGGCCAGCAAGGACGATCAGGACCGAACGGGACCGGCGACGGGTCGGGCGGGATCTGGGTCGGCGCACGCCTCTGGCGCGCGTCCCGGGCCGTCGCGTCACGGGGCCGTCTTGAAGATGACGCTGGCGTTGGTGCCGCCAAATCCGAAGCTGTTGGAAAGGGCGACGTCGATCTTGCGCTGTCGGGCATGGTGTGGCGCGAGGTCAATGGGCGTCTCGACCGAGGGGTTGTCGAGATTGAGGGTCGGCGGCGCGATCTGGTCGCGCAGAGCCAGGATCGAGAAGGCCGCCTCGATCGCTCCGGCGGCGCCCAGAAGATGGCCGGTGGCCGATTTGGTCGAGCTCATGGTGACCTTGGCCGCGGCGTTCCCCAGCAGGCGCTCCACGGCGCGGAGCTCGATCTCGTCGCCGAGGGGCGTGGAGGTGCCGTGGGCGTTGATGTAGTCGATGTCTCCCGGCGCGATACCGGCGTGCGCAATCGCCGCCCGCATGGCGCGGAACCCGCCGTCGCCGTCGTCAGCAGGAGCAGTGATGTGGAAGGCGTCGCCGGCCAGGCCGTAGCCGATCACTTCGGCATAGATCCTCGCCCCGCGGCTCCTGGCATGCTCCAGCTCCTCGAGCACCAGGGCCCCGGCGCCCTCGCCCATGACAAAGCCGTCGCGGTCGCGGTCGTAGGGCCGCGAGGCGCGCTCCGGGGTATCGTTGAAATGGGTGGACATGGCCCGGCTGGCGACAAAGCCGGCGATACCGATCGGACAGATCGCCGCCTCGGCGCCGCCGGCGACCATGACATCGGCGTCGCCGTACTGGATGAAGCGCATGGCGTCGCCCACCGAGTGGGCGCCGGTGGCGCAGGCTGTCACCACCGAATGATTAGGGCCCTTGAAGCCGTGGCGGATCGAGACCTGGCCGGAGGCGAGATTGATGAGGGCCGAGGGAATGAAGAACGGACTGACACGGCGCGGCCCCTTCTCGTGAAGCTCTACGGCGGTGTCGGCGATGGTGGAAAGGCCGCCGATCCCCGAGCCGATGTTGACCCCGGTGCGCTCTTTGTCGGATTCCTCGGTCGGCGCCCAGCCGCTGTCTCTCACCGCCTCGTCGGCGGCGGTGATGGCGTAGAGGATGAAATCGTCGACCCGGCGCTGGTCCCGGGGACTCAGCACCTGATCGGGATCGAAGCTTCCGGCCACATCCGGGCCGCCGCCGCCGCGACCATCGAGGCGCGGCACCTCGCAGGCGACCTGGCAAGCATAGTCGGAGGCGTCGAAGTTGGTGATGCGCCCAGCCCCGGACCTGCCAGCCAGGATAGCGCTCCAACTTGCTTCGACCCCCCACCCCAGGGGGGTCAGGAGACCAAGACCCGTGACGACGACTCGGCGCATTTGAGCCTGATCAGGCGCCCAGGCGCTCTCCAATGAATTTCACCGCATCGCCGACGGTCTGGATATGTTCGGCGGCGTCGTCGGGAATTTCGATGTCGAATTCCTCCTCGAAGGCCATGACGAGTTCGACGTTGTCCAGACTGTCGGCGCCCAGATCATCGATGAAACTCGCCTTCTCCGTGACCTTCTCCGGATCGGCGTCCAGGTGCTCGATGACGATCTTGCGCACGCGCTCGAGAATATCGGACATCTAAGGTCTCAAGTCCCTCGTTGTGGGTCCGGAAACGGGCGGGGCCCCTTGCCGGTCCTGTTTTGCCATCGAAGGCCGCAAGCGCGCGACCCGGACGTTCGGCTCCGTCTGCAACCTTGGAGAATCCGCCTAGCATGTTCCTTGGAGCCCGCCTAGCGGCGCGCGCCTGCCCGGGTCGGGCGGTCAGATCATGGCCATGCCGCCATTGACGTGTAGCGTGGCGCCGGTGACGTAGGCGCTCTCCTCAGCGGCAAGGAAAACACAGGCAGCGGCCACCTCGGCGCCGGATCCCAGGCGACCGGCCGGGATGGTCGAAAGGATCTGGCTCTTCTGGCCTTCGGTGAGGGCATCGGTCATCGGGCTCTCGATGAACCCGGGCGCCACGCAATTCACGGTGATGTTGCGGCTCGCCACTTCCTGGGCCAGGGCCTTGGAAAAGCCGATCATCCCGGCCTTGGAGGCGGCGTAGTTGGCCTGGCCGGGGTTACCCGCCACCCCGACCACCGAGGTGATCCCGATGATCCGGCCCCAGCGCCGGCGCATCATGCCGCGAAGGGCGGCGCGCGAGAGACGGAAGTAGCTTTCGAGGTTGATCTTCAGGACCGCCTCCCAGTCCTCGTCCTTCATGCGCAAGAGCAGGCCGTCGCGGGTCACCCCGGCGTTGGCGACCAGGATATCGATAGGGGCGCCGGCGGCGGCTTCGGCCTGCTCGATAAGGCCGTCCACGGCGGCGGAGTCGGCGAGATCGCACGGCGCCTGGCTGGCGCGCTCGCAGAGCTCGGCGGCCAGGGCCGCCAAGACCTCCTGGCGGGTGCCAGAGAGGACCACATGGGCGCCCGCGCCGTGCAGCGCCTTGGCGATCGCTCCGCCGATGCCGCCGCTCGCTCCGGTCACCAGCGCCGTCCTGCCGGCAAGATCGAACATTGTTTGAGCCTCCCCTAAAGCGCCTTGGCAAAGGCTTCGAGGTCGGCCGGCGTGTTGAGGGCCGTGGCATCCGCCTCGGGCGCGATCCGCCTGGCCATGCCGGTGAGGACCCTGCCGGCCCCCGCCTCGGCGAAGCGGCTTACCCCGCCCTCGCCGGCCAGCCACTCCATGCTCTCGCGCCAGCGCACCCGGGCGGTGACCTGCTCAACCAGAAGGGCGCGGATCTGCTCCGGATCGAGGGTTGGGCGGGCGGTGACGTTGGCCACGAGTGGCGCGCGCGGCGAAAGGATCGAACTCTGGCCGAGGGCGCCCGCCATTTCTTCGGCGGCCGGTTGCATCAGCGGGCAGTGGAACGGGGCGGAAACGTTGAGCGGGATGGCTCGCGCGCCGAGCTCCTTGGCCTTCTCGATCGCCACATCCACCGCAGCCTTGGCCCCGGAGATGACCACGTTGCCGGCATTGTTGTCATTGGCCACCACGCACACCCCGATGGCGGCGCCGGCGGCGGCCGCAGCCTCGGCCAGCGCGACATCGCTCTTGGGCCCGATGAGCGACGCCATCGCTCCCTCGCCGACCGGAACTGCGCGCTGCATGGCCCGGCCGCGCAGCTTCAAGAGGCGGGCGGCGTCAGCGAGGCTCAACGACCGGGCGGCGGCGAGGGCGGAATATTCGCCCAGGGAATGGCCGGCGACGAAGGCGGCGCGGGTGACCTCGACGCCGAACTCGGCCTGAAGGGCCGCCATCACCGCCAGGCTGACGGCCATCAGGGCCGGCTGGGCGTTTTCGGTGAGGGTGAGTTCTTCGACCGGCCCTTCGCGAATTAGGCGCGAGAGGTTCTGGCCAAGAGCTTCGTCAACCTCCTCGAACACCGCACGAGCCGACGCAAAGGCTTCGGTGAGTTCGGCGCCCATGCCGACGGCCTGGCTGCCCTGGCCGGGATAAAGGAAGGCGAGGGTCATCTTCGGCGTGGCTCTCTTTAACAAGAGGAATCGGCGAAGGCGAGGGTTAGGTCAAAGGCCGCCGCCTCACAACCCGGTCAAGACTCTGGCTTATGGCCAGGGTCTGCAGGCATAATAGCCGGATATCCTTAAGGAGATGCCGATGAGACGCCACCTCGCCGCCGCCGCCGCCTTCTTTACCCTCGCCGGCGCCGGAGGCGCGCTGGCCGCCCTGGCCGTGGGAGATAAGGCCCCGGACTTCTCCGCCCCCGCCTCCATGGCCGGCAAGGCGTTCTCGTTCTCCCTGGCCGAGGCCCTCAAGAAGGGCCCCGTGGTGCTCTATTTCTTCCCGGCCGCCTTCACCAAAGGATGCACGATCGAGGCCCACGAGTTCGCCGAAGCCCAGCCGCAGTATAAGGCCCTGGGCGCCACACTGATCGGGGTCACGGCCGGCAATATCGACCGGCTGACCGAGTTCTCGGTGAGCGAATGCCGCTCCAAGTTTCCGGTGGCCGCCGACCCGCAGGCCAAGATCGCCGGTGAGTACAAGTCGACGCTGGCGATCTTCCCGGGCCACTCCGACCGCACGAGCTACGTGATCGCCCCGGACGGACGGGTGCTGCTCGCCTATTCGAATCTCAATCCTGATGATCACGTCGCCAAGACCCTGGAGGCCGTGAAGGCCTGGCGAACCAAGCATCCCGTCTGAGCCGGCCGCCGCCGGCTTGCCATCCGTCCGGATTGCGGCTAACAGCGCCCCTCCTCGACAAGAGGCGCGGTCTTGCGCGGAACGTCAAAGGGTCCGGGAGACTCCCGGCCGCCGCGGCAAGAGCCATCGCTTCGGCGCGCTGCTTCCCTGCACGCCGGACGCCGCGTCTCCAGCAAGCGGAAGCTTCCAACGCCATGGCGTTCTACGAACACGTACTCATCGCCCGCCAGGACATCTCCCCGGCTCAGGCCGAGGCCCTCAATGAAGAATTGAAGGCCCTGATCGAATCCCAGGGCGGACACGTGGGCAAGATCGAGTACTGGGGCCTCCGCAACCTCACCTACCGGATCCGCAAGAACCGCAAGGGCCATTATTCCCTGCTGGCCATCGACGCGCCGCCGGCGGCCGTCAAGGAGATGGAGCGCCAGCTGTCCCTCAACGAAGACGTGCTGCGATCCCTCACCCTGAGGGTCGACGCTCTCGATCTGGAGCTTTCGCCCGTTCTCGCCCGCCGCGACCGCGAACGGGAACGCGAGCGCCGGTTCGACGACGTCCCGGCCTGAAGCAGCGCACCTTTGAGATTGAGATCGAGGCAAAACCCATGAGCGACGAAACCCTAGTCCCCGAATCCGCGGCCGCCGGCGGCGGTGGCCCCCGGCGCAACTTCATGCGTCGGCGCAAGGTGTGTCCGTTCTCAGGCGAGAACGCGCCTAAGATCGACTACAAGGACGTCAAGCTGCTGCAGCGTTACGTCTCCGAGCGCGGCAAGATCGTGCCCTCGCGGATCACCGCGGTTTCGGCCAAGAAACAGCGCGAACTGGCCCAGGCGATCAAGCGCGCCCGGTTCCTGGCCCTCCTGCCCTACGTGACCAAGTAAAGGGGCCCGCCATGAAGGTCATTCTGCTCGAACGCGTGGAGCGCCTTGGGGCGCTGGGCGAGGTGGTGTCGGTGAAGGACGGCTTCGCCCGCAACTTCCTGTTGCCGCGCTCCAAGGCGCTTCGCGCCAATTCGGCGAACATGAAGGTATTCGACGACATGCGCGTCGACATCGAGGCGCGCAACGCCAAGGCCCGCGAGGCGGCTGCCAAGTCCGGTCAGAAGCTCGACGGCGCGTCCTATGTGATGATCCGCCAGGCCGGCGAAACCGGCCAGCTGTACGGTTCGGTCTCCGGACGCGACGTGGCAGACGCGGTCAACGCCGAGGGCGGCAAGATCGACCGCTCCATGGTCGTGCTCGACCGTCCGATCAAGACCCTGGGCGTGCATCCGGTGAAGGTCCGACTCCATGCCGAGGTCGCCGTCACCGTGAACATCAACATCGCCCGCAGCGCCGATGAGGCCGAGCGCCAGGCCCGCGGCGAGGACGTCATCGCCACCCAGTTCGACGCCGACAAGGCCTCCGACGCCGTTTCGGCCGCCGATCTCCTGGAGGGCGGGGCCGGCCAGCAGGAGGTCTTCGAGGAAGAGGCCTGACGGCAGGCCGCCGAAGACCATCCACAGGAAGTTTGTGCAAGATTGTAATGAGCCGCGCGCGGCCGCGCTGCGCCTAGGCTATGGTCGCGCGCCATGGCCCTCGTCCCGCTTCTCGACCTGCGTCCCGCGTCCGAGGGGCCGGAAATTCCCCATGCCCCGGCCAACATCGAGGCCGAGCAGGCCCTGCTGGGAATCCTTCTTTATGACAACGGAGCCTATGAGCGGCTGAGCGACCAGCTGCAGGTCGGCGACTTCTTCGAGCCTTTCCACGGCCGCCTGTTCGACGCTATCCAGAGCCATGTCCGCCGCGGCCAATTGGCCGAACCGATCCTTCTGGCCGAACAGTTCCAGCGCGATCCGGCTTTCGAGGAACTGGGCGGGGTGCGTTATCTCGCCGACCTTGTCGGACACGCTCCGCCCGCGGCCGGCGCGCCCGACTATGGACGGGTAGTCCATGATCTGGCCCTGCGCCGCGACCTGATCCGCATCGGCGGCGAGATCGCCGTCGACGCCCAGACGGGCGATCCGGAGCTTTCCGGACGCGAGCAGATCGAGGCGGCCGAACAGAAGCTTTTCACCCTGGCCGAGACCGGCTCTTCCAGCCAGGGCCTCGTAGGGCTTAACCAGGCGCTGGCCGGGGCGGTGGAGATGGCGGCGGCCGCCTACACCCGTGACGGCGGCCTGTCAGGTCTCTCGACCGGGCTGAAGGATCTCGACCAGAAGCTCGGCGGCCTGCATCCCTCCGATCTCGTCATCCTCGCGGCCCGCCCGTCGATGGGGAAGACGGCGCTGGGCGCGAACATCGCCTTCAATGTCGCCCGCCACTACGCCTGGGAGCCCCTGCCGGACGGGCAGCGCCGGACGGTGCGCGGCGGGGTGGTGGCCTTCTTCTCTCTCGAGATGAGCGCCGAACAGCTGGCCATGCGCATCCTCGCGGAGATGACCGAGGTGCCATCTGATCGCATCCGCAAGGGCGAGATCAACGCCTCGGAGTTCGGCCGCATCCGCGACGCCGCCGCTGAACTGCAAGAAGCCCCGCTGTACATCGACGATACCGGCGGCATCTCGATCGCCAAGCTGGCCGCCCGGGCGCGGCGGCTCAAGCGCACTTCGGGGCTGGACCTCATCGTCGTCGACTATCTGCAGCTGGTCACCGGGGCGGATGTCTCGCGAATGGACAACCGGGTCCAGGAAGTCACCCAGATCACTCAGGGATTGAAAGCCTTAGCCAAGGAACTTGATGTTCCGGTCCTGGCCTTGGCGCAGCTCTCGCGGCAGGTCGAAAACCGTGAGGACAAGAAACCGCAACTGGCCGACCTGAGGGAATCCGGCTCGATCGAGCAGGACGCCGATGTCGTCATGTTCATCTATCGCGAGGCCTATTACCTCGGCCGCGCCGAACCCAAGGAAGGGACGGCCGAGCATCTGGAGTGGCAGGAGAAACTCGATCCGATCCGCAACCTCGCCGAGATCATCATCGGCAAGCAGAGGCACGGCCCGATCGGGGTCGTCCGCCTGCACTTCAACGAGGACCTGACCAAGTTCTCCAACCACGCCCGCGACGGCCGGTTCGAACCAAGGTAACTGGCGGCGCGCAGCACTCGGTGGCGCGCGCCGCCAAAAATCAATG
>DASXIE010000076.1:0-4241 GCA_036498165.1 Caulobacteraceae bacterium
ATGAGCTCATAGAGATGCTGGTGGAAAACGAAGACCCGGGCCCGCGCGGCCGGGCGCCCCGGCTTGGAGAGCAGGAACTCGCGGCCCACCACCGCCCCGGTTCCCGCATAGGTGATCGGCCCAAGCGTGGCCCCGGCCGCCTTGGCGATGTTTCCCGGCGCGTCGGTGAGGGCTTGGTCCTCGGACCTGGGCGAGCCGGTCCCGTCGATCACAATGACGAGGTCGTCGCGCCCGGCGAGGTTGGACTGGACGAGGAAACTGTGCCGCCCGGCGCCGTCGGCCGTCGCCGGAATATCGGTCTCCTTGGGCGGCCCGCGGAACGAGACGGCGAAGTCCCAGGCCGGCCACGCGTATTCCTTCATCGCCGGGACGCTGCAGGCGCTTAAGCCCAGGACGATGGCGGCGAAAACCCAGCTCTTGCCCATGACCCCTCCCACGGCAAACGTAACAAGCGCCAGCATAACAGAATTCGCCACCGCCGCTCTCGCGGGAGTAGGGTGAGCCCATGTCAAAGACCATCGTCATCGTCGGCTTCGGTCCGGGGGTCTCCGCCGCCATGGCGCGGCGGTTCGGGGCCGAGGGGTTTTCCGTCGGCCTCATCGCCCGCAACTCCGATCGCCTCGCCGCCGGCGTCGAGGCCCTGAAAGCCAGGGGGCTCACCGCCGCCGCCTTCGCCGCCGACGCGTCCGATCCGGCCGCCATCGCCGCCGCCCTCGGCAAAGTCCGCGACGCCCTGGGGCCGATCACCGTCCTCCACTGGAACGCCTTCAGCGGCGCCGAGGCCGCCGATCTCCTCGCCGTCGAGCCGATCGAGGCGGCCCGCGTCTTCGACGTCGCCGTCGTCGGCCTGCTGGCCGCCGTCCACGCCGTCCTTCCCGACCTCAGGGCCGCCGAGAAGGGCGCGATCCTCGTCACCAACGGCGCCTTCGGCGAGATGAACCCGATGATGGACGCCTTCGCCATCCGCCTGGCCGCCATGGGCGTGGCCCTGGCCAACGCCGCCAAGGCCAAGCTCGTCGGCCTCCTTGCCGAGCGCCTGAAGGACGACGGCGTCTTCGTCGGCGAAGTCACCATCGCCGGAGCGATCAAGGGCACGCCGACGGCCACCGAGGGCGGCATCGAGGGGTCCCGCGTCGCCGATCGCTTCTGGGAACTCTACGCCGCCCGCGACGGAATCCGCGCCCGGGTCGGGTGACGAGCCCCGATTGCGCCGCGCCGCCTGGCGGACGCATAGGAGAGCATGGATCTTCCTTTCCGCTCCGGCGCCACCCGGCGCGAGCGGCTGCGCATCCTCCTGCGCCTGCGCAGCCTTCGCCGCACGACGATCATCATCGCCGTCGCCGTCCTGGGCGGCCTGGCGGCGGCCGCCTTCGCCCGTCTAAGCGATCAGGCCATCGCCGCGCAGGGTCGCATCCTGGCGGCCGCCCCGTGGGCCGCCCTGACGCTGCTCCCCCTCGGCCTCACCGCCGCGGCGGCGATCACTCGCCGGTTCGTCCCCGAGGCGGCTGGGAGCGGCATTCCCCAAGTCATCGCCGCCGCGGAGCAGCGCTGGCGCGGACGCTGGGGAGGCCAACGCGTGACCCTGCGGACCGCCGCCGCCAAGGTGGCCCTGTGCGCCGGCCTCCTGGTCTGCGGCGCCTCGATCGGCCGTGAGGGTCCCACCGTCCAGGTTCTGGCCGGTATCGCCCGCTCCCTCACCCGCGGGCTACGCGGCGGCCCCGGCCGGCGGGCGATGATCGTCGCCGGCGGCGCGGCGGGGGTGTCGGCAGCCTTCAACACCCCCATCGCCGGCGTGGTCTTCGCCCTCGAGGAGCTGGCCCGCGGCTTCGACCGCCGCACCCACGTCACCGTGCTGCTGGTGGTCGTCGTCGCCGGCTTCACTTCCTACGCCCTGCAGGGCGACTACGCCTATTTCGGCGAGCTGCACGGCGGGGCGACTCGGTCGGCGTGGCTCGCCGCTCCGATGATCGGCCTTGTCGGCGGCCTGGCCGGCGGTCTCTTCGCCCGCCTGCTGGCCGAGATCCTGGGGCCGGGGTCGAACCCGATCGCCCGCTTCCGTCGGGCGCGACCGGTCGTCTTCGCCGCCGTCTGCGGCCTTGTCGCCGCCGCCGCCGCCCTGGCCTCTGGCGGGACCACTTATGGGGCCGGTTACGCCGAGGCGAAGGCCATGCTCCAGGGCCATGCCGGCCAAGGGGCGGGCTTCGCGGCCTGGAAGTCCCTGGCCACCCTTGCCGCCTCGGCCTCGGGAGCGCCCGGTGGCCTCTTCGCCCCCTCGCTCGCCGCCGGGGCGGGGATCGGCGCCGCCTTCGCCAAGGTCAGCGCCTGGATGCTCGGTCGTGACGCCGTGGTCCTGGGCATGACCAGCTATCTCTCCGGGGTCGTCCAGGCTCCCCTGACCAGCGCGGTGATCCTAATGGAGATGACCCGCGATCCGGGCCTCGTCGGACCCCTGATGCTCGCCGCCCTCATCGCCCGCTGGGCCTCGGGATTGATCATGCCCCAGCCGCTCTACCACGTCCTCTCCCATGCCTGGCGCCTCATCCCGGCCCCGGCGCAACGGAGCGAAGCGCCATGAGGATCGTCATCAGCGGCTGCGGCGTCGCCGGGCCCACCCTGGCCTGGTGGCTCCATCGCGGCGGCCAT
Source organism: Caulobacteraceae bacterium (assembly GCA_036498165.1). Classification (GTDB taxonomy): domain Bacteria; phylum Pseudomonadota; class Alphaproteobacteria; order Caulobacterales; family Caulobacteraceae; genus Acaudatibacter. The sequence continues at coordinate 2,644 of DASXIE010000076.1, forward strand.
GAGCCGGTCCTCCTCGAGGCCGCCTCCCGCCTGCGCGTCGGCGGCTACATGATCGACTTCTGGGGCGTCGGCTACGATGTCGCCGAGCGCATGGGCCTTCTCCCGGAGGTGCGGGCGGTCGGCTACGATCTCCAGGAGGTCCGCTACCTCGATCGGAGCGGCGCCAAGGCGGCGAGCATCTCGGCCAAGACGATGAGCCGCGAGCTCGGCGAGCGCTTCACCAGCCTGCCGCGCGGCGACCTGGCGGCGATCCTCCATCGCGCCATCGAGGGCGAGGTCGAGACCCGCTTTTCCACGACGATCGCCGCCATCGACGAACACCCGCGCGGCGTGCGCCTCGGCCTCTCCGACGGGTCGGAACTGGAGGCCGATGTGGTGGTCGGCGCCGACGGCCTCCACTCGGCCGTCCGTTCCCTGACGTTTGGACCTCAGGCGTCGTTCGAACGGCCCCTGGGCTACTACGTGGCGGCGTTCCAGGCGGTGGGCTACCGCCCGCGCGACGAGCTGGCCTACGTCAGCTACGGCGTGGCTGGAAAGCAGATCTCGCGCTTCGCCCAGAGGGACGATGCGACCATGTTCCTCTTTGTCTTCGCCGCCGAGCGTCTGGCCGGCCCCGAACCGGCGAGCCTCGCGCAGCGCAAGGCGGCCATCGTCACCGTGTTCGAAAACGAGAGGTGGGAGTGGCCGGCGATCCGCGCGCTGCTCGAGGCCGCGCCGGACGTCTATTTCGACCGAGTGAGTCAGATCGTCATGGACCGCTGGTCGAAGGGGCCCGTGGTCCTGATCGGAGACGCGGCCGCCTGCGTCTCCCTCGTCGCCGGCGAGGGGACGGGCCTTGCGATGACGCAGGCCTATGTCCTGGCCGGCGAACTCGGCCGGGCCGATGGCGATCCGGCCCGCGCCTTCGCCGCCTATGAGGCGGCTCTGCGCCCGTTCATCGACGGCAAGCAGAAATCGGCCCGCGCCTTCGCCTCGTCGTTCACCCCGCGCACGGCGCTGGGCGTATTCCTGCGCAACCAGTCCGCGCGCCTGATGGCCCTCCCCGGCGTGGCGGGCCTCCTCCTCGGGGCCCAGATGCGCGACGATTTCACCCTTCCGGACTGGCCGGCCCTCGCCCCGGCGCGAGAACTTGAGTAGCGTCACTATCCTAGGGGCTGGGTCAAAGGGGGTCTTCCATGAAGCTGCAGTTTCTTGCCGCCATCGTTCTTGTCGCCGCCGGCGCCGCGGCCGCGCAAAGCACCCTCAACCTGCCGCGCAGCCGGGCGGGCTACTGGGAGGTCAGACACAGCGGCCCCAACGGGGTCGTCCACGTCTCCCACAGCTGCTCGCGCGGCGAGACGCCCGACCTCAAGGGCGAATATGCGCGGTTCTGCCACACCGCCTTCCGCCGCACGCCCACCGGCGGGATCGTCGGCGACGGCGCCTGCGCCAGCCGCGGGATCACCGGGACCTGGCATATCACCGCCACGGGCGATTTCGTCACCCACTACGCCACCGACAGCGTCAGCACCATGGTCCTCCCCGGCCGCCCGCCGATCACCACCCGCGGCCACACCGAAGGCCGCTGGATCGGCCCCTGCCCGGCCGGCATGGCCCGC
>DASXIE010000077.1:0-33839 GCA_036498165.1 Caulobacteraceae bacterium
CGCGTCCAGCCGTGGCGGCGCTTCAGTTCGGAGATGCTGAACGACCAGTCGCGGTTCGTGAGCCGCACCTTATCGCCGGCGATTGGCGAGGCGACCCCGAACGCGGCCATGGTCGGGCTGGGCGCAGCCCCAAGGGAATCGAGATAGGCCGCGAGGCTGGCTTCCAGGCTGGGGAAATGGGCGTTCGCCATGTCCTGGCGGAAGGCGGTGACGATCGCCCCGCCGTCGTCGCGGCCGGCCAGGGCGAAACGGGCGTTGGTGCCGCCGATATCGGCCACCAGGCCGACGGGGCTGTCGGGAGCGAACAGAGCGACCTCCTTGGTCCGGAGGCCCTTATCGGGACACTTGGGCGCGGCCGTCAAATGGGCTATCGCGGCGGATGGCCTCGATCCATCCGGTCATTCTGTGCGGCGGGGCGGGCGCGCGCCTGTGGCCGGCTTCGGGGCCGCAAAAGCCCAAGCCCTTCCTCAACCTCACCGGCGAGGCCTCGCTGCTGCAGCAGACCGCCCTGCGCCTGGCGGCGGTCGCCGATGCGCGGCGCCCCATCCTGGTGGTGGCGGCGGGTCACAAGGCCCTGGCGGCGGAGCAGCTTGCGGCGCTCGGCCTCGCCCACGCCCTTATCACCGAGCCCGGCGGGCGCGGCTCTGCCCCGGCCATAGCGGCGGCGGCCCTGGAGATCGCGGCGATCGATCCGCAGGGCGTGGTCCTGGCGGTCGCCTCCGACCATCACGTCCCCGATGCAGAGGCCTTCGCCGCCGGGGTAGCCGCCGGCCTGCCGGCCGCTCGCAACGGGGCCGTGGTGACGTTCGGTGTGAGGCCGACATACGCCTCGTCGGCCTATGGCTACATCCAGCCCGGAGAGGCCATGGACGGCGAGGTGCGGGCAAGTGCGCGGTTCGTCGAAAAGCCCGCCGCCGCCGAGGCCGCCGACCTCATCGAGGCCGGTTGGCTATGGAACAGCGGCAACTTCCTCTTCCGCGCCGACGTCATGGTCGACGAGCTCAGGAGCCGCGCCCCCGGCCTCGTCGAGGCTGTCGCCAGGGCGCGCGAGGGCGGTGCGCGCGAGGGCGCCACGCTGGCGCTCGGGTCGGAGTTCCTGGCCGCGCCCAGCATCGCCATCGACGTGGCGGTGATGGAGAAGACCGCGCGCGGGGCGGTGCTGGGCGTCGACTACGCCTGGTCGGACCTGGGGGCCTGGGATGCGGTGCTGGCCGCCGCACCTCGCGACGAAGAGGGCAACGCCGTGCAGGCCGCCGGGGCGGTCGTCGCCGACAGCGAGGGGTGCCTGATCCGCGCCCCGGCCGGGACGCGCATCGTGGCCGCGGGCCTCAGGAATATCGCCGTCGTCGTCGAGGGCGACCGAATCCTCGTCTGCGATCTCGCCGCCGCCCCCTCCATCAAGGCCGCCGTTGCCATCGTCGAGGAGCGCTGATTTCGCTCTCTTCCCCCTTCACAAGGGGGAAGTACGCCCGCAAGGGCGGGATGGGGGATCGGAAGCGCCGGCGCGTCCGTCCCCCTTCGTCCCTTCGGGACACTTCCCCCCGATGCGGGGGGGAAGAGAACTTAGGCCAGGTCTCCATGGACGCCGGTCTTCACCGGGGCGGTTTCGCGGGCGAGGATCATGGCCAGGGCCCCGACCGCCATGGCCGCGGCCATGTACCAGCCCGGCGCCAGCGGACTGCCGGTGACGTCGGTCAGCCACTTGATCAGGAACTGGGTGCTGCCACCGAAGCTGGCGATGGCCACCGCGTAGAGGGTCCCCAGCGCCCCCGACCGCACGCCCCTGGGCAGGGATTCGGTGATGGTGATCAAGGCCGGCCCGCTCATGAAGGCCAGGAGGGCGCTCATCAGAGCGGTCCCGCCCCAAAGTGTCCAGACGCTGGGCGCGCGGACCATCAGCAGGAAGGCGGGGACACTCAGGAGGGTCAAGGCCACGCCGGAGATCACCATCACCGGCTTGCGCCCCAGCCGGTCGGACATCAGCCCGCAGGCGACATCGCAGATGACCGCGACCGCGCCCAGGACGATGGTCGCCCCAAAGGCGATGCTGGCGGCCAGGTGCAGGCTGTCTTGGGCATAGGTGGTCATGTAGCCGAGCACATAGTTGGCGATCGTCCCGGCCCCCAGCATGGCGAGGCCGAGCACGAGGATCCTTGTCGGGGCGCGGCGGCGGATCGGCGCGCTCCCATCGGCGGGCGGCGGGGCGTGGAAGAGGGTCTCCGGCAGGCTGCGGCGCATGACCAGGCCGAAGGGGACGATCGCCGCCCCGATCAGGAAGGCGAGGCGCCATCCCCAGCTTTCGAGGTCGGCGGGAGCAAGCAGGGAGGAGAGGGCGAAGCCCACCAGGCCGGCGACGAGCACGGCGAAGTCCTGGGTGGCGTATTGCAGGGCGAGGTAGAGCCCGCGCCTCAGCGGCGGCGCCGCCTCGACCAGGAAGGCCGTCGAGGGACCGACCTCGCCGCCGAGCGCGAAGCCCTGCATGAGCCGAAAGAAGACCAGGAGGACGGGCGCGGCGAGGCCGATCCGGCCGTAGGACGGAGTGAGCGCCAGGCCGAGGATGCCAAGGCCCATCAGGGTGAACGAGAGGATCATGGCCGGCTTGCGCCCGGCCCGGTCGGCATAGGCGCCGATGATGAGGCCGCCCAGCGGCCGGGTGGCGAAACCGACCCCGAAGGTCGCCAGGGAAAAGAGCAGGCTGTTGGAGGCCTTGCCGCCAGGAAAGAAGCTGTGGCCGATCTGGATGGCAAAGAAGGAATAGGTCAAGAAATCGTAGAAGGAGAGTGCGTTGCCGACCCCCACCGCGGCCACCTTCTTCAGCGGCAGGAACTGTGGCGGGTCCTCCGGCTCGGCGGCGTCCACGGCGATGGCGGTCAAGGGCGGCTCCTCCCGGCCGCATGATGGCCCAGCAAACGGCGGTCGTGGCAAGCGCCGTTCTCTCCCGATTCCGGGGGGAGTACCGGCGAAGCCGGGGAGGAGGTCGCGGTGAAGCGCGCGGGCGCCCTTGCACCAGCACCCCCTCCACCGCTTCGCGCTCCCGCTCCCCAGGGGGCGGAGGAATTCAGCTCTCGGCGTAGGGGCCGCCGAGGGGCTTGAGGAACAGGCGGTCCTCGCGGCGGATGAAGCCTTCTCTCTGGGCGAGGGCGAAGTTCTCCTTGGCGGCCGGATCGGCTTTCAGCGTCGCTCGATAAGCCTCGTAGGCGGCCAGGCTGTCGATGACGTAGGCCCCGTAGGCGGTCGTCGCTGAGCCTTCGTGGGGGCCGAAGTAGCCGATGAGGCGCGCCCCGCAGCGGGGAATGGCCTCTCGCCAGCCCTCGGCGTAGCGGGCGAACTCGGCGTTCTTGAACGGGTCGATCTCACAGCGGATGAAGCAGGCGATCATGGCGAACTCCTTAGGTTTGATCGCCGCTTCATAGCCTCTGGCGCGACGCACATGTTTCGGCTACGACCGAACCATGAAAGAGGGACCCGACATCGCCTCTCTGGCCGCCCTCCTCGGCGATCCCGGCCGCGCCAACATGCTCACCGCCCTCATCGACGGCCGGGCGCTGACCGCCGGGGAACTGGCCATGGCCGCCGGCGTCGCCGCCCCGACCGCCAGCGGCCACCTCGGCAAGCTCTCCGACGCCGGCCTGGTGAGCGTCGAGCGCCAGGGCCGCCACCGCTATTTCCGCCTCTCCGGGCCCGACGTAGCCGAGGTGATCGAGGCCCTGATGGGCCTGGCGCAGCGCACCGGCGCGGTGCGGGTGAGGAGCGGGCCAAGGGACGAGGCCCTGCGCGCGGCGCGCGTCTGCTACGACCACCTGGCCGGCGAGCGGGCGGTGGCGGCGGCCGAGGCGCTGCAGGCCCGGGGACTGGTCTTACTGGGTTCTCGGCCCGGGCTCTCGATGGAGGGAAGGGATTTCTTCGCCGCCCTCGGCCTCGACGTCGCGGGGCTGGCGCGGGGCCGCCGTCCGCTGTGCCGCGCCTGCCTGGACTGGAGCGAGCGCAAGGCCCACCTGGCGGGGGCGCTGGGCGCGGCCCTCTTCGACCATGTGTTGGCGGCCCGCTGGGCGTGTCGCGGCGAGGGCCGGGTGGTGAGCTTCACGCCGGCCGGCGCCGCCGCCTTCGACCGCGCCTTCGGCCTGAACTGAGGAGCCTTGCGTGGCGGACTGGACCGAAGGCCTGGATGTCAGCTTCGTCGGGCGGACCTCGGCCACCGCCCCGCGCATCCAGGCCGGCGGCCATCCGTGCCAGGGACTCTATGTGCGCGCCAAGGGCAAGGCGCCCAAGACCGCCCTCATCGCGTCCCACTACAATGTCGACTTTTCCGAGCACTATCTGGCCCCCCACATGGCCCAGCGCGGCTTCGGCTTCCTCGGCTGGAACACCCGCTTCCGGGGGGCCGAGGACCTCTTCCTGCTCGACCACGCCCTGATCGACCTGGCGGTCGGGGTCAGGTGGCTGCGCGAGGAGGCGGGGGTCGAGCACGTGGTGATCCTCGGCAACTCCGGCGGCGGCTCGCTGATGGGGGCCTATCAGGCCGAAGCGACCGTGCCGAGCCTGGCCGCCAGCGCCCACGGACCCGCCGGCGAAGCGCTCGCCGCCTTGCCTGCCGCCGACCTCTACGTCTCGCTCAACGCCCATCAGGGCCGCCCCGAAGTGCTGACCGCGTGGATGGACGCCTCGGCGGCCGACGAGTCCGATCCCCTCGCCACCGACCCGAACCTCGATCCGTTCCAGCCCGGTCCGCCCTATGACGAGGCCTTCATCGCCCGCTACCGCACCGCCCAGCGGGCCCGCAACGAGAGGATCACCGGCTGGGCCAAGGCCGAGCTGGCCCGGCTCACCGCCGCCGGCACGCCCGACCGGATCTTTCCGCTCTTCCGCTGCTGGGGAGATCTGAGGTTCATGGACCCGGCCATCGACCCCTCGCAGCGCCGCCCGCGCTGGTGCTACGCCGGCGATCCGGCCATCGCCAACCGCCGGCCAAGCATCGGCCGGGCCAGCAGTCTGCGCACCTGGCTTTCCATGTGGAGCCTGGAGACCTCGCAGTGCCGGGGCGAGCCGCACCTTGGGAAGATCGCCATCCCGGCCCTGGTCATCCAGTCCCTGGCCGATGTCGGCGTCTTCCCCTCGGACGCGCGGGCGATCCACGGCTTCCTCGGCTCGGGCGAGAAGTCCCTGGAGCTGGTCAAGGGGGCGCACTATTTCGAGGATTCGGCGCAGGAACGGAGCGATGTCGCCGACCTCATCGCAGGATGGATCGAGGCGCGGAGCTAGATTCAGACGATCCCCGCCGCTTTCAGTCTCGCAAGGTCCTCGGTAGTGAGACCCAGGCGCTCGGCGTAGACCTCGGCGTTGTCCTGGCCGACCGATTGCGAGGCGGGACGGCGCACCTTGCCGGGCGTCCTGGAAAGGCGGGGGAAGACGTTCTGCATGGGCAGTTTCCCCCAGCGCGGATGATCGATCTCGACGAGGCTCTCGCGGGCCTGAAAGTGGGGGTCGGCGAGCATGTCGGCGGGACGGTAGATCCTGCCGGCCGGCACGGCGGCCTCGATCATCGCCGCCTCGACCTCGGCCACGGTGCGCCCCTTCGTCCAGGCTTCAATCAGGGTGTCGAGTTCGCCCTGGCGTTCGCCGCGGGCCTCGTGGGTGGCGAAGCGAGGATCGGCGGCCAGCTGAGGCGCGCCCATGGCCTTGGCCAGCCTGGCGAAGACCGTGTCCTGGTTGGCGGCGATCAGGTAGTCGCCGTCGGCGCAGCGGTAGACGTTGGAGGGGGCGATGCCGGGCAGGATCGAGCCGGTCCTTTGACGCTCGAACCCCGCCACGGCGAAGTCGGGGACCAGGCTTTCCATGACCTGGAGCACCGCTTCGTAGAGGGCGGAATCGACCACTTGGCCCTCACCGGTGATCTCGCGGTGGCGCAGGGCGGCCAAGGCGCCGAGGGCCCCATAGGTGGCGGCCAGGGCGTCGCCGATCGAGACGCCCACCCGGCCCGGCGGCCGGTCCGGCTCGCCGACGATGGCCCGCCAACCGCCCATGGCCTCGCCGATGCCGCCGTAGCCGGCGCGTCCGGAATAGGGGCCGCTCTGCCCATAGCCCGACATCCGCACGACGATGAGGCCGGGAGTGGCTCTCATCAGGTCGTCGGGGGCGAGGTTCCATTTCTGCAGGGTCCCGGGGCGGAAGTTCTCGATCAGGATGTCGACCCCGGCGATCAGCCTGCGGGCCAGATCCTGGCCCTCGGGTCGCCTCAAGTCGGCCGAGACCGCGCGCTTGTTGCGATTCACCACTTCCCAATGAAGCGGAAACCCCGGCCGGCCCCAGGCGCGCATCGGATCGCCCGCGCCCGGCGCCTCGATCTTGATCACGTCGGCCCCCATGTCGCCGAGCAACTGGCCGCAGAACGGACCGGCGATCAGCTGGCCCAGCTCAATGACCTTCAGTCCGGCGAGGGGGCCGGCCGCCTCATGGTCCGTATCCATCGGCGGGTTCCCCTTGCCTCGACGCCGTGATTGGAATCATCTGCTGGTGTCGATGTCCATGGGTCGGCCCCGGGGAGGGTGTGTGAGCCAGACCTTTCAGCTCAACGTCAATGGCGCCGCCCGCACCGTGAGCACCGAGCCGGCGACCCCGCTCCTGTGGGTCCTGCGCGAAAACCTGAAGCTGACCGGGACCAAGTTCGGGTGCGGGGCGGCCATGTGCGGCGCCTGCACGGTGCTTCTCGACGGTGAGGCGCGAATGTCCTGCACCCTGCCGGTTTCCGCCGTCGGGGCCGCCAAGGTGACCACCATAGAAGGACTTTCGCCCAACGGATCCCATCCGCTACAGCAGGCGTGGCTGGCCGAGCAGGTCCCGCAGTGCGGCTATTGCCAGTCGGGGATGATCCTCAAGGCCGCCGCCCTGCTGAAGACCAATCCGCGCCCAACCGACGCCGACATCGACGCGGCGATCAGCAACATCTGCCGGTGCGGGACCTACGGGCGGATCCGCGCCGCCATCCATCGCGCCGCGGGGACGGCATGAACCTCGAGCTGATCACCCGGCGGACCCTGCTGGCCGGCTCGGCCGGCGCCGCCGCCCTGGTCCTGGCCTGGCGGGGCGGAGTCATCACCCTCGGCCGCAAGGGCGGCGTGAACGACTGGCTGGCCATCGAGCCCGACGGGGCGGTGATCCTCAAGGTCACCAACGTCGAAATGGGTCAGGGCGCGCAGACGGGCCTGGCCCAGATAATCGCCGACGAACTGGAGGCGGACTGGAGCCGGATCCGGATCGAGATGGCCCCCATCGAAGCCCCGTTCCTGGGCCCCGACGGCGACTATTCCACCGGCGGCAGCGAGTCGATCAAGACCCACTTCGACCGCTTCCGCGCCCTGGGGGCGGCGGGACGGGACATGCTGGTGCGGGCGGCCGCCGCCCGCTGGGGCGTCTCGGCGGCCGCCTGTCGGGCCGAAAACGGGCGGGTGATCCATGTCGCTAGCGGGCGAGCGCTGGACCACGGGGCGCTGGCCGGCGCTGCCGCCCGACTGCAACCGCCGGCGAGCCCGCCGCTCAAGCCGCGCTCGGCCTGGCGGCTGATCGGCAAGGAAACCCCCAGGCTCGACCTGCCGACCAAGGTCAATGGAGCGGCGATCTACGGTATCGATGTCGACCGGCCGGGCATGCTGGTGGCGACCCTCGCCCAGTCGCCCCGCTTCGGCGGTAAGCTCGTTTCGGTGAACCCGGCCCCGGCTTTGGCGGTTCCCGGCGTGCGGCGGGTGGTCAATCTGGAGAGCGCGGTGGTGGTCGTCGCCGACGGCTACTGGGCCGCCAAGACCGGCCTGGAGGCCCTCCACCCCGTGTGGTCGCCCGGCCCCTTGGCGGGCGTCTCCTCGGCCGACATCTCGGCGAAGCTGCACGCCCTGGCCGCCGCCGGCGGCGGCAAGCCGCACCTGGAGGACGGCGCCGACGCGGCCGCGGTCCTCGCAGCCCACCAGTCCGCCATGGCGAAGGGCGCGCGGCGCTTTTCCCAAACCTACGAGGTCCCGCTCCTGGCCCACGCGACCATGGAGCCGATGAACGCCACCGCCCTGGTCGAGGGCGGCAAGGTGACCCTGTGGGTTCCCAGCCAGGCCCAGTCGGACCTGCGCCATGACGTGGCCAAGGCGATGGCGATCCCCGAGAGCGCGGTGGAGATCCACACCACCCAGATCGGCGGCGGCTTCGGCCGGCGGCTCAACACCGACTACGGGGTCTTCGCCGCCCTCGCGGCGCGGGAGGTCGGCGTCCCGGTCAAGCTGATGTGGGGCCGCGCCGAGGACATGCAGCACGACTTCTACCGCCCCGCCACGGTGGCCAAGCTCGAGGCCGCCCTCGACGGGACGGGGTTGCCGGTCGCCTTCCGGGCCGACATCGCCAGCCTGGACACGAACCCGTTCGGCGGCATCGCGCCGACGCCCTACGCCTTCCCGGCCAGCTACGTCACCGCGACGACATGGAACCCCGGCGTGCCGATCGGGGCCTGGCGCTCGGTGGACTGGACCCAGAACACCTTTTTCGTTGAAAGCTTCGTGGACGAACTGGCCGGCCTCGCGGGTGCCGATCCTGTGGCCTACCGAGAGCGCCTCCTGGCAGGCAATCCGCGCCTCCTTCGCCTTTTGCGGGCGGCGGCGGATGCGGCCGATTGGGGCAAGGCGGCCCCTTCCGGGCGCTTCCGCGGCGCGGCCCTGTGCGAGCGCGACGGCACCCCGTGCGCCGAGGTCGTCGAACTGACGCCCGGCGCGGCCGGCGAGGCGCCCAGGGTCCACAAGGTCACCGCCGCCATCGACTGCGGCACGGCGGTGAACCCCGGCCAGATCCGCGCCCAGGTGGAGGGCGGCGTCACCCTCGCCCTGTCGGCCGCCCTGGCTCAAGAGATCACCCTGGCTGACGGCAAGGTCGAGCAGGCCCTGTTCGACACCTATCCGATGGTCCGCATGGCCGCCGCCCCGCAAATCGAGACGGTGATCCTCGACAGTCCGGATTTTCCGATCAGCGGCGTCGGGGAGCCACCGGTCCCGCCCCTGCCGCCGGCCTTGGCCAACGCCCTGGCCGCCGCCACCGGGCGGAGGGTGCGCACATTGCCCCTCGTCAGCCAAAAGCGCGCGGCCGTGTGAGCGAGCCGGTTTCCTCGCTCGCCGAGACCTTCCGGCGCGGTCTCGCGGCTCATCAGAGCGGCCGCCTGCAGGAAGCCGAGGCCGCCTATCGCCAGGTCCTCGCGCGCGAACCGGCCCACCCCGACAGCCTGCATCTGCTGGGCGTCCTGGCCCACCAGACCGGCCACAGCGAGGCGGCGGCCGAACTCATTTCCCAAGCGGTCGGCAAGGCGCGGCGGCGCGCCGAGTTCCACTGCAACCTCGGCCTGGTCCTCAATTCGCTCGGCCGGCCGGGGGAGGCCGAGGCGGCGCTGAAGGCGGCCCTGCGCCTCAAGCCCGACTATCCCGACGCCCTCAACAGCCTCGGCATCGCCCAGGCGGCGCTGGGTCGGCAGGCCGCAGCCGAGGCCAGTTACCGCAAGGCCATCCGCCTGCAGCCGCGCTTCGCGGACGCCCTCAACAACCTCGGCCTCACCCAGGCGGCGCTCGGCCGGCCCGCCGACGCCGAGGCGAGTTACCGCCGGGCCCTGGGAATCGATCCCCGCCTCGACGCCGCCCACGGCAATCTCGCCAACGCTCTGAGAGCCCTTCGCCGCCCGGACGAGGCCGAGGCCAGTTACCGGGAGGCGCTCCGTCTCAACCCGAAGAGCTGGGACGCCCTCAACAATCTCGGTGTGCTGCTGGGCGAGCTTGGCCGGCTGGCGGAGGCCGAACTTTGCCTAGCCGAGGCGGTGCGGCTGCGCCCAGACCAGCCGGGAAGCCGGCGCAATCTCGGCGCCGTGCTGACGCGCCTCAGCCGATCCCACGAGGCCGAGCCCCTCCTGCGTGAGACGGTGGCCATGGCCCCCGCCGACGCCGACGCCCATTTCAACCTCGGAGCCGCCCTGCACGATCTGCGCCGCATGGATGAAGCGGTGGCGAGCTATCGCCAGGCGCTGCGCCTCGACCCGGACCACGGCGAGGTTCACGGTAATCTCGCCTACGCCCTTCTGCTGCAAGGCGAGTTCGAGGAGGGCTGGCGCGAGCACGAATGGCGCTGGCGCACCCGCCACATGGCCGGTGGCGAGCGGAACCTGGCGGCGCCGCGGTGGAACGGCGAGCCGCTCGATGGGAGGACCCTCCTTCTTCACGCAGAACAGGGCCTGGGAGACACCCTGCAGTTCTGCCGCTACGCCCCGCTGCCGGCTGCCGGCGGCCGGGTCGTCCTCGAGGTCCAGGCCCCGCTGAAGCGGCTGATGACGTCTCTGACAGGTGTCGCCGAGGTCGTCGCCCGCGGCGAGCCTCTGCCCGCTTTCGATGTGCACGCGCCCCTGCTCAGCTTGCCGCACGTGATGGGGACCACATTGGCGAGCGTCCCCGCTCAAATCCCCTACCTGTCCGCCGACCCGGCGGCGACGGATGCGTGGCGGGAACGGCTGGCCGGCCTCGAGCGCCTGAAAGCGGGGCTGGTGTGGGCGGGTGAGCCGAAGATCGGCTATCCGGAGCTGGCGGCGGTCGATCGCCGCCGCTCCATGGCGCTGGCGACCCTGGCCCCCCTGTTCGAAGTCCGTGGCGTCAGCTTCGTTTCGCTGCAGAAAGGCGCGGCCGGGGCCCAGGCGGCCGGGACGCCGGTGAACGACTTCACCGCCGGGATCGAGGACTTCGCCGACACCGCCGCTCTGGTCGCCGGCCTCGACCTGGTGATCAGCGTCGACACCTCGGTGGCCCATCTCGCCGGGGCCATGGGCAAGCGCGTGTGGCTGCTCAACCGCTTCGACACCTGCTGGCGGTGGTTGGAGCGCGGGGAGGACAGTCCGTGGTATCCGAGTCTGCGCCAGTTCCGGCAGAGCGCGCCGGACGACTGGGCCGGCGTCGTCTCGCGCGTCAAGGCGGCGCTGATCGATCTGACGGAGGCCCCATGACCGAAACCGAGCTGGAGCCCTGGCGGTGGCCGGAGGATAGGTGGCGCAAGGTCGTCGATCACGTGCGAGCCGGACGGCCGCTGCGGCCCGAGGCGTGGCCGGGCGGGGCGCGCTGCGCGGTCGCCCTGTCGTTCGATTCGGATCATGAAACCAATGAGCTGCGCGACGGCGGCGCCTCGGTGGCGAGGCTCTCCTGGGGCCAGTATGGGGCGAGGGTGGGCGTCCCACGCATCGCCGAACTGCTGAAGCGCCACGACGTGAGGGCGACGTTTTTCGTGCCGGCCGTCTCGGCCCTGTTGCATCCTGAGGAACAGAAGGCGCTGATCGCCGCCGGCCATGAGATCGCCCTGCACGGCTGGATCCACGAACTCAATACGGCCCTGCCCTACGAGGCCGAGCGCGAGCTGATGTTCCGCGCCGCCGACACCTTGGAGGCGATCACCGGCGTCCCCCCGGTCGGGCTGCGCACCCCATCGTGGGATTTCAGCCCGGGCACCCTCGCCATCGAGCGCGAACTGGGCCTGGCCTACGACTCCTCCCTGTTCGCCGATGTCGATTGTTACGAGATCGTGCAGGACGGCGAGCCGACCGGCATAGTCGAGTTGCCGGTCGAATGGATCCGCGACGACGCGCCCTATCTTTCCATGAACCGCGGCTCCTGGCAGAGGCCGCACACCGCCCCGGCCGATGTGCTCGACATCTGGCGGCGGGAATTCGACGGGGCCTGGGCCGAGGGCGGCGTCTTCCAGCTCACCTGCCACCCGCACATCATCGGCTATCGCTCGCGCCTCTTCATCCTCGACGAGTTGATCACTCACGCCAAGGCCCGCGGCCAGGTATGGTTCGCCACCCACGCCGAAGTCGCCGCCTGGGCCAGGGACCACGCGCGGTAGTGTTGATCGCGCGGCGCCTGTCCGCGCCAGCTTGACGGCGGGGAAAATGCCTAGGCCTATGGCGGCCAAGGGGGCTCCTTCTCAGGGAGACCGCCATGAGCGTCTATCGCGTCACCGAGATCATCGGCACCAGCAAGACCAGCTGGGAGGACGCCGCCAAGGAAGCCCTCGCCGCCGCCTCCGGAACCCTGCGCGACCTGCGCGTGGCCGAGGTGGTCGAGCTCGACATCACCCTGGGCTCCAAGGGCGAGATCGACAGCTACCGCAGCCGACTGCGGCTGAGCTTCAAGTACGAAAACGGCTGACGGCGACCAAGGGCCAGCGTCTAGGCCATAGGAGCGTTTCGCTCTATGGGGGCGCATGGCTCTGACCTTCGCCGAGCGCCTGGAAGCGGTGCGCGAACTCATCGCCGGCCGACGGTGGATCCTCGCCGAGGAGGCCTTGCGGCCCCTGTGCGAGCGGCATCCGGGCTCGGAGGCGGCCTGGCGCCTGCTCGGCGACTGCCTGGCCGCGCAGCGGCGCTACGCCGATGCCGAGGCGGCTTACGACTCCGCCCTGGTCGCCAGTCCAGGCTCGGTCGCCGCGCGCCAGGGTCTGGCCCGGCTCTATGCTCAGAGGAGTCGCTTCGATCTGGCCGGGGCGATCCTCGATCGCCTGCCGCGGACTGCCGAGACCGTCGCCCTGCGCCGCCGGATAAGCGCCCAGGGCCACGACGCCGATCCAAGCGCCTATTTCATCCATCTCGTCGGCGAGATCGAGCGGGCGATCGGCGAGAACCGCACCGATCTCGCCCTGGCCGCCCAGGCCGACATCAAGCGGCGGGCGAGCGTCCTTCGCCGACTCCATTGGGAGCGCGAACCGGTGCTCGGCTGCGCGGCCTATTTCGCCTTCAATCCGACCGAGGCGGCCACCATCCATCGCTATCGCCCAGACTGGCTCCGCGCGGCGGTGGAATTTGATTTCGTCCATTGGCCCAAGCGGGTGCAGCGCTGGGTCGAGGGGCTCGATGTCGCCGATATCGGCTGCGGACAGGGGGCCTATTCCCTGGGCTTCGTGATCGCCGGGGCGGCGTCTTATTTCGGTGTGGATCCGACGGTCGACCTTGTCTCGACGGCGGCCCGCAACAAGCTTCGCCGCGAAGACGCGGTGTTTGTCTGCGCCCCATCGGACATCCAGGCCGCCCTGCCTCAGGTTACCATCCTGCCCGGGGCTTTCGAGGACATGGCCGCCGAGCGGACCTTCGACACCATCCTGATGCACAACGTCACCGAGCATCTGCTGGACATCGAAGCAGTGTTCGAGGGTCTCACCGCCCTGATGCGCCCCGCCGGCAAGGTGATCTTCGTGCACCACAACTACTATTGCTGGAACGGACATCATCAGAGGCCCGCCTCCCTATCGGACCTGAAGGAGGACGACGCCGAACAGGCCCGGTATTACGACTGGCGCCACGTCCGCTTCGAGCCGCCCGCCGACCATTACATCGCCACCGGCCTCAACCGGATCCGCCTTGCCGACCTCAGAGCCCTGTGCGAGCGGCTGTGGCGGATCGAGACCTGGGACGAGCGCCGCTCGCCGCCGGAGATCCTCGCGCGGATGACTCCGGAACTGCGCGCGTCCCTGCCCGAGTTCGGCGACGACGAGCTGGAGGTCAACGCCGTCTTCGTGGTCGCCGCGGCGAAATAGGCGTCGCTCAAGTCCGGAAGCGGGCGATGGCCTTGACCTTGGGATCGTTGGCGAAGTCGGCCGGGGCGATGAAGCCCCGCCGATCCCACAGGATCTGGATGCCGATGCTCTGAAAACAGCGGGCGACATATTCCGAGCAGATGAATTTGTTGCGCGGCCCGAGGGACCTGGGCAATTCGCGCTCGACAGCGCCAAGACCGATGCGGGCGGCGATCTTGAGGATTTCCGCGGCGTTGAAGCGATCGCCGATTAGGTCCACGGCGTGGTCGGCGAAGCGCTTGCCGGCGCCCGAGTCGGCGCGACCGCGGGCCTTGGCGAAATCCTCGTGGCGGGCGAGGACGATCTTGCCGGGATAAGGCTTCACCCCGGTGCTGCTCTGGCGAAGAAACGTGGCCAGCGGCACGGCGCGAACGCCGATCTTCTGCACCGCCTCAAAGGCCATGATCCGCCCGAGGTTGGGCCAGCGCCAGACGAAGGCCACGTGGGTCCATGCGCTGTGGGTGCTCGCCCCGATCACCCGCGAAAAGGGGTCGTGGGCCGAGCACAGCAGAAGATCGCCGTCGCGGATGCGCGGCGAGACGGTCTTCAGGCTCTCGGGCTTCAAGGACTTGAGGACGTCGTCGTCGACCATGGCTATTCCCGAACGCCCCAACGGCCGCGATTGTCAACGCACGAGGCGCCAAGTGGGCGCCGGTTGCGCGGCGGCTGGATCGGTCGCAGTGTCGCCAAGCTGGGCAGCTTGGCCCGCTTGGCAGGGGACCGGGCCCATGGCGCCGCCGATCGTGAAGAGCCTCGTGGGCGTCCTGGGCGCGGAGAAGGTGGTCACTGACGAGGCCAGCCTCGGCGAGCGCCGTCACGACTACTGGGTTCTGAGCCACCTGCACGACGTCCTGGGCGCGCCCGGACCCAAGCCGGCCTGCGTTGTCCGACCCACCGGCGTCGCCGATGTCCAGACGGTGCTGCGCCTGGCGCGCGAGGCCGGAGCAAGCGTGATCCCCTTCGGGCTCGGCAGCGGGGTGGTCGGCGGGGTGCTGGCGAGCCCCGAGGCGGTGATCCTCGATATGGGGGCCATGAACGCCACACGGTTTATCGACGAGACCAACCTCCTGGCCGGATTCGACGCCGGGAAGAACGGGCATCAGGCCGAGGAGGCCGTGGCGGCGCGCGGTCTCACCATCGGCCACTGGCCGCAGTCCGTGGCGATCAGCAGCGTCGGCGGCTGGGTGGCGACGCGGGCGTCAGGCCAGTTCTCCACCGCCCACGGCAATATCGAGGACATCGTCCATTCGATCGAGGCGGTGCTCCCCGACGGCGAGGTCGTGGTGCTCGGCAAGGGGCCGAGGGCCTCGGCCGGTCCTGACCTGCGCCACCTGATGCTCGGCAGCGAGGGGACCCTGGGCGTGATCACCGGCGTCACTTTCTCCCTGCGCCGGGCGCCTGAGGCCCGGGCCGCCTCGGCCTTCTTCGCCCCCGACATGGCGGCCGGCTTCGCCTTGCAGCGCGAGTTCATCCAGTCCGGCTGGCGCCCGCCGGTGGCCAGGCAGTACGACGCTCGCGAGGCGGCCCGCCTCGACGCCCGGGCCGATCGCTGCCTCATTCTCCTCGTCCACGAAGGTCCGGCCGCCCTCGTCGCCGCCGAGCAGGCGGCGGTGGAAGCTCTCGCTCGCCGCCATGGTCTCGATACGGCGCCTGGCGAGATCGTCGATCACTGGCTCGAGCACCGCAACACCGTGCCGACGTGGGCGAGCTTCCTGGCCCGCAACATCATCATCGACACCGTCGAGGTCTCGGCGTCCTGGGATGCTATCGGGGCGGTCTATGACGACGCCGTCGCGGCGCTGGCGGCTATACCCGGCTGCCTCAACGCCTCGGCCCACAGCTCCCACGCCTACCGCAGCGGCCTCAACCTCTACTTCAGCTTCGCCATCCGCACCGACGAGCCGGGCCAGATGGAAGGCGCCTACATGGCGGCGTGGCGGGCGATCATGGAGGCCACCGACCGCCATGGCGGCAGCCTCTCGCATCACCACGGCATCGGCCGGATCCGCAAGTCATGGCTGGAACGCGAACTGGGCGCCGGCGGCCTTCGCCTGCTGCGCAAGCTCAAGGGCGTCCTCGACCCGACCGGCATGATGAATCCCGGCGCGCTGCTTCCCGATGCCTGAGCTGATCCTCGCCGTCGACGTCGGCACCACCTCCACCCGGGCCGCCGTAGTGGCCCCGGACGGGACCCTCGCCGGCCTTTCAGCGGCGCCCCTGACCTCGCGCGCCCCGTTTCCCGGCCAGGTCGAACAGGACGCCGAGGCGGTCTGGGCGGCCACCCGCGGGGCCATCGCCGCCGCCCTTTCCGCCGCCGCCCGCGGCGCCGCCGACATCGCAGCCGTCGGGGTGACAACCCAGCGGGCCAGCGCGGTTATCTGGGACCGGGCCACCGGCGAGGCCCGGTCGCCGCTTGTCGTATGGAGCGATCAACGCGGAACGGCGCGGGCCGCCGAATTGGCCGCCGCCGGCTTCATGCTCTCCCCGCTACAGGCGGCGACAAGGCTGGAGGCGATGTTCGCCGCCGTCGACGCCCCGCCGGCCAAGCTCGCCTGGGGCAATATCGACAGCTTCATCATCCATCGCCTGAGCGGTGGGACTCATCTCACCGACCGCAGCCAGGCGTGGCCGTGCGGCTATCTCTCCCTGCCGCATCTGGGCTGGAACGAGGCCCTCATCGATCATCAGGGGCTTGACCGCTCGACCTTCCCGCGCCTGACCGACACCTGGGGCGAGCTGGCGACGACCTCGCCCGAAGTCCTGGGCGCCGCCGTGCCGATCGCCGCCGACATCGCCGACCAGCAAAGCGCTCTCATCGCCCATGGCGAGGCGCCCGGGACCGCCAAGATGACGTTCGGCACCTCGGGGACCTTCGACCTCGCAACCGGCGCGACCTTTCTTTTTCCGGCCCCCAGCCTGCCCCCGTTGATCGTCTTCTCGGCCGGCGGCGAAACCGGCTTCTGCATCGAAGGCATGGCCCCGGCGGCCGGATCGGCCGTCGACTGGGCCCGAAAGGCCTTCAGCCTAGGCGACCATGACGCCTTGGAGTCCCTGGCCCAATCGGTGAACGATGCCGCCGGCGCCGTCTTCCTGCCGGCCGCGCGGGTTGCCCTGAGCGGGCTGGGCCCCTCGGTCAGTCGCGCCCACCTCGCCCGCGCCGCCCTCGAGGGCGTGGCCTTCCGGGCTCGAGAGATTATCGAAAACGTCTACGACGCCGTTCAATTTCCTCCGCCGGCGGCGCTCGGCGTCGATGGCGGCATGAGCCGCAGCGGAGTGTTCCTGCAGATCCTCGCCGACCTGATCGCCCGCCCGGTTCGCCGCCACGGCGCCATCGAGGCGACCCTGCTGGGCGCCGCCATCGCCGCCGGGCGCGGCATCGGCCTTCACGCCGACGCGGCGGCCATGATCCGATTCTGCGAGCCCGTGACCCCGAAAATCGATCCATCAGAGTCGGCCGCCCGCTTCGCCGCCTGGCGCGCCGAGGTCCGCGGCGAACCCGCGGATCCTTGAGACTCCGACGCCTGGGGTCAGACCCCTGGACTGGCCAGCGTCGGCGGGACGTGGACCGCCGGCGCCGTCGAATGCCCCGGCGATCCGCCGCCGGCGCCGAAGCCGGCCAGGGCCGAGGCGATCTTGCTCACGGTCGGCGGGTCCGTGACGATCGTACCCGTGCCGCCGTCGGCCGAGAGCACAAAGGCGTGGCCCATGTAGTTGCCGGCGAAGCGGACGGTGGCGATGACCGCGTTGGCGCTGTTCTTGATGGTCAGGATTCCACCCGCCGCCGAGCCGGCGTAGCTGGAGGTATCGCCGGTGTCGAAAATGACGTCCTTGAGGTCCAGGGAATTGGTCCCCTTGGTCGCGAAGCCATAGATCTTGCCGGTGAAGCCGGCGGTGTCATCCAAGACCAGCTGGCCGGTGCTTCCAGCCGCAAAGAAGGCGCTCTCCTGAAGGGCCCCGTCGATCTCCAGGACCCCGGCGCCGACGATCCGCGCCTTTCCGCCGCTCGCCGCGCCGCTGATGGTCAGGTCGCCGTTGAGGGCCTCGATGAGGCCACTGCCGGCCACATTGCCGTCGATCGTCAGGCCGCCGGCGGTCCCAGCGATCGTGCCGCCGTTGCTTATGGTTCCGTTGCCAAGCTCAACCAGTCCCCCATGCGGCGCCGACACCAAAATGCCCCCGGCGCCGATCGAGATTGCGCCGCCGGTCAGGGTGCCGTTATCGAGCCAGATGCGCTGGTCGTCGACCACGGATCCGCCGCTGGTGCTGTCGATCGTCGTATCGCGGACGAGCAGGGTGCCCGAGCTATAGGAGCCGATAAGACCGCCGTTCGTGACGGTCGACCCCGTGTTCAGCGTCAGTTGACCGCCGGAGGCCGCGATCACACCGCCGGTTTGATTGGTCAGTTGAAGGTGGCCGACACCAATCTGGCCGGCGCCGGTGATCTTGTTGTCGGCGTTCACCAGGCTGGTGGCCGCGGTCATCCCATAGATCCGGCTTCTGGCCCCGGAGAGCGTCACGGTCCCGCCGCCATACAGTGTCGCGCCGGGTGTCAGGACCCTGAAATCGGCATTGTTCGCGCCGCCGACGATGGCGATACCGCCGGCGTTGTTCACGCCGCCGGACAGGCTCACCGTGCCATGGTCGGTCAGGGCCATGGTGCTGCCGAGTTGGACGCCGCCCGTCAGCGTCCAGCGGGCGCCGATCCCAATGTCGTAATTGGCGAAGGCGTAGAAGGCGCCGCTGGCGCCGCCCGACAATGTCCCAAACGCTCCGAGCGAGGAGATCGTGCCACTGGCGACCAGCGAGAGTGTCGCCACGCCCCGGCCGACCATCTCGCCGACAAACTTCGCCTTGTTTCCGACCACCAGCACGTCCTTGGCGCCGGAGAGCACCACGGAGTCTATCGTGCCGCTGATCACGCCCCCATAGTTGGCGACCGTATTCCCGTTCGGGGTGGGGAAGGCGACGACATAGACGCCCAGACTCCCGGTGATCGTTCCGCCATCATTGAGGAGGGAGCTGCCAAGGCCCATGATCACGCCGGGCCCCGAGGTCCCGACAGTACCTGCTTTGGAGCCGGGCCCGCCGTCGCCGCCGGCGCCGCCGGTGATGACGCCATAGTTGAAGAGGGTGGACTGGAGCAGGGCCACCCCGCTCCCGCCGCGACCGCCGACGCCGCCTTTCAAAATGGGATTGTAACTGGCGCCGCCGACTCCGCCGTGGCCACCGGTGATGGACCCGTAGTTGAAGACATCGCTCACGGCGGCGAAGAGGCCGTATGCGCCCCCGCCGGCGTTGCCCGCGAACCCCGACGAACCGGTGGAATTCCCAAGTCCGCCGTTTCCGCCGTCGCCTCCAGCGCCGCCGGTCACCACCCCGAAGTTATCGAACTCGCCGTTCGTGAAGCGCACGCCAGCACCGCCGTAGCCGCCGTTGCCGCCCTGACCGCCGACGCCGGGATAGGCCGGATTAGTCTCGGAGGTTCCGGCCACCCCCTCGCCGCCGGCGCCGCCGACGATCGTGCCGATGCCGTGGATCGATCCATATGTGGTGCTGGTGGTGGCCGGCTGGTTTATGAACCGTTGGTTTCCGCCGTAAAGGCCCACGCCGCCGCCGCCGCCCGATCCGCCGTTTCCGCCGAGCGCGGCCCCGCTCTGACCGCTGCCAAGACCGCCCTGGCCGCCGGCGCCGCCGGCCCCGCCGGCGATATGTCCGCCGTTGGTGGCCCCGGCCAGGCCGTAGACGTCGACGCCTTCGCCGCCCGCGCCGCCGTCGCCGCCCCGACCGGCGCCGATGCTGTAGGAATGAGCCGGCTTGTCGGTCGGTTCGTTGGCGCCGACGCCGCCGACGCCGCCCTTGCCGGCGGCGACAGAGCCGTAGTTGGCGAAAGTCCCGCTGTTGGCCAAGGTGGAGTAATTGAGGGCGACGCCGCCGAAGCCTGTCTGCCCCTGAGAACCGCCGCCAGGGAGATAAAGTTGGGCGTATTTGTCGTAATAGACCGCTCCGGCCGCGCCAGTCGCGCCGTCGCCGCCGCGGATCACGCCGGTGCTGTTGTTGGTCAGGCTGACGCCGAGATAGCTGGTGCGCACCGCCGTGTAGGCCCCGCTGGTGATGGAGCCGTCGTTGGTGATGCCGGCGCCCGCGCCGGCGAATACGCCTTTGTCGCCCACGGCCCCGGTGGTGGTGATGCTCAGATAGTCGTTGGTCGCCACCGTGTAGCCGCCGACGTTCGTGCTGACGACAGGCATGGTTCCCCCCCAGGTTCAAGATCTCTGCAGCTAAGGGGCGAACCGTACTCTTTCGCAAGCGTTGCCTTGCGCAAACCTCAATAAGTCAGGACTGTCGCCTGATCTTTCCCGGGCGCCCCTGGCGGGTCTAGGGCTGAAGGCAAGGCGGAGCCGGCGATGAAACTCACCACCCTAGGAACCCTCGACGGCGTCAGCCGCCTCACTCTCGGCGGTGGCGGGCTGGGGCGAATCTGGGGCGAAACCTCGATCGACGAGGCGGTCGCCACCGTCCATGCCGCGCTGGAAGGCGGCATCACTCTCATCGACACCGCCCCGATGTATCGCGACTGCGAACAGGTGATCGGCGAGGCCTTCGCCGGGCGCTTGCCGGCCGGGGTGCGGATCACCACCAAGCATCAGCTGGGCGCGCCGCGGGCCGGCGACGTCGCCGGTCGGCTGGAATCCTCGCTCGACGCCAGCCTGGCGGCCATGCGCCTGGAGCGCGCCGACATATTCTTCTTGCATAGCAATATCGCCCCCGACAGTTACCGCTACGCCTGTCACGACGATCGCCAGGATCGATTCGCCACGCCGTGGAGCCTCTATGTCGAACAGGTGGTGCCGGCCATGGAAGGTCTGAAGGCCCGCGGTCGGATCGGGGCGTGGGGAATCACCGGCGTCGGCGTCCCGCAGGCGATCCTCGCGGCCCTTAACCACGACCCCGCGCCCGACGTCGTCCAGGCGGTGGCCAACCTCCTCGACAGCCCGGGCGGAATGCGGAACTACGCCGAGCCGGCCCGGCCGCGTGAGATCATCGCCTCCGCCAAGGGGCGCGGGGTCGGGGTCATGGGGATTCGCGCCGTCCAGGCCGGGGCGCTGACCACCGCCATTGACCGCGACCTCTCGCCCAATCACCCGGAATCGGTCGATTTCGCCCGCGCCGCGCCGTTCCGCGCCCTCTGCGCCGGTTGGGGGGCCGATCCGGCCGTCGTCGCCCACCGCTACGCCCTGGCCATGGCCGGCGTCGACACGGTGATCCTGGGAGTCAAGAACCGCGATGAGCTGGCCGGTTGCCTCGAGGCAGAGGTCGAGGGCCCGCTTTCCGAGGCGATGGTCCGCGAGATCGACGGCCTGGGTCTTCGCGTCGCCTGAACGGGAGGAAAGAATGGATCTGCAACTTGGCGGCAAAGTCGTCTTCGTGGCCGGGGCCAGCCGCGGCATCGGCCTGGCCATCGCCGAGGCCCTGCTCGCCGAGGGCGCGCGGGTGGCCCTGGCGGCGCGCGGCGAGGACGCGCTGGAGGCGACGCGGGCGCGCTTCGCCAGCGCCTATGGCGAAGATCGTGTCTGGGCCCGGGCCGGCGATCTGCGCCAGAGCGCGACCGTCGAAGCGGCCCTCACCGACGCCGAGCGCGACCTTGGCCCCCTGTGGGGCGCGGTGGCCAATGTCGGCCTGCATCCCTGCCCGCCGGGCTTCGAGGTCGACGACGAGGCCTGGCGCGGCGGCTTCGAGCAGAACCTCGATTCGGCCTTCCGTCTCGCCCGCTCGGCCCTGCGCCGGATGACACCGCGCGGCGAAGGCTCGGTGCTCTTCATCAGCTCCATTGCCGGTCTGGGAGCCCTCGGCTCGCCGATTAGCTATGGGGCCTCCAAGGCGGCGATGAACCATCTCGCCAAGGAGCTGGCCAGAATCGCTGGGGCCTCGGGCGTGCGGGTGAATTCCATCGCGCCTGGCAACATCATCTTTCCTGGCGGGGCTTGGGAGGAACGCTCCAGCGGAGAGCGCGGCGAGGCCTGGAAGCGGTGGATCGACCGCGAGGTGCCTCTCAAACGCTTCGGCCGGCCCGAGGAGATCGCCGCCGCCGCGGCCTTTGTCATCAGCCCCCTCGCCAGCTTCGTCACCGGCGCCGTCATTCCCGTCGACGGCGGCCAGACGCGCTAGCGGGGCCTATTCGAAACGTTGATCGAGCAAGGCCGGGAGACTCGCCGCGAGGCCGTCGAGCGGGCCGGAGGACAGCAGCAGCACCACCTCATTCCCGGTCAGGGTGTCCTTGAGTTCGGCGAGCGCCGCCGCGCCACTCGCCACGCCCATGACCGATACGCCGGCCGCCCGGACCCGGGCCACGATCTCGTCCTGGCCGAGCTGGGCGTGGCCCTCGGCCCCGTGGGCCGGCGGGGCGAGGAGCACCACTCGGGCGACGCCGTCGAAGACGCTGTCGTACCAGGAAAGGGCGGCGGCGTTGCGCCAGCTGAAAGTGTGCGGCTCGAAGACGACCACCGCCTCGCGACCGGGGAAATGAAGCTGGATGGCCTCGATGGCCGAGCGGGCCTTCTCGTAGGAAGAGCCGAAGCCTTCATAAACCGGGACCCGCGAGCGGCGGGTCTTCTTGTCGAGCCGGCGGGCGACGCCGCGGAACCTCGCCACCCCGCGCTGCAGGGCCAGGGCGTCGATCTCGCCGCGTTCGAGGAGCAGGGCGGCGGCCCCGACGATGTTCTCGATGTTGTGCCGGCCAAGCAGTTCGGTGGTGAGCGGGATGTGGTGGCCGCGCGGGGTGACGAGGTCGAAGCGCGTCGTCTCGCCAATTTCGACCGCATCGGCGAAGTAGTCTGGGCCCGGCCCGCCGCCATACCAGACCACGTCGCGGCCCGCGGCGAGGCGGCGCAGCGGCTCGAAGCCGTGGGCGCACAGGAGCTTCCCGTGGGCCGGCAGCAGATCGATCAGCGCTCGGAACGGGGCTTCGTAATCGGCCATCGTCGGGAAGACGTTGACGTGGTCATGGACCAGGGAGGTGATCAGAACCGTGGCCGGGTGATAGAGCAGGAACTTCGAGCGCCGATCTTCGCCCCCGACAATGTATTCGTCGCCCTCGATGAGGAAGGCCGCATCGCCGCCCCAATGGCCGGTGGTCGCCAGATCCAGCGGCACCGCGCCGATGAAATAGCCGGGATCCTTACCGGCCTCGATCATCAGCAGGGCCGCCAGGGCGGTGAGAGTCGATTTGCCGAAGCTGCCGGCGACGACGACGTTGTCCCGCCCGCGGGTATGGCGGCCGAGATAGTCGGCGAAGCTGTAGCGCGGGACGCCGCGGCGCTCGATCTCGACGAGCTCGACATTGTCGGCCAGGGCGAGCTTGGCGCTGGAGCCGACAATGGCCACGTCGAAGTGCCCCGCCATGCGCGTCGTATCGAAGCCCTCGCGCCATTCGATGCCCGCGCGAGTGAGGTAATCGCTCACCGGCGGGAAGACGGCGTCGTCCGAGCCGCTCACCTCATGGCCCTGCGAAACCAGCACCGATGCCAGGGCGCTCATTCCGGCCCCCGCGATGCCCAGGAAGTAGAATCTCACGTCACCCGCCCGGGCGCCCTTGGCGGGATCGATCGCCATGTCTCCGCCGCCATCACCTCCCCAAGAATCTCCACCGCCCCCCAGATGTCTTCGAAAGTGAGATAGAGCGGGGTCAGCCCAAAGCGCAGCACGTCCGGTTCGCGGAAGTCGCCGATCACGCCGCGGGCGATGAGCGCTTGCATGATCGCATAGCCGTCCGGGTGGGCGTAGGAGACATGGCTGCCGCGCGCGGCCGGGTCAGCCGGGGTGATCAGCCGGAAGGCGTCGCCATGGCGCTCGGCCATGAGGTCGGTGAAGAGGCGCCACAGCCTCGCCGACTTGGCCTCGAGGGCCACCGCGTCGGCCTCCAGGGCCAGGTCGATCCCGGCCTCCAGGGCGGCCAGCCCAAGGATCGGCGGAGTACCGGCGAGGAACCGGCCGACGCCGGCGGCCGGGCGGTAGACGTCGGAAAAGTCGAACGGCGCGGCGTGGCCCATCCAGCCGGTCAGCGGCGAGCGCATGTCTTCCTGAAGTCGCCTGGCGATGAAGAGGAAGGCGGGAGCGCCCGGGCCGCCGTTGAGGAACTTGTAGCCGCAGCCCACCGCCAGGTCGGCGTCGCAGGCGCCCAGGTCGATGGCCACCGCCCCCGCGCTATGGCTAAGGTCCCACAGCATCAGGGCCCCGGCGGCGTGGGCCGCGGCGGTGAGGCGGATCATGTCGCGCCGCGCGGCGGTCTTGTAGTGGACCTGGGTGAGGAGGACGACCGCCGTCTCCTCATCGATCGCCCCCTCGACGTCGTCGGGAGCGACCGCCCGCACCGTCGCCCCCGGAACCATCCCGGCCGCGCCGCCGGCGACGTAGAGGTCGGTGGGGAAGTTGCCGGTCTCGGTGAGGATCACCCCCCGCCCCGGACGGGCGAGGAGCGCCGCCGTCAGCAGCTTGAAGAGATTGACCGATGTCGAGTCGGCGACGATCACCTCGTCAGCCCCCGCCCCGATCAGGCGAGCGATCTTGCTCCCCACGCGGGCGGGCGCGCTGATCCAGTCGGCCTCGTTCCAGCTGCGAATCAGCCCCTCACCCCACTCCTCGCCAACAACCGCCGTCACCCGCTCCCGGGCCGACAACGGCGGCGGACCCAGCGAATTGCCATCGAGATAGATCACCCCCTCGGGGAGGGCGAAGCGGGCCTTGAAATGCGCCAACGGATCGTCGCGATCCCAGGCGCGGACCGCTTCGAGCGCGAGCGTCATGCGCCCAGGCTCCTTAGCACCGCCCGCACCGGCGAGGCGTCGAGGCCGGCGAGCTTGAGGGGCAGGGCGATGAGCTCGTAATCGCCCGGCGGGACGTCGTCGAGCACCAGGCCCTCGAGCACCCGCATGCCGGCGGCGAGCACCGCCTTGTGGGCGTCCATGGTCTTGGAGTCCTGCGGGTCCAGCGAGGGCGAATCGAGCCCCACCAGTTTGACCCCGAGCGCCGCCAGGGCGGCGATCGCGCCGGCTTCGATAGCGGTGAAGTCGGAGCTCCATGCCTCGTGAGGGAAGCGCTCATAGGTCCGAAACAGCACCCGCGGTGGCGGCGCTGTCACCGCGCGCTGGACAAAGACCGCGCCGATCGCCGGACCCTGGTCGCGGGCGTCGATCAGGCGGCAGGGACCGACATAGGCATCCAGCTCCACGCCTGCGGCGTCAGCCTCGCCAACCGCATAGTGCAGAGGGGCGTCGGCGTGGGTCCCGGCGTGGACGGTGGTTTCGAAGCGCGACACGGTCACCGGCGAGTCCTCGCCCTGCGACCAGCGCCGGCCCGCGGAAAACGGCGTATCGCCCGGCCAAACCGGGAGGCCCGGCCGCAAGGTCTGGCTGATGTCCCAGATGCGGTTCATGGCCGGGAAAGACCACTATTCCTTCAATCTTTCCACCCACGCCGGCGGGGCGCCTATATCAGCGGCCATGATGGACATTTCCGTGCTCGACCTGGCCCCGATCGTCGAGGGGGGCGACGCCGGCGCGGCGCTGCGCAACAGCCTCGATCTGGCCCGCCACGCCGAGCGCCTGGGCTACAAGCGCTACTGGATGGCCGAGCACCACAACATGCCCGGTATCGCCAGCGCCGCCACGTCGGTAGCCCTGGCCTTCATCGGGGCCGGGACCTCGACCATCCGGATCGGAGCCGGCGGGGTGATGCTGCCCAACCATGCGCCGCTGATCATCGCCGAGCAGTTCGGGACCCTGGCTTCGCTCTTTCCGGGTCGCATCGACCTCGGCCTCGGACGCGCTCCGGGGACCGATCCCCTCACCGCCCAGGCCCTGCGCCGCCACCTCGCCGGCGGGGCCGACGCCTTCCCCCAGGACGTCATCGAGCTCTTGCGCTACCTGGAGCCGGCCATGCCCGGCCAGATGGTGCGGGCGGTGCCGGGCGCGGGCCTCGACGTGGCGGTGTGGATTCTCGGCTCCAGCACCTTCGGGGCCCAGTTGGCGGCGATCCTCGGCCTGCCCTACGCCTTCGCCTCGCATTTCGCGCCAGCCGAGATGATGGCGGCGGCGAGGATCTACCGCGATCAGTTCCAGCCTTCCGAGCGCCTCGCCAGGCCGCACCTGATGTTCGGCCTGACCGTGGTCGCCGCCGAAACCGACGAAGAGGCCGCCCGCCTCTTCACCTCCCTGCAGCAGGCTTTCATGGCCCTGCGCAGCGGCCATCCGGGTCCCTTGCCGCCGCCGGTGGACGACATCGAGGGCCGCCTCGACCCGCAGGCTCGCGCCATGCTCGCCCATGCCCTGTCCCAGGCGATCGTTGGTTCACCAAAGACGGTGGCGGCCCGGCTCGCCGATTTCGCGGCTCGCACCGGCGCCGACGAGGTCATGGTCACCAGTTCGATCTTCGACCACGCCGCCCGCCTGCGGTCCTACGAGATCGTGGCGCGTTGTCTAGAATGACGTCGCCGGAGACTTCCCGAGCCCGTGGACGCCTTTCCCTCGGGCGCGTGCCTTTCATCGACCCGTCGCATATACCGGTCAGAAACCATCCGGCGGCACACTCATTTCCGCCATAAGAGCGCCTGAACGGCGCCATCGAGGGAAGTCACCCAACCGCCATGACCTTGACCAGGGCCGCCATCGCCTCGGCCGTGCCGCTCCTCGCGCTGGCCCCGAGCCTCGCAATGGCGGCCCCATGCCAGGGCGTTCCCACCGCGACCCGGCTCACCATCCTCGTCGATAACGTCAATACGGCCCGCGGTTTGATGACCGGCTCGCTCTATCCGGGCGAGGCCAGCCAGTTCCTGATCAAGAACGGCGCTCTCAAGGTATGGAGCGTGCCCGCGACGGCCCCTCAGACACGGATGTGCATCTGGCTGCGCGGACCGGGAACCTACGCCTTCGCGGTCTATCACGACGCCAATTCCAACGGGAAATGGGACCACAAGTTCCTCAGCGGCATTGAGGGCTTCGGCTTTTCCAACAACCCCCGCACCTTGATCTCCGCGCCGACCTACGACCAGGTGAAGTTCGAGGCCGGCCCCGGCGAGACCACCTTGCACCTGCGGCTGCGCTACCCCTAAAAGGAGCGCCTATGGCTGGCATCACACTGGGCGAGAGCCTGAAGGTGGCCTCGCGCGTCCTGACCTCCAGGCGCCGGCCGATGCTCGCCCATCTGGTGGTGACCCGCTATTGCAATCTCGAGTGCGCCTACTGCGCCGAGTACGACAAGGTCTCCAAGCCGGTTCCTTTGGACGATCTCCTCGCCCGGGTGGACGCCCTGGCGCGACTGGGAACCCAGATCGTCACCCTGACGGGCGGCGAGCCGCTGTCTCATCCCGACCACGACGCGGTGGTTCGCCGCATCCGAGCGCGAGGGATGATCGCCACCACCATCACCAACGGCTTCCTGCTCACCGTCGAGCGGATCGAGGGCATGAACGCCGCCGGCCTGCAGGAACTGCAGATCTCCATCGACGGGGTGAAGCCGGACGCGATCTCCAAGAAGACGCTGAAATCCCTGGCCGGCAAGCTGCAGCTTCTGGCCGTCCACGCCCACTTTCACGTCAACATCAATTCGGTGCTCGGTATTTCCGAAGAGCGCACGCGCGACGCCCTTGAAGTCGCCAGGAACGCCAAGGCCCTGGGCTTTTCGCACACGGTCGGGGTCCTCCACGACGATGAGGGGACGCTTGCCCCCCTGTCGGCCACCCAGCGCGCGGTTTACCACGCCCTGATGGGCAAGGGATCCGCTGCCCACCTCGTCAACTATCTGATGTTCCAGAAGAATCTCATGGCTGGCAAGCCAAATGCCTGGCATTGCCGGGCTGGGGCTCGCTATCTCTACATCTGCGAGGACGGTCTGGTGCATTACTGCTCGCAACAGCGCGGCTCGCCGGGCATTCCACTGGCCGACTATGGAGCGGCCGACATCGCGCGCGAGTTCGAAACCGTCAAATCCTGCGCCCCGTTTTGCACGGTGAGCTGTGTCCACCAGGCCAGCTTCCTGGACGCCTGGCGGGGAGCGCAGAAACAGGCGGCGGCCTGACGCGGAAGGGAAGGGGAGCGATGACGATCTTGATGAGGGGCGCCGCTCTGGCCGCCCTGTGCCTGGCGCCCAGCGCCTTCGCCCAGGCCCCAGCGCCCCCGCCGGCGGCGCCGCCGCCATCACCGGCGACCTTGGCTCTGGCCCGCCAGGTGGCCGAACATGATGATTTCCTCGGGCTGATCCGCACCGTCGGGGGAGCCCAGATCGCCGGTGTCGAGGCCAGCCTCGGGCCTCTGACGCCGGCCGAAAAGGCCAAGGTCGAGTCGATCGGGAAAGCCAAGCTCGATCAGGGCCTCGGCAGGGTCGTCGACAAAATCGCCGCGGTCTACGCCGTGACCATGAGCCCCGCCGACCTGAGGGCGACCGCGGCTTTCCTCACCTCGCCGGCCGGTGAGGTGTACTCAGGCCGGCTGATCAAGGTCCTTCCCGGGCTCGGCGAGTCGATGAAGGGCTTCGACTTCAAGCGCGAGATGCTCGCCGACACCTGCGCCCAGCTCACCAAGGGCTGTCCGTCCAAGCCCACCCCTCCGCCGGCGCCACCGGCCCCGCGCCGCTAGACCGGATGCGTTCACACGGAACAGATGTGAACGTTGAGTCAGGGTCTACACTTTTGAATCTAGAGCAAATTATCCCCGTTCAGACGATTCCGTCTGAACGGGGTTTGCTCTAGCGCCACGCCACAGCGGTTCGTCGCGAGCCTTTCGCGGCCCGGGCGGCGAGTTGGGCGAGTTTGAGCGCGCCGTGGGCGATAAGGCCGCGCGGCCGCGAGATCTTGCCCGACCCGGCCGGCAGGGCCTCGGCCATCGCCGGCTCGATGACCCGGGCGATGAAATCGGCGATCAGGGTCGGATCGTCGATCACCGCGACCAACTCCTCCTCGGCCTCGTGACCGACGAAGTCGAAATTGCACGAGCCGACGAGGAGGCGCTCGCCGTCGATCAATATCCCTTTGAAATGGCTCATCTCAGGCAGCAGGCAGAGCTCGAAGCGGGCGCGGGCGGCGAGGCCGAGAAGATAGTCCCGAACCACGGGCTTGTTGTTGGCCAGCGGCGTGATCAGCCGCACCGCGACGCCGCGGCGCGCGGCCGCCGCCAGGGGGGCGTCGAAGGGGAAGGTGAGGTAGGCGCTCATCACCACGATCTCGCGCGTCGCGCCGGCGATCATCGCCGCGACCTCGTCGAAGAAGGTCCCGTTGGATCGCCCGTCCAGGCTGATGAGCGTGAGACCGCCCTCGCGGAGCGAAGCCGGCCGGGGGGCCCCGGCCCAGGTGGCGTGGAAGTCCGCCGCCAGGAAATCCGCCGCGCCGGCGCCTTGGATGCGGACCATGAAATCGCGCCAGGCGAAGTTATGGTCGCTGAAATTGATCCCGCCGATAAAGGCCACGTCGTCGGCGATGATCAGCTTCTTGTGGTTGCGGGCCGGATAATTGGTCATCAGCGGCGTGAACGGGTTGGTCACCCTGACTTCGACGCCGTCCTTCATCAGGCCGTGGAACATGGCGTCGGTGGCCCGCGCCTCTGCTCGGATCTCGGGCGCTCCACCGGCCACCCAGCGATCGCTGACCACAACCTTGGAATAGGCGTCGACGAGAACCCGGCGGTCGGCGGCGGGCGCGGCGGCAATGGCGGCGGCCACCCTCTGGCCCACCGCGTCGCCCTCGAACGTCATGGCCTGGACGAGAAGGCGGCGGCGGGCGGCGGCGCAGTCGGCGGCGGCGCGGCCCCAGAACGCCTCGGACCCGACCAGCAGTTCCAGTTCGTTCAAGCCGCGGCCCCCGAAGCTTCACATAGGTCGTTGCCTCGGCAAGCCCCGCCCGGCTAGACTCACCGCCGGCGGGACGAGGAAAGGACGCTGGGGGATAGCATGACCGAGAGGCTGCGCGTCATGCTGCTGTTGTCCTCCCTGCACGGCGGGGGGGCGGAGCGGGTGGCCGTGCATCTGCTCAACCGTTGCGATCCCGGCCAGTTCGATGTCCGCATGGGCCTGCTGCGCAGGGCAGGGCCGTTCCTGGCCGAGGCCGACCCCGGCCGCGTCGACGCCTCGCCGCTCGGCCAGAGCCTGCTCGCCTTCGAGGGGCGCAACTCGAGCTTCTATCGGCCCCACAAGCTGGCGGCCGCGGCCACCATCGCCCCGATCAATGTCGCCCGGATGATACGCGCCCACCGTCCGCACGTGGTGATGAGCTTCCTCAAGGGCATGAGCATCCTCACCTGGCTGGTGTTGAGCGGCATGGGCGAGGATCGGCCGCTGTGGATCGCCCGGGAAGGCAACAACACCGACGTGGTGGTCGATGACGAACTGGCCAATCCCCTCGGCCGGGCCTTCATCAAGAGCCTGACGCGAAGGGTCTATCGCGCCGCCGACTGCTTCCTGGTCAATTCCCACGAGATGGCCCGCGGCCTTTCGGCGCGCCTGGGACTGGACCATCGCCGCGTGCGGGTGATCCACAATCCCGTCGACATCGGCCAGATTCAGGCCATGGCCCGCGCCCCCCTGGCCGGCGCGCCTTCGCGCCCATTCATCATCACCGTCGGCCGGCTGGAGCACCAGAAGGGCCACGACCTCCTGATCAAGGCCTATGCCGACAGCGGAGCGGCCCGCGAGATGGACCTCGTGATCCTCGGCCAAGGCAGCCGCGAGGCCGATCTCAGGCGCCAGGCGCAGACGATGGGGGTGGGCGAGCAGGTCCGCTTCCCCGGCTTCACGGCCAATCCGTGGGCGTGGATTTCCAAGGCCCGGCTCTTCGTCCTGCCTTCGCGCTGGGAGGGCTTCCCCAGCGTGCTGGTCGAGGCCATGGCCTGCGGGACACCGGCGCTGGTCACCTCCTGTGACTTCGGTCCGGCCGAGATGGTCGAGCATGGGACGAGCGGCTGGGTGGTCCCGCCGGAAGATCCGGGCGCCTTCGCCGCCGGCTTGAACCACCTCCTGAGCCACCCGGACTTCGCGGCCAATCTCGCCGCCGCGGCGTCGGCAAGGGCGGCGCTCTACGACGTCGACGGCATGGTCGAGGCCTACAACGCCCTCTTCACCGAACAGGCCGCGGCGCGCCGCGCGCCTTACCGCGTCGCGACGCCGATCGCCGCCGAAGCCGAGCCGGCGACGGCCTGACGATCGGATCCTGGGCCGGCCTATCCCGTCTTCCACCACTCTTCCGCCGCCTGGTCGACGGCGGCGCGGACGAGGGGCGTGCAGGCCAGGAGCGGGGCGGGGGATTTGGCGGCGCGGCTGAGCACGATCGCCCCCTCGATCGCCGCCAGGACGAAGTTGGCCAGGGCCTCGGCGGCGTCTGCGTCCGCCCCATGCGCCGCGAAGCCCTCGACGAGGCTGTCCAGCCAGCCGCGGAAGGCGCCGGCGCAAGCCTGGCGGAGGCGCTCGTCGGTGCTGGCGATATCGAGCGTCATGGCCGCCACCGGACAGCCGTTGCGGTAATCGCTGCCCTCGAGAATTCGGGCTTCGGCCAGGAAGATGCTCTCGATCGCCTCGCCGGGGCTCTTCGTCTGGGCGAAGGCCCGCCGCCAGCCTTGGCCGTAGAATTCTCCGGCCCACCGTGTGGCCTCGGCCGCCAGCTCGGCCTTGCCGTCGGGAAAGAAGTGATAGAGCGAACCCCACGGGGCGTGGGCGGCGACCGTGAGCTCCTTGAGGCCGGTTCCCGAATAGCCCTGGGTGCGGAACAGCTGCTCGGCGGCGCGCACCAATCGCAGGCGGGTGTCGGAAGGGTTCATGGCGAAGGGGTGCGTAAGGTGATTTGCTCCCATTGGGAAGAAGTAGATAGATCGATCCAATAATGGATTTTCATGACTAGATGGATCGATCTAGCCTGGACCCAGGATCTATCGAGGAGACGATGCCATGCCAAGCCGGGAACGGGTCAATACCTTCGTCGCCACCGTGCGCGCCGGCCGCTATGTCGAGGCGATCGAGCGGTTCTACGCCGCCGGGGCCACGATGCGCGACAACAACGGACCGCCGAGGGGTGGCCGCGATGTCCTGATCGCCCACGAAAAGGGCGTGCTGAGCTCGATGCGAGGTATCGCCACCCGCGCCGCCGCGCCGGTGATTGTCGACGGCGACCGCGTCGTGATCGGCTGGGTGTTCGAATTCAAAACCATGGAGAGCGAAGTCCGACGTCTCGACGAGCTGGCCCTGCAGACCTGGCGCGACGATCTGATCATCGAGGAGCGGTTCTATTATGATCCTGCCCAGATGGCGGTGGCGCCGGAGGGCGCCGCCGCCGTCTGAGGGCTCAGCGGGCCGCGGCGAGGGCGGCGATGAGATCGGGGCTCGCGCCCAGGGTTCTCAGGCGCGGCAGAGGAATGATGACCGGCCCGGCGCAGACCGCCATGGCGTTGGCGACCTCGAAATTCACCGCCAGGCCGCTCTTGGCGGGCTCGGGCCAGATCGAGGCGGCGGCGGGTTCGGGCAGATCGGCCATGGCCTCGCGGCAATCGGGGTCGGCGTTCCGATAGAGCGCCATGTAGAGGGCATGCAGCCGCGGCGAAGCCAGGGAGATGCGGCCGGCGGTCTGAGGCTCGGTATCCGTCGCCGGCTTGCCAACAAGGGGGGGCGGCAGGAAACGCGCCCAATCGACCGGCGATCCGGTGGCGAGATCGAAGACCAGAGGCCACGCTTCCGCGTCGGGATGGGCGCCGCCACAGAAATAGCCGTCGCTGACGAGGTAGCTCAGCAGGCGCGGTCCTTTCATGGTCACCGCGATTGTCCGCTCCCAGTCGCTGCCGGCGGCGCCCGCCTGCCTGGCCTCGGCGCGACACTCGGCGGCGGCGCGCAGGGCGGCGCGGTCGAGCCGGGCCAGGGCGGCGTTGATCCGCCCGCTGGCCGCGTCAGCCGGCGCGGCGATCCGCGGGAAGGCGGCGATATCGCGACTCAGCGGCCGGGGACGGTCGAGAACAAGCGTGGCAGGCGAGGCGGAGCCGGCGGCGCCCATTGCGAGGCCCACGGCCGCCAGCAAGAATGCGCGTCTCATTTCCTTCGCCCCCGTGGTGATGATCGGCGCCGATGCTAAAACAGGCTTGACGGGAACGCATCGAAAAGTGCGGAGTTGGCTCGTCATGGGTGACTCGCACAACGTGGGCGTGTCCGGGGCGGGGCGAGGGAAAGGGCGACGGGCCCTCCTGGTCTTCCCGCGCTATACCCCTTCGTTCGGCACGTTCGAATACGCCTTCCCCCTCGTGGGGGCCAAGGCCTTCATGCCGCCCCAGGGCCTCTTGGTCATCGCCGCCGCCTTGCCGGAAGGCTGGGAGGTGCGTTTTGTCGACGAGAACCTGCGCCGCGCGAGCGAGGCTGATCTCGCCTGGGCCGAGGTGGTCCTGGTCAGCGGCATGCATATCCAGCGCGGCCAGATCAACGACATCAACCGCCGCGCCCACGCCGCCGGGCTGACCACCGCGCTGGGCGGCCCCTCTGTTTCGGCCTCGCCGGAATACTATCCAGGTTTCGACTATCTCCACGTCGGCGAACTGGGCGATGCGACAAGTGAGCTCATCGCCCGCCTCGGGGCCGACGCCGCCCGGCCGCCCGCCCAGGTCATCCTTACTACCGCCGCCCGCCGAGACCTCGCCGACTTCCCCCTGCCGGCCTACGAACTGGCCGAGTTGAAGAAGTATTTCATGGGCTCGATCCAGTTCTCCAGCGGCTGCCCCTACGACTGCGAGTTCTGCGATATCCCCGCCCTCTACGGTCGCGTGCCGCGCCTGAAGACCCCGGCCCAGCTGTGCGCCGAGCTCGACAAACTGCGCGCCTGCGGCCTGAGGGATACGGTCTATTTCGTCGACGACAACCTGATCGCCAACCGCCGGGCCCTTCGCGACCTGTTGCCGGTCCTCATCGCCTGGCAGAAGGACAACGGCTATCCCTACCGCTTCGCCTGCGAGGCGACCCTGAACATAGCCAAGCGGCCCGAACTGCTTGCGGCCATGCGCGAGGCGGCGTTCCAGACCGTCTTCTGCGGCATTGAGACGCCCGAGCCCGAGGCGCTCAAGGCAATGCACAAGGCCCACAACCTGATGACCCCGATCCTCGAGGGGGTGGCGACGCTCAACAGCTACGGCATGGAGGTTGTCTCGGGGATCATCATGGGCCTGGACACCGACGCCCCGGACACGGCCCGCCACATCCTGGAGTTCGTCGAGGCCAGCCAGATTCCG
>DASXIE010000078.1:0-10238 GCA_036498165.1 Caulobacteraceae bacterium
GGGCGGCGGACGTCGGCGCAGCGGGCGTGCTCGGCCTCGGGCAGACCGATCCACAGATCGAGGCCGAAGGACTGGGCGAGGTCGTCCCGCAGCGCCTGGCCGATCGTGCGGCCGTCGGCCCGGCGGAAGATCTCCTCGGCAAGATAGCCGAAGGTCACCGGATGGCAGCCGGCGGCGGTTCCCGGCGGCCACATCGGGGCCATGGCGGCCAGCTTGCCGGCGATCTGGTCGTGGTCGAACCAGTCGCTCGCGGCCATGGGCTCGGCGAAGCCGGGGAGGCCGGCCTGGTGGGAGAGGATCTCGCCAATCGCGAGCGATTCCTTGCCGGCGGCGGCGAACTCCGGCCAGAGGTCGGCGAGCGGCTCCTCGTAGGTCAGTCGGCCCTGGTCGACGAGCCTCGCCAGCATCAGGGCGGCCATGGCCTTGGTGGTCGAGAAGACCGCGGTCAGGGTCTCAGGACCGAACGGCGCGGTCTCGTCGCGGTCGGCCCACCCGCCCGTCAAGTCGACGACGATCTCCCCCTCGATCGCCAGGGCGAAGCGCGCGCCCAGTTCCAGCCCCTCGCGGAAATTGGCCTCGAACGTTTCGCGGACCGGTGCGAATTGAGGCGGACAGAAGCCGCGGATGTCGGGGCTCGCCGTCAAAGCGGCGTCACGTGGACGTCGACGGCGCGCTCGCCGATCCTGGCGGCGACATCTCCCACGGCGGCGTTGAGGGCCTCTCTCGGCGCCAGGCCGCCGAGCACGGCGCCGGCGAAATGGGCGATCAGGCGGTCGCCGGTCCCTTTTGGCGCGCTCGGCTGGCGCGGATGGGTGGCCAGCCAGGCCTCGCCGTCTTCGGCGTAAAGGACGGCGATCTCACCAAAAGCGTCGACCGAGGAGATGAGGGCGGGCTTGCCGAGCGAGCGGGCCGCCGCCAGGGCGCTCTGCGCATCGTTTACCTTCTGGCCGGCCAGGCGCGCCAGCTCCCACGTATTGGGGGCGACGAGGGCGGCGCGGGGGATGAGCTCGCGGGCGATCGCGCCGGCCACACCCTCGCTGACATAGAGCCCGCTTTCGGCGTCGCCCATGATCGGGTCGACGATGATCCAGGCATTGGGCAAGGCGTCGATCAGGCGGGCGGCGGCCTGGATCTGGCGCGGAGTGGCGAAATAGCCGGCGATGACCGCATCGACCTCGGCCAGGGCCCCGGCGGCCTTGACCCCTTCGATCAGGCTGTCGAAACGCTCGGCGCCCACCGCCCCGCCGCCCGGCGGCCCCAGGCCCGGATGGCGGCCGTAAATTACGGTCGGGACGAGGATCGTCTCGACCCCGAGCCGCGCCAGAACCTGGGCCTGGGCCCCGCCGCCGACCGGACTGGCGGCCACGAGGCTGGAAAGAACCAGGACCGTGGGCGCCGCGCCCCTAATAGCGGTAGTGATCCGGCTTGAAGGGCCCAGCCGGGGGAACGCCGATGTAGTCGGCCTGTTCGCGGCTCAGGGACGTGAGCTTGGCCCCGAGTTTGCCGAGGTGGAGCATGGCGACCTTCTCGTCCAGGCGCTTGGGCAGGGTGTAGACCCTGGTCTCGTAAGCGGCGGGATTGGTCCACAGTTCCATCTGAGCCAGGGTCTGGTTGGTGAAGCTGGCGCTCATGACGAAGCTCGGGTGGCCGGTGGCGTTGCCGAGGTTCACCAGCCGGCCCTCGGACAGAACGATGATCTTCTTGCCGTCGGGAAATTCCACGTGGTGGACCTGCGGCTTGATCTCGTCCCACTTGTAGTTGCGCAGGCCGCTTATCTGGATTTCGGAATCGAAGTGGCCAATGTTGCAGACGATGGCGTTGTGCTTCATCCCGCGCATGTGCTCGACGGTGATGACGTCCTTGTTGCCGGTGGCGGTGACGTAGATGTCGGCGACATCCAGGCTATCGTCGAGGGTGCGGACCTCATAGCCTTCCATGGCCGCCTGCAGGGCGCAGATCGGGTCGATTTCGGTGACGATGACCCGCGCCCCGCCCTGGCGCAGGGAGGCCGCCGAACCCTTGCCGACGTCGCCGTAGCCGCACACCACGGCCACCTTGCCGGCCAGCATGACGTCGGTGGCCCGGCGGATGGCGTCCACCAGGCTTTCGCGGCAGCCGTAGAGGTTGTCGAACTTGGACTTGGTGACGCTGTCGTTGACGTTGATGGCCGGGAAGGGCAACTCGCCGCGCTCGGCCATCTGGTAGAGGCGGTGGACGCCGGTGGTGGTCTCCTCGGAGACGCCCTTGATGGCGGCGCGGATGGCCGAATAGAAGCCTGGCTTTTCGGCCAGGTAGCGCTTCATCACCGCATAGAGAGCCTCTTCCTCCTCATTGTGCGGATTGTTCAGGATCGAGGGGTCCTTCTCGGCCTTGGGGCCGAGGACGCACAGGAGGGTGGCGTCGCCACCATCGTCGAGGATCAGGTTGGGGTAGCCGCCGTCGGCCCACTCGAAGATCTTGTGGGCGTATTCCCAGTATTCGATCAGGTTCTCGCCCTTGACCGCGAACACCGGCGTGCCGGTGACGGCGATGGCGGCGGCGGCGTGGTCCTGGGTGGAAAAGATATTGCACGAGGCCCAGCGAACGGTGGCGCCCAGGGCCTGCAGGGTCTCGATCAGCACCGCGGTCTGGATGGTCATGTGCAGGGAGCCGGCGATCCGCGCCCCCTTCAGCGGCTGGTCGGGGCCGAATTCCTTGCGCACCGCCATCAGGCCCGGCATTTCGGTCTCGGCGATGTCGATTTCCTTGCGGCCCCAGGGGGCGAGCGAGACGTCCTTGACGATATAATCGGCCACCACGGGCTCCCTTAAGTGACTGTCGCCGGCTCTATAGGATGGCGCGCGCCCCGCCGCAACAGTCATATAAGGATATCTTTATATCCGTCAGGTCTCAGCCGGAAATCCTGTTCTGGCAACGCGAGCCGGAAGCCAAAGGCGCCCTAACGCTCCTCCTCGAAGCGGCTGGCGACGAGGTGGGCGAGGGCCTGGACGGCTTCGGCGGCCTGGCGACCCTTGGCGCTGATCTCGATGGTCGAGCCGGGGCCGGCGGCGAGCATCATCAGGCCCATGATCGACATGGCGTCGACCGTCTGCTCGTCCTTGGTCACCCTGACCTCGGCGTCGAAGGCCCCGGCCAGCTTGACGAACCGGGCCGAGGCCCTGGCGTGCAGCCCTCTCTCGTTAACGATGTCGACGCTGGCCGACGCCGTCACTTCTCGCCGGCCAGGACGTAGGAGGCGACGGAGATGTACTTCCGGCCCGCTTCCTGGGCGTAGGCCACGCATTGGGAGAGCGGCTCGCGGGCCCGCACGCTGGCCAGCTTGATCAGCATCGGCAGGTTGAGGCCGGCGATCACCTCGGCCTTGGTCTGCTCCATGACCGAGATGGCCAGATTGGAGGGCGTGCCGCCGAACATGTCGGTGAGCAGGATCACCCCGTCGCCGCTGTCGACCTCGCCGCAGGCCTTGAGGATGTCGCGACGACGCCTCTCCATGTCGTCGTCGGGCCCGATGCAGATGGAGGCCACCGCCGGCTGGGGGCCGACCACATGCTCCATGGCGTAGACGAATTCCTGCGCCAGGCGTCCGTGAGTCACGATCACGAGCCCGATCATCGAGAATGCCTCAAAGGCGGACCCTTCATGCCCCCTCGCGTCCGGAGGGCGGCGCGAAACGCGCTAGATACCCTTGTTGGCCGCGCCCTCCAAGATGTTCGAGCGCCGCGGTGAGCTTGGCCGGCGCCGAGGGCTCGAACGGCCACACGTCGAGCGCCGGCAGGCTTTGGCCGAGCAGGTCGCGGCGCGTCGGCTCGGGAAGCCGCTCGACTTCGCCCGGCTCGGCGACGCAGCGCGCGACGAGGGCGATGGCGGCGAACGGCAGCGGATTGCGGCGGATGACACCCACCCCGCGCGCTTCGATGAGTCCGGTCAGGGTGTCGGGCGCCCGGCCGTAGAGCCGCCCGCCGGCGGCGAAGACCAGCACCCGGTCATCGGCGACCAGGGTGAAGCCCCGACTCAGAGCGCGCAGCGCCAGGTCGCTCTTGCCGGCCCCGGGCGGGCCCTCGATGAGGACGCCCCGCCAGCGGCCTCCGACCTGACGGGCGATGAGGCCGGCGTGGACGATCATGCCAGCGGCAGGGCGACGCGGAAGCGGGCCCCGGCCACCGAGGCGCCCTGCATGCGGTTCTCGGCCCAGATCCGCCCGCCGTGGGCCTCGACGATCTGCCGGGCGATGGCCAGGCCAAGGCCCGAATTGCCGCCGAACGCCGCCCCCCTGGGCCGCGAGGTATAGAATCGCTCGAACACCGTCTCGAGATTTTCCGGCGGCATGCCTGGGCCATCATCGTCGATCGTGACCACCACCTCGCCACGCCCCCGCGCGAGGCTTACCCGGACCTCGCCGACGGGCGGGCTGAACGAGCGGGCGTTGTCGACGAGATTGCGGACCACCTGGCTCAGCGGCTCCTCGCGGCCGAGCACCCGCAGGGTCTCCGCGCCGCGCGGCTCTAAGAACCTCACCCTGGTCTCGCCCGGCTTCCGGGTCGCCTCGTAGAAACCGCAGATGTGTTCGATGAGGCTGGCCAGCTCCAGGGGCGAGGGCGATTCCCGCGACAACTCGGCGTCTAGGCGCGAGGCGTTGGAGATGTCGGTGATCAGCCGGTCCATGCGGCCGACATCCTGCTCGAGCACCTTGAGGAGGCGGGCGCGGGATTCCGCCGTCTTGACCACGTCCAGCGTCTCGATCGCCGAGCGGATCGAGGTCAGGGGATTGCGCAGTTCGTGGGCGACGTCGGCGGCGAAACGCTCGATGGCCTGCATGCGGTCGGAGATGGCCCGGGTCATGTCCTCCAGGGAGCGGGTGAGGTCGCCCAGTTCGTCGTCGCGGCCGGCCAGATCCGGAAGGGCGATGGCCCTGACGTGCTGCAGGCGCACCCGGTCGGCGGCCCGGGCCAGGCGCAACACCGGTTCGGCGATCAGCTGGGTGAGCAGCAGGGAGGAGATCAGCGTCACCCCCACCGCGATCAGGATGAACGGCAACAGGGCCCGGCGCTGGGCGGCGACGATCTTCTCCACGTCGCTGGCCTGGAGGGTGAGCACGCCCAGGGAGGCGCGGACGTGGCGGATCGGGATCGACACCGACACCACCCTTTGGCCGTCCTCGGCCATGCGCACATTGCGGACCACCTTACCGCGCAGGGCCTGCTCGACCTCCAGCGCCAGGGCCTCATGGGCCTTGGCGACCCGCGCCGCCGGCGGTCCGGTGGGATTGACCTTCTGGCCCGGCTTGACGGCCGGAGGCAGGGGCCGCTCGTCCACCCGGTCGGCGACCACGAAGGAATCGGCGAGGAGCCGGCCGTTGGCGTCGAACAGCCGAGCCCTTTGCGAAGAGGGGATGGAGAGGACATTGACGACACTGATCGCCGAGTCGGCCTCGAGCGCCGGGGCCGGCTCACCCACGGTGGCGTATTCATCGATGACCTTGGCGATCACCTCGCCCTCGAGTTCAAGGCTTTCCAGACGGGTCTCGACCAACCCCTGACGGAATTCGTTGAGGATGAGAGCCCCGCCGACCAGGATCGCCAGGCCGAGCAGGTTGAGGATGACGATCAGCCGGCCGAGCCGCGATCCCAGCGGCCATGCCCCGCGCCTGGCGGACGGGCGGCCGGATCGTCTGGCGGCCGCGGGCGGCCCCGGTTCAGGATTCGCGGTAGCGGTAGCCGACGCCATAAAGGGTTTCGATGGAATCGAACTCCGGGTCGACGTCTCGGAACTTCTTGCGCATCCGCTTGATGTGGCTGTCGATGGTGCGGTCATCGACATAGACCTGATCCTCGTAGGCCGCGTCCATCAGGTTGTCGCGGCTCTTCACGAATCCCGGCCGCTGGGCCAGGGACTGAAGGAGAAGGAACTCGGTCACCGTCAAGCGGACCGGCTTGCCGTCCCACAGGCAGTCGTGGCGGGCCGGATCGAGAGTGAGGCGTCCCCGCTTGATGGCCCGCGAGGCCGACGCCGCCCCATTGTCCGGCTCTTCGGGCGCGGCGCGGCGCAGAACCGCCTTCACCCGTTCGAGCAGGAGGCGCTGGCTGAAGGGTTTGTGGATGTAGTCGTCGGCGCCGAGATTGAATCCGAGAATCTCGTCGATCTCCTCGTCCTTGGAGGTGAGGATGATCACCGGAACGTTCGAGGTCTGACGAAGCCTGCGCAGCACCTCCATGCCGTCCATACGCGGCATCTTCACGTCGAGGATGGCCACGTCCGGCGGATCGCTCTCCAGGGCCGAAAGCCCCGAGGCCCCGTCGTAAAAGGCGGTGACCGCGTGGCCGTGGTTCTCCAGCGCCAAGGACACCGAGACGACAATGTTCTCGTCGTCATCGATGAGGGTGATTTTCGCCATGCAAGAGGTCCAGACCTGGCTATTGAGCGCCCCGCCCAAACCTTAAGGGTCTTGGCCGCCATCTTCAATCAACGCCCGCCCCACTCGCCCGGCGCGCCGTTTGACCTGACACGGTGGCGCCATCGCGGCGGCGAGATCACTCGCCGGCGAAGGCGGCGTCCATCAGCTTGGCCAGGGCGACGTCGAGCTCGGTCACCCCGCCGGCGTCGTGGGTGGCGAGCGTCACCTCGACCTTGCTGTAGACATTGAACCATTCCGGATGATGGTCGAGGCGCTCGGCGGCGAGGGCGACGCGGGCCATCCAGCCGAACGCGGCGCTAAACGAGGCGAACTTGTAGACGCGGGTGATAGCGTCGCGGCCTTGCGCCGCCGACCAGCCGGGAATCTGCTCAAGAGCCGCGGTCGCCCCGATCTTCGCCGGCCGGCTCATGAGGCCGCCGCGCTGAGCCGCAGAGCAAGACCGGTCGCCCGCTCGAGATCGGCCAGGGCCTGGGCCTCGCTGACGACCTTGATCGCGGTCATCCCCATCTGCGCCGCCGGCTTGCAGTTGATCCCGAGGTCGTCGAGGTAGACGCACGCGGCCGGCTCGACGTCGAGGGCCTCGCACATCATCCGATAGATGGCCGGATCGGGCTTGCGCACCCCGACCTTGGAGCTTTCGATGACCTCGTCGAAGAGGGCCATGACGTCGGCGGCGCGCAAGGCCCCTTGCGCGTCGGCGGCCATGACCGGGCCGTGGCCCTGAGCCATGTTGTTGGTGATGCAGCCGACCTTGAAGCGGGCCTTGCAAGCCTTCAGGGCCTCGACCATCCGCGGCCGCAGTTCGCCCGAGAGAAGGGGCAGGACCTCAGCCCCCCGCACCGCGTGGCCGAGCGCCGCCGACTCGGCCAGGAACCTGGCGTCGAAGCCGGCGGCGTCGATCCGGGCGCTCTCGAAGAGGGCCCAGGCGTTAGCGTGGGGATCGGTGGCGTTGACCCGGCGGATGAAGTCGACCGGCAGGCCGCGCGACGCCTCGTAGGCATTGAAGGCCTCGAACGGCGA
The DNA here is from genome assembly GCA_036498165.1 of Caulobacteraceae bacterium. Lineage (GTDB taxonomy): Bacteria > Pseudomonadota > Alphaproteobacteria > Caulobacterales > Caulobacteraceae > Acaudatibacter. The sequence goes on from DASXIE010000078.1 coordinate 7,433, forward strand.
GAGCGTGAACACCCCGCCGAAATCCCAGATGACCGCCTCGATGGTCAAGACGAGCCGGTCGCCGGAATCTTCAGCTTACGGCCGTAGGCGCGCCGGCAGGGCGGCGGCTTCTTCGGGGGTGAGCTTGACGAGCGAACGGGCGATCAGAGGCTGGTAGAAGCCGTGGCTGTCGGACACCGCCAGCTGCAGATCGAGCGGGCCGCACACCGAGTCGGAGCCCTGGACCCGGCTGATCAGGTGATAGGACCCCGGCCAGGTCAGCTGCTCCGAGCCGGCGGAAAGGTCGACGCGATAGATGTCTCTCATGTTGACCCGAAGGTAGAGGATGTTGGGCCCGTCGGCCTTCCATCCCTGCCATTGGTTGATGAAGAAGCATGGCGCGCGGGTGTCGGCGGCGGCCGGGGCGGCGGTCGCCGCGAGGGCCGACAGGGCCAGCGCCCCGCAGGCAAGTTTGGCAGCAATGGACATGGCGATCCTCACGACTTGTCCCTCGCCTTCGAGATGGGCGCGCGGGTCGGCGATGTCAAACGCCTTCACAGCATGACCTCGATGAGGCGGGGCCCCGCCTGGGCCATGGCGGCGGCGAACTGGGCCTCGAAGGCCTCAAGGGTCTCGGCCCGGCTGGCCTCCACGCCGAGTCCGGCGGCGAGAGCGACGAAGTCGAGATTGGGATCCGAAAGATCGAACATCGACAAGGCCTTGGGCCCCGCATTGAGCGCCCCGACGCGACCCAGTTCGATCTGCAGGATGGCGTAGGCGCGGTTGGCGAGGATGACGGTGGTGACATCGAGCCTCTCGCGCGCCTGGGTCCACAGGGCCTGCAGAGTGTACATCGCCCCGCCGTCGCCCTGCAGGCAGACGACCTTGCTTGACGGCGCGGCGACAGCCGCACCGGTGGCGAGCGGAACGCCCTGGCCGATCGAGCCGCCGGTCAGGCCGAGGTAGTCGTGCGGGGCCGCGCTGGCCGTGGCCAGGACCGTCCCCAGCGAGCCGGTCGCCCCCTCGTCGGAGAAGATCGCCCCTTCGGGCAGATGACGGGCGATGACCTGGCCGAGGGTGTATTGATTGAGGGGCCCCGAGGGGGATTCAGGGGGTGCGTAGGGGGCGAATAGGGTGGCTTTGGCGGGCGCATCGAGGGCTTCAGCGAGGGCCTGAAGGGCGCCAAGAGGGTCCTCGTGGGGGTGGGCGAGGTAGGTGATGCGCGCGCCGGCCGGCAGGCACCAGCTCGGCTTGCCGGGATAGGCGAAAAAGGCCACCGGCGGACGGGCGCCGACCAGGACCAGCTCGTCGACCTCGGCCAGGAACTCGACGATCTGCTCGGCGAAATAGGGGATGCGCTGCAGCACAACGCGGCCGGCCCCGCGGGAGAGGCGCGCGGCGAAGGTGTCGACCAGCAGCCGCGCCCCGGTGGCCTCGGCGATCCGCCCGGCGGCGGCGAGGCCGGCCTCCTCCAGCGCAGCGCCGCGCAGGAGGATCGAGCATCGCGCGCCGGCCTTGGTCGCCTCGGCGGCGCGCTTCACCGCCTCGCCACTCACCGCCGCGGGCTGGGGAATCGGCAAGGGCGGCGCCGGGCCCTCGGCGTCGTTCCAGGCGGTGTCGGCGGGAAGGATCAGGGTGGCGATCTGGCCGGGCGGGTTGAGCGCGGCGGCCACCGCGCGGGCCCCGTCGGCGGCGACGGTCAGCGCGCTTGTGGAACTGTGCACCCAGCCCGACACCGGCCGGGCGAAGCCGGCCACGTCCGAAGCCAGCGGCGCGTCGAAGTGGGCGTGGTAGGTGGCGTGGTCGCCGACGATGTTGACGATCGGGGTGGCGGCGCGGCGGGCGTTGTGGAGATTGGCGAGGCCATTGGCGAGACCGGGCCCCAGGTGCAGCAGGGTCGTCGCCGGCTTGCCGGCCATGCGGCCATAGCCGTCGGCCATGCCGGTCACCGCCCCCTCGAAAAGGCCCAGCACCGGCCGGATGCGCGGCTCGCGGTCGAGGGCGGCGACGAAATGCATCTCCGAGGTGCCGGGGTTGGCGAAGCAGACCTCGACCCCGGCGTCAGCCAGGGTGTGGACCAGGCTCTCGGCTCCGTTCATCGGCGCAGCATCCATCGCGGCGTCCCTTTCCCTTCTTAAGAGAGTCCCATAGGGCGCCTGAACGCGCGGGCCGCAAGCCGGCGATCGCGCGGCCGCAATGAACCGCCGCCCGCCCAGGGAGTTTGCACCTTGGGTGGCTCAGCGCGGAAGGAAGACGGCCATGAAGGCGGTGTGCATCCACGAATTCGGCGGCGCCGATGTTCTGAGAGTCGAGGACCTGCCCAGGCCAGAGCCGGGACCCGGCGAAGTGCTGATCGAGGTGCGCGCGGCGAGTGTCAATCCGGTCGACTACAAGATCCGCGAAGGCCGCTATCCGGCCGTGCGGGCCGAGCAGCTGCCGGTGATCCTCGGCCGCGACGTCGCCGGCATGGTCGCCGCCGTCGGTGAGGAGGTCACCCGCTTCAAGGCGGGCGACGAGGTCTTCGCCATGCTGCCGCCCGACCGCGGCGGCTATGTCGAGTGGGTCACCGCCCCGGCCGAGGTCATCGCCCGCAAGCCGCGGCGCCTGGACATGATCCAGGCCGCTTCCGTGCCCCTCGCCGCGCTCACCGCCTGGCAGGGCCTGTTCACTTTCGGCCGCCTCGAGGAGGGCCAGAAGGTCCTGATCCATGGCGCGTCCGGCGGCGTGGGCCCCTTCGCAGTGCAGTTCGCGGCCATGAAAGGCGCCGAGGTCTACGCCACGGCGGCCGGCGACGCGCGCGCCCTCGTCGAGAGTCTCGGGGCGAACC
>DASXIE010000079.1:0-14578 GCA_036498165.1 Caulobacteraceae bacterium
TTCGCGCCCCGCTGGGCCCGGGGCGTCGACGAGATCGGCGCCGACCGCCCGGCGATAATCCTCGCCAACGAGTTCCTCGACTGCCTGCCCATCCGCCAGGCGGTGCGGGCGGGCGACGGCTGGCGCGAGCGGCGGATCGGCCCGCGCGGCTTCGAAGCCGGCGAACCGGCGAGCGTCCCTCTCGACGGACCGGTCGGGGCGATCTTCGAATGGTCGCCGGCGGTGGAGGCCCTGGGTCGCGGCGTCCGCGCCCTTTTGGCCAAGGCCGGCGGCGCCGCCCTCTTCGTCGACTACGGCCGTGTCCGGCCAGAACTCGCCGACACCCTCCAGGCCGTGCGCGGCCACGCCAAGGAAAGCCCCCTGGCACATCCAGGCCTCGCCGACCTCACCGGCCACGTCGACTTCTCCGCCTTCGCGTTCGGCGCGCCCGTGCTCGGCCAGGGTGACTTCCTCCGCGCCCTCGGCATCGAGGCCCGCGCCGCGGCGCTGAGCCGGGCCAATCCCGGAGAGGCCGGCAAGATCGCCCGCCAGCTCGCCCGCCTCACCGCGCCCGAGGGGATGGGCGAGCTCTTCAAGGTCGTCGCCCTGGCCCAGCCCGGGCTGGCGGTCCCGGGATTCTGACGATGGCCGACCCGCCGGTCCTATCGAGCGATCGCCTCGCCGCCGTCACCGGCGTGCGCCACGCCTTCTTCACCCGCGCGGGCGGCGTCTCCAAAGGCCTCTATGCCAGCCTCAACCTCGGAGTCGGCTCCGCCGACGATCCGGCCGCGGTCGCCGAGAACCGCCGCCGCGCCGCCGCCCTGTTCGGGGCGGGGCCGCAGGCCCTGGCCACCTGCTTCCAGGTCCATTCGAACGCGGTGATCATCGCCGACGCCCCCTTCGCCGTCGGCCCCAGGGACCGGCCAAGGGCCGACGGAGTGGTGAGCCGCGCCCGCGGCCTCGTCTGCGGGGCCCTGGCGGCGGACTGCGCCCCGGTGCTGATGGCTGACGGCGAGGCCCGGGTCGTCGCCGCGGCCCACGCCGGCTGGCGCGGGGCCTTGGCCGGAGTGGTCGAGGCCGGGGTGGCGGCCATGGTCTCCCTGGGGGCCACGCCCGAGCGGATCGTCGCCATCGTGGGCCCGTGCATCGGCCCGGCTTCCTACGAGGTCGGAGGCGAATTCCTCGCCGCCTTCATCGCCGCCGATCCTTCCTACGAGGCCTTCTTCGCCGCCGGGGCGAGGCCGGAGAAGCGGCTCTTCGACCTCCCCGCCTTCGTCCTGGCCCGCCTGGCCGCCGCCGGGGTGCGCGAGCGCGCCTGGATCGGGGCCGACACCTACGCCGACGAGGCCGCCTTCTTCTCCAACCGCCGCGCCGTCCACCGCCGCGAGCCCGACTACGGCCGCCTGCTCAGCGCGATCATGCTGGAGTGACGGCGCCGGCCGGATTCCATGATAAAGTTAACGAGCCGAGCCTCGCCGAGGCCATACCGGACGAGGTCGCAAAGGCGGGGAGATTCAGTCATGGCGCACGCACGAATTGCCAGGCGGATCGTCCTGGCCATGTCCGGCTGCGCCTTGCCGGCCGGCGGGGCCGGGGCCGCGGGAGGGCCGCAGGGTTCGGCCCAGGGGATCGAGGTTACTCTCGACGCTCAGGGAATCGCCACTCAGCTTGGGCCGATCGCCGCCGTCGAGGGGCCGTCGACCGGCAAATACGATGTCTCCAAGACAGTCGCCAGCGCCAGCGAGACCGTCATCGCCGCGCCGCTCATTTCGCGCCCCTCGGCCCACGTCACGGCGACCAATCTCACCTCGCATGCCGCCGCGAGCGGCTGGGGGGTCGATGCGCGCAGTTCGGCGGCCGACGCGGCGGTCGGGAGCGGCCGGATGAACCTGTTCACCGATCCGGCGGGCCCCTCCGGGTTGCCCGCGGTGCTTTACCTGGCGGTGAGCGTCCAGGAGGCGCTGTCGACCGCCAGCTTCAGCCAGGTCGCCGGCGGATCGAACTACGCCGACGGCTCCGCGCGCATCGGCGCCCTCAACGTTTCAGGACAGCTCCTGGGCGGCGCGAGCGTCAAATTCGCCGGGCCGGCGCCGGCCAACAAGATCATCTACCAGTCGCCCAGCCTGACGATCACCGTCAATCGGCAGATCCGTTCAGAGACCATCACCTGCGCGGCGACCTGCCAGGTCACTCCCACCGCGATCGACGTCGCCGCGGTGGATGTCGAACTGCACGACGCCATGGTCGGCGGGACCCGAATCTCCGGCCACATACTGGTCGCCGACGACACCGCCCAATAGGACGCCGGATCGCCCCCGCTTGCCCTTGTTCCGCGCACTGATAGAAGCCTTCCGGTGAGCGTGGAGTCGCGGCGACGGCGGGGGCCTCGAATGAAGTTGGTGGCGGGCAATTCCAACCCGGGCCTCGCCCAGGCCATCGCCCAGTCGCTCGACGTGCCCCTGACCCGCGCCCAGGTGAAGCGATTCGCCGACAACGAGGCGTGGGTCACCATCGAGGAGAACGTCCGCGGCGAGGACGTCTTCGTCCTTCAGTCGACCAGCTTCCCGGCCAACGACAACCTCATGGAGCTGCTGGTCTGCATCGACGCCCTGAAGCGGGCCTCGGCCAAGCGGATCACCGCCGTCACCCCCTACTTCGGCTACGCCCGCCAGGACCGCAAGGTCGGCGGCCGCACCCCGATCTCGGCCAAGCTGGTCGCCAACCTGATCACCCGGGCGGGGGCCGACCGGGTCCTGACCATGGATCTCCACTCGGGCCAGATTCAGGGCTTCTTCGACATCCCCACCGACAATCTCCAGGCCGCCCCCCTGATGGCCGCCGACGTCAAGGCCCACTACCGCGACTGCGGCGAACTCCTCATCGTCTCGCCCGACGTCGGCGGGGTGGTCCGCGCCCTGGCGCTGGCCAGCCGGCTCGACGCCGGCCTCGCCATCGTCGACAAGCGGCGCTACGGGCCCGGCGTCTCCGAGGTCGCCAACATCATCGGCGACGTGGCCGGCCGGCGGCTGATCATCTTCGACGACATCGTCGATTCGGGCACCACCCTGTGCAGCGCTGCCCAGTCCCTGATCGAGGCCGGCGCCAAGGAGGTCTCGGCCTACATCATCCACGGCGTGCTCTCGGGCATCGCCGTGGAGCGCGTCAACGGTTCGGTCCTCAAGGAGATGGTCATCACCGATTCCATCGCCAGCGACGATCGCCTGCAGACCGGCGGTAAGATCCGGGTGGTCAGCTGCGCGCGCCTGATCGGCGAGGCCATCCGCCGCATCGCCAACGAGGAATCGGTCTCGAAACTGTTCGACTGAACGCGGAGAAGCCACAATATCGCCGATTCGGCGGGGCAAGCGCTTCGCCGCGCGGGAGGATTGGTGAAGGGAGTGCGGCTATGAACTGGGCAAGGACGACGCGCGTCCTGGCGGTTGTCGGCCTTGGCGCCGCGGCCTTCGTCGCCGCCGATCCCCTCGCCATGGCGCGCCCCAAGCCGGCCCCCGAGATCGAGGCCCCGCCGCCGCCCCCGCCGCCGGCCGGCCCCGTCGCCCTGCCGCAGCGCACCCTGGCCGACGCCGCCGCCTTCGAGGCCTGGCTGGAGCGCGTCCAAGCCACCTCCCCGGCCTTCACCAGCGGCGCGTCGGTGGCCCTGGCCCTGAAGAACGCCACCGCCTATGAGCCCCGCGCCCTCATCCGCGGCGCCGTCGCCTACGCGGCCGTGGCGGCCCTGGAAGACCAGACCTTCGTCAACGAGGTCCGCGCCGCCGGCAACACCCCGGAAAACCGCCGCCTGATGGTCGGCTACCTGATGGCCGATCCCGGCTACGCCCTCCTCTTCAAGGGCTCGGACGGGGCGGCGGGCCTCGCCCGCGAAGCCCTCGCCTCGGGCGGGCTGAAGCTCCTGGCGGCCGGCAAGGCCGTGAAGCAGTCGGCCTACGACATCCAGCACCAGGCCTGGTCCAAGGTCGAGGTCGTCAATCGCGACGGCCGGCTCAAGGCCGTCGAGGCCGAGGGGGTCTCCCCCATGCCCGAAGCCGCCGATCACGTCGACGCCTTGCAGCGGGCGGCGACCGGGGGAACGCCCCTTCCCATCACCGCCGGCCCGGCCCGGCCGCCCTACACCCCCCTGGTCGCCCGGGCGATCCAGCTGGCCGCCATCGCCGCCCTCGGCGAGGCCGGTGACGGGACCTACGACCAGCTTTCCATCCTCGCCGCCGACGAGGGGACCAACACCTGCCTGCACATGGCCAAGCTGAACCTCTACCAGTGCTTGGCGGTCTCCAAGCCCAACTACGAGGACGTCTTCTGCATGGGCCAGCACGGCATGGCCGACCCCGGCGCGTGCCTCGCCCGCAACGCCGGCGTCGCCCTGCCGCCCGAGGGCCCCTCCGCCGCCGCCTCCGCCATCAAGCCGGCCACCGCCGCCGCGGGGTAGGTGCGGCAGCGATGGCCGCAACTCCCGCTTGGCATCTGACACGGGAGAGGCTGGCAAAACGCCATTCTCGTGAATTCGTTTTGTCATGCGCGCCCGCTATGCACGGATAGCCGCGGGTTCGGCGTGGAGGCCCCTTGACGTCCCCTGTCTTCGACTTGGCGGTGATCGGCGGCGGGGTGATCGGCCTCGCCCACGCCTTCGTGGCGGCTAAGGCCGGCAAGCGCGTGGCGGTGATCGAACGGGATGTCCGCGCCAACGGCGCCTCGATCCGCAATTTCGGCTTCGTGACCGTCACCGGCCAGGCGCGCGGGGACAGCTGGCGCCTCGCCCGCCGCACGCGCGATGTGTGGGCCGAGGTGGCCGATCAGGCCAATATCAGGATCGAGCAGCGCGGGCTCTACCTGACCGTCCGCTCGGCTGAGGCCATGGCGGTGCTCGACGCCTTCCTGGCCACGGAGATGGGCGAAGGCTGCCGCCTCATCGCGCCGGGCGAGTTCCGGCGCGTGGCCGATGGCCTCGGGCCGGAGGACCTGAAGGGCGTCCTCTACAGCCCGCACGAGCTTCGCCTGGAATCCCGAACCGCCATTCCGGCCCTGACGGCGTGGCTGCGGGAGGCCCTGGGCGTCCAGTTCTACAACGAGACCTCGGCCTTCGAGGCCGCCCCGCCGCGCATAGCCACCTCGCGCGGGCCGATCGAGGCCGGGGCCTGCGTGGTCTGCCCCGGCGATGACTTCGTCACCCTCTTCGGCGACCGGATCGCCGCCTTCAGCCTCACCCGATGCCGCCTCTCCATGGTCAAGCTCGCCGATCCCGGTTACCGCCTGCCGGCCGCGCTCATGTCGGACCTCAGCCTGACCCGCTACCGCGGCTACGCGGCCCTGCCGGAGGCGGCGACGCTCGAGGCGCGGCTGCGCGCCGAGCTGCCGGCCTGCTACGAGAACGGGGTGCACCTCATCGCGGCCCAGGGCGTCGATGGCGGCCTGATCGTCGGCGACAGCCACCACTACGAGCGCTTGCCCGGACCTTTCGCGCCGGCCGCCGCCGAACGCGAGATCCTGGCCGAGTACGCCCGGGCCACGGGGCGGGCGGCGCCGAGCGTGAGCGAGCGGTGGACCGGCGTCTACGCCGTCGCCGACGACCGCACCTGGCTGATGGACGCCCCGACGCCCGACGTGCGGCTGGTGATCATCACCAGCGGGGCCGGCGCCTCGATGAGCTTCGGCATCGCCGAACGCGTCATCGGCGACCTTTTCGGTCTGAACGCGGAGGCGGCGGAATGAGCTTTCCGGTCAAGGCCGTGGTGTTCGACTGGGCGGGCACGATGGTCGATTTCGGCTGCATGGCTCCGGTGAGGGCCTTGACCGCGGTGTTCGCCGACGAAGGCCTGGCTCTCTTAGACGAAGAAGCCCGGCGGGACATGGGCAAGGCCAAGCTCGATCACCTGCGGGCCCTGATGGCCGACCCGGGGGTGGCGGCGCGGTGGCTCGCCGCCAAGGCCGATACGCCGTCGGACGCCGATGTCGAGCGGCTCTACGGCAAGCTGGGGCCGGCCATGACGGCGGAGGCGGCGAAGTCTTCCCAGCTCATCCCGGGCGCGGCCGACGTGGCGGGGGCCCTGCGCGCCCTAGGCGTGCGGATCGGCTCGGGCACCGGCTACACTCGCGAGATGATGGAGGCCATCCTGGCGAGCGCGGCGGCCCAGGGCTATGCGCCGGAGACGGTGGTGTGCGCCGGCGAGACGCCGAGCGGGCGTCCGGCCCCCCTGATGACCTGGAAGGCGCTGATCGCCCTCGACGCCTGGCCGGCGCGGGCGTGCATCAAGGTCGACGATGCCCCCGTCGGCATCGAGGAGGGCCGCCTGGCGGGGTGCTGGACCGTCGGCCTCTCGGCCTCGGGCAACGGCGTCGGTCTGGCCCTGGAGGATTTTCGCGCTCTCTCCGCGGACGATCGCGAAGAGCGGCTGACCCGCTCGGCGAGCGAACTCACCGCCGCCGGCGCCGACTTCGTGATCGAGAACGTCTCCCACCTGCTGCCGGTGGTCCACGAGATCGCCCGGCGGATCGCCGCTCCGTCATAAAATCTTGGCTGTCGCCGGGGCGCGCCCGTCGCTAGCTAGGCGGGGGGCCATTTGCCCGGCCGGGGTGCGAGGGGACGTGGCGAACCGCCGTCAATTCATCCAAGCAGCGGGCGCCGCGCTGGCCGCTCCGACGGCCGCGCTGGCGCAGGAGCCGCCCCGGCCCTCCTCCCTGCGCGATATCGACCACTTCATCATCCTGATGAAGGAGAACCGTTCCTTCGACCACTATTTCGGAAGCCTTTCCGGCGTGCGCGGCTTCGACGATCCGACAGCCAAGCGTCCAGATGGCGGCTCGGTGTTCCGCCAGGCCGACCCGCTCAACCCTGACGGCCATGTCCTGCCGTTCCGCCTGAACACGCGCACTACAGGCGCCCAGCGCGTGCACGAACTGAGCCACGCCTGGGGCCCGCAGCACCAGGCCTGGAACGGCGGGGCCATGGACGCCTGGATCGCGGCGCACCGGACCGCCGACGGCGAGCGCGGCCCCATGACGATGGGCTATCTCACCCGTGAGGACCTGCCCTTTTATTACGCCCTGGCCGACGCCTTCACCCTGTGCGACGGCTACCATTGTTCGGTCTTTGGGCCGACCAATCCCAATCGCCATTGCCTGATGACCGGCCAGATCGACGCCGACGGCGCCCACGGCGGCCCGGCCGTGGACAACTCCGGGCGCGCCTATGCCTGGGAGACCTATCCCGAGCGGCTGGAGCGGGCCCAGATCACCTGGCGCGTCTACCACGACCTCGACGACTACGACTGCAATGTGCTGAAGTACTTCGTCCAGTACCAGAACGCGGCGCCGAGCTCGGCCCTCTATCGCAACGCCCTCGTCGACCGGCCATTCTACGAGCTGCTGTGGGACATCCGCACGGGGAATATCCCTCAGGTGACCTGGATCGTGCCGCCGTCCGATCTCAGCGAGCATCCCGACTATCTGCCGGCGGCCGGCGAGGACCACACCGCCCAGGTGCTGGCCGCCCTGTGGTCGAATCCGAAGCTGTGGGCGCGCTCCGCCCTCATCCTTAACTATGACGAGAACGACGGCCTGTTCGATCACGTCGCGCCTCCCACCCCGCCGCCGGGCGCGCGCGGCGAATTCGTCCGCGGCCTGCCGGTGGGCCTGGGCTTCCGGGTGCCTTGCCTCGTCGTCTCTCCCTTCAGCCGCGGCGGCTATGTTTGCGGCCACACCTTCGACCACACTTCGACCCTGCGCCTCCTGGAGGCCCGGTTCGGCGTCGAGGCGGCCGGGGTCAGTCCCTGGCGGCGCGCGACCTGCGGCGATCTCACCGCCGCCTTCGGGTTCGGCGAGCCGGCGCGGCTGGACGTTCCCGTCCTGCCGCCCACCGCCGCCGCCCTGGCCGAGGCGGAGGCGCGCGCCATGAGCCTGCCCCGTCCCACCGTGCCCACCCTCCAGGCCTCGCCGCGCCAGGAGAGCGGCCAGCGGCCGCGACGCGCGTGACCGCCGCCGTCACGCCGCTCGCATGGCCCCTGATGGAACGCCTGCGTGCCTGGCTTTCCCGCGCCCCCGCCCCCGTCTTCGCCCTCTACGGTGGGACGATGGCCTTTGGGGCCTATTTCGCCATGTACGCCTTTCGCAAGCCGTTCACGGTGGCGAGCTACGCCTCCGTCGCCCCGGCCGTGGTCGACTACAAGATCGCCCTGGTGATCGCCCAGCTGCTCGGCTACGCCCTCTCCAAGATCGCCGGCGTCAAGGTGATCTCCGAAATGCCGGCCCATCGCCGGGCGCTGGCCATACTGGTGCTGATCGGCGCCGCCGAACTGGCCCTGATCCTCTTCGCCCTCATTCCGCCGCCGTGGAACATCGCCTGCCTGTTCGCCAACGGCCTGGCCCTGGGGATGATCTGGGGCCTGGTGTTCGGATTCCTCGAAGGGCGGCGCCTGTCCGAAGTCCTGGGGGCCATGCTGTGCACCAGCTTCATCGTCTCCTCGGGGGTGGTGAAATCGGTGGGCGAGGCGGTGATGCTGCGCGGCTGGGCGAACGAATTCTGGATGCCGGCGCTCACCGGCCTCATGTTCGCGCCCCTCTTGCTGGCCTGCGTCTTCGGCCTGGCCGCCCTGCCGCCGCCGAGCCCGGAGGACGAGCGGGCGCGCGTCGCCCGCGCCCCCATGGACGGGCCGGCCCGGCGAGCGATGTTCGCCACCTTCGCGCCCGGCCTCGTCGCCCTCATCGTCGTCTATGTCGGTCTGACCGCCCTGCGTGATTTTCGCGACAACTTCGCGGTGGAGATCTGGAACGGCCTGGGGTTCAGGAACGACGCCCAGATCTTCACCCTCTCGGAACTGCCGGTGGCCGCCATCGTGCTCGTCACCCTGGCTTCGGTGATGTTCATCCGCGACAACCGCCGCGCCTTCCTGGCCAACCTCGCCCTGGTGGCCGCGGGCCTTGTCATCGCCGGCCTTTCCAGCCTGGCCTTCGAGGCCCACCTGATCGGGCCGATCGCCTGGATGATCCTGCTCGGCGCCGGCCTCTACCTCGGCTACACGCCCTTCAACGCCCTGCTGTTCGATCGCTTCATCGCCGCCGGCGGCCATGTCGGCACGGCCGGCTTCCTGATCTATGTCGCCGACGCCAGCGGCTACGCCAGCTCCCTCGCCCTCTTGATCGTGCGCAACTTCTTCGGCATGCGCCTCTCCTGGGTCGCGTTTCTCGAGCTGATCTCCTATGGCGCGGCGATCGCCGGCCTCGTCCTCACCATCGGCGCGGCCTTCTACTTTCACCGCCGGCTCCGGCGCGGAGGTCTCGATGGCCAGACTGTCCGGCCTCGCGAGCGTTGAGCGTCTCTACCGCGAGCGCGGCGGGCGCGCCTATGGCGAAGGCGTCAGCCAGATCGAGCACGCCCTGCAATGCGCGAGCCTCGCGCAAGCGGACGGCGCCGCCCCCAGCCTCATCGTCGCCGCCCTGGTCCACGACATCGGCCATCTCTTCGAGGATGAGGACGCCCCGGCGCGGGATCATCGCCACGAGGCGGTCGGCGCGGCGGCGCTCGCCGGCCTCTTCGACGAGGCGGTGTGCGCCCCGATCGCCCTCCACGTGGCCGCCAAGCGCTATCTCTGCTTCAGGGAGAGGCGCTATTTCGCGGCCCTGAGCCCGGCTTCGCAGGCCTCGCTTGGGCTGCAGGGTGGGGCGTTCGACGCGGCGCAAGCGGCGGCCTTCCGGCGACTTGCCTATTGGCGGGAAGCCGTGGCGCTCAGGCGCCTTGACGACGTCGCCAAGAGCCAGGAGGCCTGCGGCCGCAACTTTTTCGAGTTCCTTCCCGTCATGCGCGCGGTGGCGACCGCCGGCGCGCTTTAGCCGTACACGGATCAAGCGTCGCAATACTGTCGGCGATTGTTCAACGGTCTGCAATCAAACCTTCGTTTAAGCGTCACCATAGGTCCGCACAGTCGGTCCGCGGCGCCGGCCCATGGCAGGCGTTGGGCGACCGCGTGGGGGACAAAGATCGTGAAAGCCAGATATCTGATTTCCTGCGCCGTGGCCGCAGTTCTGAGCGGTTGGGCCGGGGCCGCGGCCGCCGCCGACGCCGCCGCCACGGACGCGAGTTCCTCGGTCTCCGCCGTCACCGAAATCGTCGTCACCGCCGAACGTCGCGAGGAATCCATCCAGAAGGTGCCTCTGACCGTCCAGGCGTTCACCGGCAAGACCCTGAACAATCTGAACATCACCACGCTCGACGACCTGCTGAAGTTCACGCCCAACGTCACCTACGCGACCAATGGCCCCGGCCAGGGCAACGTCTTCATGCGCGGCCTCAGCGACGGCTTCCGAGGCAATCAATCCAGCGCCACGGTCGGCAATTTTCCCAATGTCGCCCTTTACCTGGACGACCAGTCGTTCACCTTCCCCTCCCGCAACGTCGACATCTACATGGTCGACATGGACCGCGTCGAAGTGCTGGAGGGTCCGCAGGGGACCCTGTTCGGCGGCGGCGCCGAAGCCGGCGCGCTTCGCTACATCACCAACAAGCCCAAGCTCGATCGGTTCGAGGGCAATGTCGAAGCCAGCGGCGGCCTCACCGACCACGGCAGTCCCAACTACAGCGTCAACGCCACCATCAACATTCCCCTGATCACCGACAAGCTGGCGGTGCGGGCGGTGATCTACAACGATCGCCAGGGCGGCTACATAGACAACGTCGCCAGCACCTTCACCCGTTCGAACCAGGATCTCGGCAACTTCTACTGGAATATCCATCCGGTCGCGGGGCTGTGTCCCAACGGCCTTCCGGCCGGCGCGGCGGGCCTGTGCGCGCCGCCGAACTCGGGGCCGATCAACAACCAGTCGACGGTTGCCAGGGCGCAGAACCCGACCACTTACACCGGCGCCCGGCTTTCGATCGCCTATAAGATCAACGACGACTGGGACCTGCTGATCGCCCAGAGTTTCGAGAATCTGGACGCCGAGGGCCTGTCCGTCGAATATCCGATCGGCTCCGACTTCCAGACTCTCCAGCCGTTGCAGGTCACCGCTTTCAACCCGTCCTACGACAAGGACCGGTATGAAAACACGGCGTGGACGCTGCGCGGCAAACTGGGTCCGCTGAACGCGGTCTATACCGGCGGCTACATGGTCCGCCACATCTCGCAGCAGATGGAATACTCCAACTACTCACGCACCCATGGCGGCATGTACTATGAGTGCACGGGGGGCAGCACCGGCTGGGGCGGACAACCGTTCTGCTATTCGCCGAGCGCCTATTGGCAGGACACCGTCCGCAACACGCACCTGAGCAACGAAGTGCGCATCAGTTCACCTGACGACTGGCGGCTGCGCTTCATCGCCGGCTTCTACCAGGAGAACTTCCGGATCTACGACATTCAAAATTTCAACTACAAAACCATCCCCTCGTGCACGCCGCAGAACCTTGCTTCCGCCCTGGACGGCGGGCCGCCGTGCATCGCCAACACCAACACGGCCCCTGGCTCGACGGCCAACGATCCGGGCATCCGCAGCGACTCCACCGCCTTCGGCGAGGACACCCAGCGCGGCTACGACCAGTACGCGGTGTTCGCCTCCGTCGACTTCGACCTCATTCCCCACAAGCTCACCCTGACGGCCGGGACGCGCTGGTACGAATACAATGAGTTCGAGGTGGGATCGCAATACGCGACGACCACCAGTTGCCTCGACGTCCCCAACGGACAATGCGGCCCCGACGCCCTCACCAACATCGATTCCCACCACGACAAGGTGACCTATTCGGGCTTCAAGAGCCGGGCCAGCATCACCTGGCACGTGACCGACGACACCCTGGCTTACTTCACCTTTTCCCAGGGCTTCCGCCCCGGCGGCTTCAACCGCTCGAACAGCAAGGTGGTGATCACCGGTCCCGAGGGCCTCAAGCAATTCCTCGAGCCCAACGGCTATGCTCCGGACTCACTGACCAACTACGAGATCGGCCTGAAGACCCAGCTGTTCGATCACCGCCTGCAGTTGAACCTGTCCGCCTATTGGATGGATTGGGACAACGCCCAGTTCTTCCTGTTCGCGCCCGCCTATAAGATCAACACCACCTTCGGCCTCAATGGCCCGAACTACAACGTCAAGGGCGTGGAGGCGCAGGCGGTGGCCCGGGTGACCGAGGGCCTGACCGTCCAGGGCTCGGTTTCCTACAACCACAACACCCAGACGAGCGCACCCTGCCTGGTCGACAACCAGGCCGGCACGCCGGCGTTCGGCCAGTGCATCACCCAGGCCATACCGGTGGGCGGGGTGCTCAGCCCGTTCCAGAACCCGTTCGGCGCCCTGGGGTCGACCCCGGCCTTCTCGCCGGCGTGGGAGGGCAATCTCAGGGCCCGTTACGAATGGCGGATGGCGGACTACAATGCCTTCGCCACGATTGGCGGCAACTACGTGGGTGGCATGTTCAACCAGCCGTCCAGCTACCTCTCCGGAGACGGCGTACTTATTCCGAACACAACCTATTTGCGCTATTTCCAGCCCGCCTACGAGACGCTGGAGGCGGCCATCGGCGTCGGCCGGGACAATTGGACGGCGCAGATTTTCGGAACCAACCTGACCAATTCCCACGCCAGCGTGTTCACCTCCTCGGCCCAGTTCATCAAGTCGGAGGTCCCCCTGCGGCCGCTGGTCGTCGGCCTGAAGGTCGGGATCAGCTTCCCCTGAAGGCGTTCGGCGACTAGGTCGGGCTGATGGAACCGGCCGCCGTCGATACCCTCGCTCCCACCGTGGAGCCGGAGATCGGCCGTCTGCGCGCGCTGCAGAGGGACGGCCGCCATGAAGAGGCCTTGCGGGGCGCCCGCGCGCGCCTCGCCGAAGCGCCGGAAAACCGCGACCTGCTGCTGATCGCCGCCGCCGGCCTGCGCCATCTGCGTCGCCTCGACGAGGCCCTGGCCATGCTGGACCGCCTCCAGGAGAGCCATCCGAGATTCAGCCGCGCCCACGAGGAGCGCGGCCTCTGCCACGTCGCGCTCAGGGACGGGCCGGCGGCGAAGGAGGCCCTGCTGCGCGCTGTCGGCGCCAATCCGTCCCTGCCGATGAGCTGGCGCATGCTGGAGGGCCTCTACCGGATCGAGTCGGACGGCCCCAACGCGGCCACTGCCGCCGCTCACCTCGCCACGCTCGGCGCCCTGCCGGCGCCGGTGGTGACCGCCACCGGGCTCTTCTTCGACGGCGATCTGGCCCCGGCCGAGGAGCTCATCCGCGCCTTCCTGCTGCGCCACGGTCACCACCCCGAGGCGATGCGGCTGCTGGCCAAGATCGCCGTGGCCCGCGATGTCCTCGACGACGCCGAACTGTTGCTCGACGGCGCCCTGGCCCTCGCCCCCGATCATCGGGCGGCCCGGTTCGACTATGCCGACGTCCTGGTGAGGCGGCAGAAATACGCCCAGGCGCGTGATGAGATCGAGACGCTTCTCGAGTTCGATCCCGCCAACCCGGACTATCGCGGCCTCGCCGCCACCGCCGCGGTCGGCCTGGGCGATCAGGAGCGGGCGATCGCCCTCTACCAGGACCTCATCGTCGACCGGCCCGACGATCCGGACGTACGCCTGTGGCTGGCCCACGCCCTCAAGACGGTCGGCCGGGCCCGCGAGTCCATCGACGCCTACCGCGCCGCGGCCGCCGCCCGGCCCGGCTTCGGCGACGCCTACTGGAGCCTGGCCAACCTCAAGCTCTACCGCTTCACCGACCAGGAACTGGCCAGCATGCGAGCCCACGAGGCGTCGCCGGCCACGGCGGCGGCCGACCGCACCCACCTGTGCTTCGCCCTCGGCAAGGCGCTTGAGGATCGCGGCGAGATCGCCCAGTCCTGGCTCTACTACGAGCGCGGCAATGGGCTGAAACGGGCCGAGAGCCGCTATCGGCCCGAGATCTTCGAGACCAACACGGCCCGGCAGATCGAGGTCTGCACGCGCGAGTTCTTCCAGCGCCGATCGGGCTGGGGCGCGGATGGCGGCGACCCGATCTTCATCGTCGGCCTGCCGCGGTCAGGTTCGACCCTGCTCGAACAGATTCTGGCCTCGCACTCGCGGGTGGAAGGCTCCCAGGAACTGGCCGACATCCAGAGGATGGCGCTGGAGCTCCAGGGCCGCGACCCCGACCTCGACGACCCTCGCTATCCGGGCGTGCTGACGATGATGACGGCCGAGGACTTCCGTCGCCGGGGCGAAGCCTATCTGGCCGACACCCGGGTCTACCGCACCGGCAAACCGCTCTTCATCGACAAGATGCCGAACAACTTCCGCCACATCGGCCTCATTCACCTGATGCTGCCCAACGCCCGGATCATCGACGCGCGGCGGGAGCCGATGGCGTGTTGCTTCAGCAACCTCAAGCAGCTCTTCGCCCAGGGCCAGGAGTTCGCCTACAGCATCGAGGACATCGCCCGCTACTACCGCGCCTACCTCGACCTGATGGAGCACTGGAACCACGTATTGCCGGGCAAGATACTCACCGTGCGCCACGAGGAGGTCATCGACGACCTGGAGGGCTCCGTGCGGCGGCTGCTCGCCCATTGCGGCCTGGAGTTCGAACCGGCCTGCCTCGATTTTCACCTGAACCGCCGCAGCGTGCGCACGCCCAGCTCCGAGCAGGT
>DASXIE010000080.1:0-8256 GCA_036498165.1 Caulobacteraceae bacterium
CCAATCCCCTGGTTCCTCAAGACCGGCGCCGGCGCTCCGCCGATCTATATGTTGTGCCGGTTTCCTTCGCCGCGCCTCCGACCTACAATATATCGTGCACCTTTTCGGTGGCGCCACAATAGGCGCCCGGCATCTGTCCACAGGATCAAGATGTTGATTCACACCCGGGTTGGCTTGCGCGCCGGGCCCGCCGGACGCAAATGGGAGGCCATGAAGGACATGACCGCCCCGCTTTCCCCGCCGCTGCCGCGCGACTACCACGGGGTCAACTGGGAGGGTTTCCGGACCCTCTACCAGCGCGAAGTGACCCGGTTCATCAAGGTGGGCATGCAGACCCTGGCCGCCCCGGTGGTCACCGCCCTGCTTTACATGCTGGTCTTCGTGGTCGCCGTGCGCGGGGCCGCGCCGCCGATCGAAGGCGTGGCCTTCGCGACCTTCGTGGCGCCGGGGCTGATCATGATGCAGATCCTCTCCAACGCCTTCGCCAACTCCTCGTCGAGCCTGCTGCAGGCCAAGATGAACGGCCTGCTGGGCGATTTCATCACCCCACCGCTCTCACCAGCCGAGCAGGTGGCCGGCTTCGCCCTGGGCGCCGCGACGCGCGGCATCGTGGTCGGGGCGGTGACGGCGCTGGCGGTGTTCCCCTTCGCCCACCTTACGATCAGCCACGTCTGGGCGATCCTCTACTTCGGGATCGGGGCCTCGGTGGTGATGGGCATGCTGGGGCTGATGGCGGCGATCTGGTCGGTCCGCTTCGACCACATCGCGGCGGTGAGCAACTTCGTCATCATGCCGATGACCTTCCTGTCGGGCACCTTCTACCTGGTCTCGCGCTTGCCCGAGCCCTTTCGCACGGCCAGCCACTACAACCCGTTCTTCTACATGATCAGCGGCTTCCGCTACGGCTTCATCGGGGCCATGGACGGCTCGCTGATGGTCGGGGTGGTCTGCACCGCGGCGATCGCCATCGCCCTCACCCTCGTCTGCCTATGGATGTTCGCCACCGGCTACCGACTGAAGAGCTGAACTCATTTCCTCCTTCCCCTTTATGGGGAAGGTGGCCCGAAGGGCCGGATGGGGTTCTAGGCGGAGACAAGGAACGCGGGGGATTCCCCAGAGAGCCCCACCCGTCCCGCAATTCGTGCGTTCCACCCTCCCCATGGAGGGGAGGGAGGAAGGCTGAGGTGTCGCCTACTTGGGCGGTGTCGCCGGCGTAGCCGGGGTGGCAGGCGTCGCCGGGGTGGCCGGGGTCGCGGCGGCGCCCGGCGTCGCGGGCGCGGCGGGCGTTGCCGGAGTGGCTGGGGTCGCCGGAGCGGCGGACTGGGCCGCGGTGTCGGTCGCCTTGCCGGTGTCGGCGTCCTTGGCCGTCTTCTTGTCGGCCTTGTCGGCCTTTTCGCGTTCCTTCTTGCGCATGTCCTGCAGCTTCTGTTGCAGGGAATCGGAGCCGGACTGGGCTCCGGGCTGGGCGCCGCCGGATGCTCCGCCGGCCATCTGGGCCTGGGCCGCGCCGCCGATCGCCAGGGCGCCGATCATCGTGGCGAGAAGAAGGGTCGGGGTCTTGGGCATGGAAGGGCTCCTTCAAAGCGCCCCAGCGCGATGTGCGGTTTCGCCCCGCAAAACGGGAACGCCTGGCCACGCGGATTCGATCCCGGTGCGGCGCATTGACATCGCCCGGCGGGGAGAAGAAAAGGCGGCGCTTCCCGTCCCCGCGTTGGCCGCGCGGGGACGTCGCTTTTCTAAGAGGGAAGCCATGGCGTCCGCCGTCCCCGACGATCACCTGCTCGCCGTCTACGCCCGCGCCCCACTGGCGTTCGAGCGCGGAGAGGGCGCGCGCCTCTATACCGCCGAGGGCGAGGCCTATCTCGACTGCCTGGCCGGCATCGCCACCACCGGCCTCGGCCACGCCCATCCCAGGCTCGTCGCCGCGCTCAAGGAACAGGGCGAAAAGCTGTGGCACGTCTCCAACATCTTCCGCATCCCGGGCCAGGAAGCCCTGGCCGAGCGCCTGACCGCCGCCACCTTCGCCGACGTGGTCTTCTTCACCAATTCCGGCACCGAGGCGGTGGAATGCGCCCTGAAGATGGCCCGGAAATATCACTGGGCGGCCGGCGAGCCGGAGCGGATCGAGATCATCGGCTTCGAGGGGGCTTTTCACGGGCGCAGCTACGCCGCGGTCTTCGCGGCCGGCAACCCGACCTATGTCGAAGGCTTCGGCCCGGCCCTGCCGGGCTATAGGCGCCTGCCGTTCGGCGACATGGAGGCCCTCGAGGCGGCGCTCGGGCCGACGACCGCGGCGGTGATCGTCGAGCCGGTCCAGGGCGAGGGCGGGGCGAGGGCCCTCTCTGAGAGCGAGCTCGATCGCCTGCGGGTGCTGTGCGACGCCCACGGGGCGCTGCTCATCTATGACGAGATCCAGTGCGGTATGGGCCGCACCGGCAAGCTCTTCGCCCATGAGTGGGCGGGGGACGCCGCACCGGACATCATGTGCATCGCCAAGGCGCTCGGCGGCGGCTTCCCGGTCGGGGCGTGCCTGGCCACCGCCAAAGCCGCGTCCGGCATGGTCGTGGGCTCCCACGGCTCGACCTATGGCGGCAATCCCCTGGCCATGGCCGTCGGCCTGGCGGCCTTCGACGAGATCTCAAGGCGCGAGACCCTGGAGAACGTCGCCGCGATCGCCGGCTATTTCGCCCAGCAGCTGACCGGCCTGAAGGATCGCTTCCCCGACATCATCGGCGAGATCCGCGGCAAGGGGCTGCTGATCGGACTGAAGCTGATCCCCAACAACCGCGAGTTCATGGCCGCCGCCCGCGAGCAGCACCTCTTGATCGGCGGCGGTGGGGAGAACTGCGTGCGCCTGCTGCCCCCGCTCAACCTCACCCGCGAGGAGGCCCGCGAGGCGGTGGAGAAGCTGGAGCGGACCTGCGAGGCCATGCGGGCCCGAGTTGCGGCATGAGCGGCGGCGTGAGCGGACCGCGCCATTTCCTGGATATCTGGCGGCTGGATCGCGCGGAGCTGCGCCTCATCCTCGACGACGCCCACGCCCGCAAGGCGCTGCGCCGCGGCTGGCCGCAGGGCCAGAGCGACCCCGACGCGCCGGGGGCCAACCGCACCCTGGCGATGATCTTCCAGAAGAGCTCGACGCGGACTCGCTTCTCCTTCGACGCCGCCATCCGCCAGCTCGGCGGCGACAGCATCCTCAGCACCGGGGCCGACATGCAACTGGGCCGCGGCGAGACCATCGAGGACACCGCCCGGGTGCTCTCGCGGATGGTCGACGCGGTGATGATCCGCGCCGACCGCCACGACGATGTCGAACGCTTCGCCGGCGCCGCCGACGTGCCGGTGATCAACGGCCTCACCGACCGCAGCCATCCGTGCCAGATCATGGCCGACCTGATGACCTATGAGGAGCACCGCGGGTCCCTGGCGGGGCGGACCTTCGCCTTCGTCGGCGACGGCAACAACGTCTGCGCCAGCTTCATCCACGCCAGCGCCCGGTTCGACTTCAGGCTGGTGATCGCCTGCCCCGCCCCCTACCAGCCCGGCCGCGAGGAGCTGGCCCGCGGCGGCGAGGTCGCGGTCACCGAGGATCTGAAAGGCGCGGTGCGCGGGGCCGATTGCGTGGTGTCCGACGCCTGGGTGTCGATGGGCGACAAGGACCACACCGCGCGCGTGGCGGCCTTCGCCCCCTACCAGGTCGACGAGGCCTTGATGGCCCTGGCGTCGCCGGACGCCGTCTTCCTCCACTGCCTGCCCGCCCATCGCGGGGAGGAGGTCACCGCCGGCGTCATCGACGGCCCCCGGTCGCTGGTCTGGGACGAGGCTGAAAACCGCATCCACGCCCAAAAATCGATCCTCGCCTGGTGCTTCGCGGCGATCTAGGGCGTTCAGCGATCTCCCCCTCCCCCTAAACGCAGGGGCGATCGCATATGCCCGCCCATTTCGAAATTTTACGTCATCCCGCGCAGGAGCGCGCCAGCGCTCCGAAGACGCGGGACCCAGGGGATCAAGCGGCTGTGCGAGCCGCCCCTGGGTCCCTGTGTATTGCGGCGTTGATCGGACGAGCGTCTGATCGTGGCGGGCGTAGCTCGTTGGGTCCCTGGTTAGAAGCCGTGATTCCGGCAAGGGCGCGTCCGCCAGTTTGCTTATCCGAACAGTCGCACGGGCGGGGCCTGTCGGCTCCAGCTCGAACACAGGAGCGGAGCCATGACTGATCTGTGTGCGGCCGGCGTGGATGTCGGCCGGGACTTTCTTGATGTGGGCATCGCGCCCTCGGGCGTCGTCTTCCGGGCGCCCAACGTGGCCAAGGGTGTGGAATCCTTGGTCAGCCGCCTGCAGAAGGCGGGGGCGACCAAGGTGGTTCTGGAGTCGATCGGCGGCTACAGCCGCGGCCTGGTGCGGGCCCTGGCCGAGGCCGGGTTCGAGGTCGGGGTGATCGACCCCAAGCGCGTGCGGGCTCTGCGCATCGCCGAAGGCAAGCGGGCCAAGACGGACGCACTGGACGCCAAGCTCCTGGCGCGCTTCGCTCTGCTGATGAACGACGCCGCCAGACCGGTTCCGAGCCGCAAGGCCTTCGAGATCCGCGCCCTCTCCACCCGCCGGCGCCAGCTGGTGGAGATGATCGCCATGGAGAAGATCCGGCTCGGACAGACCCTCGACGAGCCCATCGCCGCCAGCTGCCGCGCGATGATCGATCACCTGGGCGCCGAACGCGCCGCCGTCGAGGCCCGCCTGGAAGCCGAGATCGCCGATCAGCCGGACGGCCGCCGGCGGCGGGAGCTGCTGCAGACCATCCCGGGCGTCGGCCCGGCCGTCAGCCTCACCCTGCTGGCCGACCTCCCGGAGATCGGGACCCTCGACCGCAAGGCCGTCGCCAGCCTCGCCGGCCTGGCCCCTCACCCCAACCAGAGCGGAACCCGAACCAGCGGAGCCCACATCCACGGCGGTCGCCCCTGCGTCCGCGCCGCCCTCTACATCGCCGCGGTCAGCGCCGTCCGCTCCGATCGCGGCTTCAAGCGCGAGTACCTGGCCCTGCGCTCCACCGGCAAACCCGCCAAGGTCGCCCTCATCGCCATCGCCCGCAAAATCGCCGTCGCCGCCAACGCCATCATCAAGACCAACCAATCTTGGACGAAGCCTTGACCAATTACAGTCGCCGGCTCTGCGCGCCTGCGGCGCTGCGGCCGGGATGACGCATCTTTGTTGGACGCGGCGGCGAGCGGACTTGGCGCAGGGGGGAGGACCGGCCCGGCGTTTAGTGCGCTGCTACAGTAGTTTGATCCCTATTGGACGGTGCGCGGGGGCGACTTCCATGGGCGATTCGCTAGCCAGGGAGCGCCATCTCTGGGCG
Organism: Caulobacteraceae bacterium; assembly: GCA_036498165.1. Taxonomy (GTDB): domain Bacteria; phylum Pseudomonadota; class Alphaproteobacteria; order Caulobacterales; family Caulobacteraceae; genus Acaudatibacter. The sequence continues at coordinate 5,351 of DASXIE010000080.1, forward strand.
CGAATGAGAAGGCGCTGGCGCACCTCGCCGTGGGCGCGCGCGGAGGTTTCCTCGGCCTTGACCGCTTCCTCCAGGCATTCAGCGTGCGTAAGCAAGGCAACGTCTCCGATCAATATCGCCCAAGTTCGGTAATCAGGTTCGGCCGGCGCTCACTTCGGTGGGATAGTTGGAGGGCGCGCCGAAGTAGCACACGAGGGCCGCCACCTTCCCGTTAGCGACTTGGAAATACTCGACATTTCGGAAGGTCTTATCGTTCGTGGTCAGACAGTCGTACATGACGAACGCCTCGTTTCCGTCGCCGAATATCCGCAGCAGATCAAACCGCTTGATGTGAGCCGCCTGGGTGTCCCAGCACCGCATCTTGAAGAGGCTCTTGCTAATGTGATCGTCTCCGGCCGGGCTCGAAAAGGTGAAATCGTCCGCCAGCAGCCTGTTCTCCGTGGGCCAGTCTTTTTGGTCCCACGCCTTGTAGTGTTCGCGGATGATCGCTTCGGTTCGCGGATCCAGCCCTTTGCCTGCTTGCGCTTTGGCGGTTTCCGGGCTGCTCGCCGCCCCTGCCACAGCGCAGGGCCCGGCCACGAAAAGCGTCCGCCGAGACACTACTGTCTTTGTCATAAGCCGTTTCTCCCCCTGTGCGACATGGTCAGCTCTTCCGCCCGCCGCCTGTCCTGGGCCGAGCGAACAGCAGTTCGACGTATCGGCGAAGGTGGTCGATGCTCGCCTCGGCGACCTCGGCGCCGCCCTTGGCCTTAGCCAGGATGAAGGCGCCCTGCAGCACGACCTGGGTGTGAAGGGCGAGGCTTTCGGCCGTCCACGGCCCGCGAAGGCGATAGAGCTTCATCGCCTCGGCGATGTCGGCTTCCAGCGTGGCGGCATGACCGCCGATGGAGGCATCGCACGCGCGGCGAACGTCAGGATGAGTGGCGTAGACCTCCTGGACCATCGTGCCGGCCAGGCAGGTGAACTCCGCGACCGGACCGCGCAGCATCGCCTTGCGGAAATCGAGGTAGCCGAGGATGCGATCGAGCGGATCGTCCAATCGGTGGTAGGGCGCGCGGGCGAACAGCGCGTCCGACATCTCCGACCAACGATCCACGGCGGCGATGGCGACCGAGCCCTTGCTCGGAAAGTGGTGAAAGAACGCACCCTTGGTCACCCCGGCCTTGGCGCAGAGTTCATCGACGGAGGTCGCGGCGTAGCCTTTCTCGCGGATCGTCGTGGTGAACGCGTCGAGAAGCTTGCCGCGGGCGCTGCCTGAAGGCGACGGCTCGTTTGGATGCGAGTTCATGAAGCGTGCATACCAACCAGTCGGTATGTCGTCAAGTGGGCGCCGGCGAAGATGAATTTCGCGGGCGCGGACCCCATATCCGCCTGAATGACCGCTTCCTTCCCCGACGACGATTTCGTCGCCCCGTTCCAGATCGAGACCCATCCGGTGCGCGGCCGCATCGCCCGGCTGGGGCCGGCCATCGACGAGGTCCTGACCCGCCACGCCTATCCGGAGGCGGTCGCCAACCTGCTGGGCGAAGCCTGCGCCCTGGCCGCCCTGGTGGGGGCGAGCCTGAAGTTCGAGGGCCGCCTCATCGTCCAGGCCCAGGGCGACGGACCGGTGGCCTTCCTGGTCGCCGACTACGACACGAGCGGGGCCCTGCGCGGCTATTGCCGCTTCGACGCGGAGCGGGTGGCGGCGGCGAGCGAGGGCTTCGCGCGGCCGGGCGCCGGGGCCCTGCTCGGCAAGGGGGCCTTCGTGATGACCATCGACCAGGGCCCGGAGATGGAGCGCTACCAGGGCGTCATCGCCCTCGAAGGGGAGACCCTGGCGCTGGCCGCCGAGACCTATTTTTCGCGCTCGGAACAGACGCCGACCCGGGTGCGCCTGGCCGTGGGCCAGGTCGACGACGGGGCGGGTCCGCGCTGGCGGGCCGGCGGCATCCTCATTCAGAACATCGCCGGAGACGACGCCCGCGGCTCGACCGAGGACGCCTGGACGACCGCCCAGGCCCTCTTCGAGACGGTGGGGGAGGACGAACTCATCGACCCCACCATCTCCTGCCAGACCCTGTTGTGGCGCCTCTTCCACGAGGAGGGGGTGCGGCTCTTCGCGGCCAAGCCGCTCACCGGCTTCTGCCGCTGCTCGCGCGAGCGGATCGTCGAGGTGCTCAATTCCTTCCCGCCCGAGGAGCGCGCCGCCATGATCGAGCCCGACGGGGCCATCCATGTCCGCTGCGAATACTGCGCGAGGGTCTACGAAGTGGCCCCCGAGGCGGTGGGCTGAGCGCACCTCTCTCCCCCCTCCGGGGGGAGTACGCCCGAAGGGCGGGAGGGGGGTGCATGGGCGAGAGCGCCGACGCACTTCCCCGCGACCCTCCTCCCCGGCTTCGCCGGTACTCCCCCCACGGGGGGGAGAGAGTTTGTTACTTCAACCTAAGCATGCCGGGGTCGCCGTCGAAGGAGACGAGGCGCCATGTGCCGGCTTCGCGGGCGAAGGTGACGAGACAGGGGCCTCTGGCCGTGCGCGCGGCGCACACCTTGCCGCCGGGAACGGGGCGAAGGGCGGTGGCGATGGCCAGGGTGTCCGGAATCGGCATGCCGGGGCGATAGCCGTAGTACTCGGCCACGGCGCGGAAGACCTCCGGCCGGATGACAAGGCCGCCGGCCACGCGGGACAGCGGTCCGGAGAGGAGGACCCCAAGGCCCCTGATCGCCGCGCCGGAGCCGGCGGCGCGCTGGACGATCCTGGCCTGGAGCTGGGCCTCGAGGGCGGGGCGGTCGACGTGGGCGTCGAAGGTCGGGCGGTCATTGTCACGGATCGCCACCATCAAGGCGTGGACGTCCCCGGCCGCCGAAATCCGCTCGGTCGTGGCGCAGGCGGCGAGCGCCGCCAGGGCGCAAAAGACCAAAGGTCG
>DASXIE010000081.1:0-23133 GCA_036498165.1 Caulobacteraceae bacterium
CTCCGACGGAGACCGTCCCCTTGGCGACGGTCTTGCCTTCCGGCGTCTCGATCCAGGCCGGGAAGATCGCGTCGCTGTCCCAACAGCGGCCGGGCGGCGCGTTGATCACCGCGCGCACCTCTTCCCGGTGCGAGGTCGCGAAGGTGTAGTACATGCTGATCGCCCCATCGATCGGCCAGCGGTCGCCGAAGAGTTCGTCCATCAGCGGGCGGAAGTGGTCGAGGTGCACCGTCCCGGGGATCGTTCCGGCGCGCATGCCGACGGCGCGGGCCACGTCATCGTTGTGGATGGAGTTGGGCGCGTCCTGCCAGCGGTTTTCCGGCCGCACCCAGGCGCCCTGACGGAGGGTTTCGGCGAGCGGGGCGTCCATGGCGGATCCTCCTCGAGCGTGGAGAACGCCGATCCTATGCCTCCTTCCACTGGCTCGGAAAGATCGTCCGGTGATCGAACCAGAAATTTACAAAATGCATTGACGCGGGCTCGATTTTCATGCATAATATTGCGAAATGAAATGTGGGCCGCCCCGGATGAAGCGCTTTCAATCCAAGATGCCCCATGATCGCCGCGGCGCCTCCACCGGTCGTAGGCGGAGGCCGTCGACCGTTAAATACGGTAGATTTTTTTCGACCTCGCCGACGGCGCCTCGCAAGTCGAAGCGGCCGGCCACCGTTAACTACGGTGAATTTTTTTCTTGGCGAGCCTCCCGCCCCTCGGGGCCGCGTTGGCCAGCACCGTTAAAAACGGTGATTAACGGAGGGCGGCGACGAAAGCCCTGGCGCGTTCGCCGACCTCGGCGGGGGCGCGTCCGGGCTTGAACAGGGCCCCGCCGATGCCGAAGCCGGCGGCGCCCGCGGCGCGCCACGACGCCATGGTCGCCGGCTCGATGCCGCCCACCGGCAGCACGGAGGTTCCGGCCGGAAGCACCGCCAGCAGGGCCTTCAGCGTGGCCGGATTGGTCGCCTCGGCGGGAAAGAGCTTCAGCGCGTCGGCTCCGGCGGCAAGGGCGGCGAAGGCCTCGCTGGGGGTGAAGACGCCCGGTACGGAGGCGAGGCCGGCGGCCTTGGTCGCCGCGATCACAGCCGGATTGGCGTTTGGCGAGACGATGAGCTGGGCCCCGGCGGCGGCGGCCTCATGGACCTCGGCGGGGGTGGGGACGGTGCCGGCCCCGACCATCATCGCTCCGTCGAAGCGCGCGCGAATGGCGGCGATACTGGCCAGCGGATGCGGCGAGTTGAGCGTCACCTCGACGCAGCGGAATCCTGCCTCATGGAGAGCGGCGGCTATGTCGGTCGCCTCGGCCGGGACCACGCCGCGCAGGACGGCGACCAGCGGCAGGCCGGCGAGGACGTCATCGAAGGTCATCCCCCGCGGGCGATGAAGGGGCCGTTGCGGAAGCCCTCGCCGGCCTTGCCGTAGACGAAGGGCCCGCCTTCCGGAGTCAGCACGCTGCCGCCGGCGGCTCCGAGCACGGCGTGGCCCGCTGCGATGTCCCATTCCATGGTCGGTCCGCGGCGGACGTAGAGATCGGCTGACCCCTCGGCCAGCCGGCACAGCTTGATCGAGGAGTCCATCGCCAGGCTCTTGGCAAAGCCGAACTCGGCGGTGAGCTCGGCCAGGGCCTCGGGCTTCATCGTGTAACTGATCAGGGCCAGGGCCTCACCTTCCGGCCACGGCCGCACACGAACGGGGCGGGCGGATGCGCCCTCCGGCCCGCGCTTGAACGCCCCGCCGGGCCCGGTGAACCAGGTCTCGCCGCTTGCAGGGGCCGTGACCGCGCCGGCGACCGCCGCCCCGCCCTCGATGAGGGCGATGTTGACCGTGAAGCTGGAATCGCCGCGCACGAAGGCCTTGGTCCCGTCGAGGGGGTCGACGAGGAAGAAGCGCGGGCCGATCTGGCCCGGCGTGCCGAACTCGCTAGCATCCTCCTCGGAAAGCACCGGCACGTCGGGCCATGCGGCGGCCAGGCGCATGAGGATCAGGGTCTCGGCCCGCCGGTCGGCCTCTGTGACGGGGCTCTTGTCGGCCTTGGCGTCGACCGCGAGGCCTGATTTCCACAGGGGCAGGATAAGGCGTCCGGCCTCCTCGGTGATGGCGGCGAGCGCCTCTCCAAGGCCTTTTTCGGCGGCGGGATCGATGGTGGGGTGGGCGAGGGTCATGAGGGCCTTCTAAAGTGTCGCGCGCGGCTTTGCCAAAGGGCCAAATCAGCGGAAGGCTGGCTTGCATGGCCAGCGACGAGATCCCGCCGGGGGAACTGACCGAGCGCCTCGTCGATCGCCTGTGCCACGATCTCGCCGGATCGTTCCAGGCCCTGGCCTCGGGGCTCGACCTGCTGAGCGAGGCCGACAGCCCCGAGATGCGCCAGGAGGCCGCAGCCCTCCTGGCCGACGCCTTCGCAGACCAGAGAGCCAAGGTCGCCTTCGCCCGCCGGGCCTTCGGTTCGGCGCCGCCGGCGACGGCGAGCGGGGATCTGGCGGCCCTGGCGCGGGAGCTCTTCGCCGGCCATCGCGCTCGCATCGATTGGGTGGTCGGGGCGGAAGCGCTCGGCCCGGCAGGGGCGCGCTGCCTCATCAACCTCGTCCAGATCGCCGCCGAGTGCCTGGCGATGGGCGGGGAGGCTCGCGTCGCCGCCCGACGCGACGAAACAGGAACCCTGATCACCGTGGAGGCGCTCGGCCCGCGCGCGGTGCTGCGGGACGAGACCCGGTCCGGCCTGGCGGGCCAATCCCTCTCCGGCGGGCTCGCCGGTCGGTGGGTCCAAGGAGCGCTGGTCAGCGAACTGGCCCGGGCCGCCGGCGGCGCGGTGAGGGTCGAGGAAGCCGAAGGGGCGATCAGCTTCCGGGTCGATCTGCCGCCGCGCGATTGAGCATCTTGGCCGCGAGTCGCCGCGCCGGATCGTCGGGGCGCTCCGCCAAGGCCGCGGCGAGGCGGGCGATCTCTTCGGCCGGCTTGTTCTGCGACAGCTTGCTGACGCCGGCCAGGCGTTCGATGGTCATCTCGTAGGCGACGATGCCGGCGAGCAGGGCCTCGAAGCGGGCCGGCGTCATCTTGGCCCGCGTCCACGGCGGCTTGGGGGCGAGGCCGGCCTCGTGACGCGCTGAAAGGTCGTCGAGGAGCGCGGTCGCCTCCCTCGCGCCCAGGACGCGCACCGGTCCTTCGATCTCGGCGGAGAGGTAGTTCCAGGTCGGAACCTGGTCGGTGGCCGCGTACCAATCGGGGCTGATGTAGGCGTCATCGCCGGAAACCACCGCCAGGGCCCAGGGCGCCTCGGTAAGAGCCGCCGCGAGCGGATTGGCCGCCGACAGGTGGAATCGCAGGTGCGCGCTAGCCAGCAAGACCGGGGCGTGCGCGATCAGCGGCCGACCGCCGGCCACCCCGCAGATCACCGCCAAGCCGCGGGCGGCGACCAGGGCGGCGATCGCCTCTCGGTCGGTCTCGTGGAAGGCTCGCGCCGGATGCAAAAGGACCGCCCTCCCCTCGTCAGGGAAGAGCGGTCCCTAGATCATCGGCGATGGCTTCGCCAGAGGCCGCTCAGTGCTTGGCGTCCTCGGCGGTGTTGGTCACCGCGTGGCCGGCGGCGCTCACGTCCCGGCCGGCGCCGGCGACGGTGTTGCAAGCCGAGACCGCGAGGCTGGCGGCGAGCGCCGCCAGGATGATGATCTTGCGCATGTGGATGTCTCTCCAGGTTGGGATTCGCGGCTCTTCAACGCGAACGCTGTGGCGCCTTTGCGGCCCAGATCGCTCAGGCGCCGATGGGCGGTGTCGGAAAAATAAGCTTGGCCGTCAAGCCGCCGGTGGGATTGGGGATGAAGCGGACTTCGCCACGCAGCTGGCGCGCGAAGGCGGTCATCAGCGTGCGGCCGACCCCGTCGCCGACCTTGGCCGGAGAGGCCCCGGCGACGCCGGTGTCGCTGATCGCCAGCTCGGCCTTCTGCCCCGCCACCCTGAAAGTCACCCCCAGCACTCCGCCGGAATGGTCCAGTCCATGCTTCTTGGCATTGGTGATCGCCTCGACGGCGAAGAGCGCCAAGGGCGCGAGGTGGTCGGCGTCGATCTCCAGGGCGTCGATCTTGAGTTCGGTGCGGATCGGCGCTCCTCGCACGCTTTCGCTCATGATCGTCTGGCCGATCAGTTCGTCGAGAAAATCGCGTAGGTCCACACGGCGCAGGTCCGTCCCCTGGTAGAGGGCGCGGTAGATGAGGGCGATGGCCGAGATGCGTTGGCGGGTGTCCGACATCGCCGCCCGCGCGGCCGGATCGCCCAGCGAGCGCTCCTGCAGGTTCAAAAGGGAGGAGATCACCTGGAGGTTGTTCTTCACCCGGTGGTGGATTTCCCGAAGCAGGTCCTCCTTCTGGCCGAGGGTCTCGCGGACGGTGGCGTCGCGGGCGGCGATGGTCTGGGCCATGGCGTCCATGGTCTCGGCGAGGCCGCGGATCTCCGGGGGGGCCATCTCCGCCCGCCGCGGGTGAACGCTGTAGCGCCCGCGGGCGTAGATCGAGGCGATGCGCCGCAAGTAGGCGATCCACCGCACGATGCCGCGCTCGGCGACAATGCTCACCGCCACCAGAGGCAGGAGGAAGGCCAGGATCGGCAGGACGATGGCCGAGACGGGATTGATCGCCGCCCAGGAGACGACGTTCGGGTGCGGTGCGGAGAGCACCACATAGACCTCCTGGCCGAGCAGGGGGGCGGAGGTGAAGACCCTGGGTTCGCCGCGGCGGTCGGTCTCGTCCCACATCAGGGGTCCGCTCCGGCCCCGGCCGACAAGGTGGGCGGCGACGTCGGTCGGGAAGGCCCCGCCGCGGGTGGTCGACAAGAGTCGGCCGGCGGCGTCGGTGATCGCCACCTCGGAGGCCTGGGGCAGGGAGCGGTCGAGGATTTCGGGCCGCAGGCTGGCCAGGTCGATGACCGCGGTGAGGGCGCCGTCGAAGCCCCCTTGCGGGTTCTCGGCCCGAACGCTCGCCAGCATCGACGGCTGGTCGGCATAGTCCCGGCCCGGCTGGCTGGTCACGGTGACCGGCGCGCCGGCGGCCAGAGCGGCGAACCATGGGCGGCTACGGCGGTCGGGATCTTCAGGCGCACCGGCCGCCGAGCAGGCGACGCGGCCGATGGAATCGAAGCGGATCAGGTTATCGTAGCCAGGAATGCGGTTCCTGATCTCGGCCAGGCGGGCGGCGCACTGGAGGCCGACGGAGCCGGGGGCCAGGGTCTGCAGCAGGACCTCGGCGGCGGCGATCCTGGCCCGCACGGTAGCGGCGCTGCGCTCGGCGGCTCCGGCCAGTTCGGCCTGGTGCTGGGCGGCCTCGCGGCGGGCGGCGATTTCCGACTCTATGCCGCTGACGATCAGAACCGGGGCCAGGGCCAGGAATAGGGCCAGAATGAGTCGGGTGAGAAAGGGGACGCCCGCCCAGCCGCGGGGCCTGGCGGCCGGGTTCACCGCGCGTTGCTCAGGCGCTCCGCCTGGGCCAGGATCGATCCCATGGCCTCGTTCGCCGCCCGCCCATCGCGATCATACTCTCCGCGCTCGAGAATCGATTGCAAGGCGCGCCGGGCGCGGCTCACCCGGCTCTTGACCGTGCCCACCGCACAGCCGCAGATCGCCGCCGCCTCCTCGTAGGCGAAGCCGCCGGCCCCTACGAGAATCAGGGCTTCGCGCTGTTCGGCCGGCAGCATGCCCAGGCCCTGGCGAAGCTCATCCAGCGACAGGGGAGCCGAGGGATCGTCCACCGCGATGAGGGTGCGTTCTGCGGTCTCCTGGTCGAGTTGGGCCTGACGCCACGACCGGCGCTTCTCGGAATAGAACTGGTTGCGCAGGATCATGAAGGTCCAGGCCTTCATGTTGGTGCCGATCTCGAAGCTGGCGCGGGCGTCCCAGGCCTTCATCAGGGCGTCCTGGGCGAGATCGTCGGCGGCGGTGGGATCGCCGGCCAGGGTACGGGCGAAGGCTCTGAGTTGAGGGATGAGCGGCAGGAGCTCGCGCTTGAACTGGCCGTCCCGGGCCGCGTCCGCCGCCGTGGATTTCGCCGCACCGGCCATCAGTGAATATCCGGGTCGCTGTCCGCCTGCTTAAGGAGATCCAGAAAATCCTCAGGCACGGGCTCGTTCACGATCTCTTCGAACATCTGGCGCAGTTGCGCCCCGATGGCTTGCTGCCGAAGCCGCGCTTCGTCCAAGGCCAGCGTAGGTTTCGGCGTCTTCCTCGCCATGCTCGAGATCATGCCTCCCCCTGGCCCGGAGCGCCACTGATGTACGTTTGGATTCACGTTCTCACCTGTGCACGCCAAGCCCAAACGCGGCCCACGGCGAGGCGGTTCCAGGCGAATGGGAACTGCGCCGCGTTTTCGGCGTTGGGCGTATCGCGGTCGAGGCGTAAGGCTTGCGCCTCGTAAGGCGGTTCGCGGGAGCCGTCAGCCCGCGGGAGGGAAAATGAGTTTTTCATCGAAGCTGGCACCGCACCTTCCCTTCATCCGGCGCTACGCCCGCGCCCTCACCGGGGACCAAGCGACAGGCGACACCTATGTGCGCACCTCGCTGGAAGCCCTGGCGGCCGGTGGAGCGGCGCTGAATCACGCCCTACCGCCCAGAGCCGCCCTCTACCAGGTATTCCACGCAGTCTGGGAAAGCTCAGGCGCGCGGCTGGAGAGCCGCGACGCCGACGGCCTCGCGACTACTCCAGGAGAGCGGCTGTTGCGCATCGCCCCGCGCTCGCGCCAAGCCTTTCTCCTCACCGCCGTCGAGGGCTTCAGCCCGGCCGAGGCGGCGCAGATCCTGTCGGTGAGCTTTGAGGAGGTCGAGGCGCTGATCGCCGAGGCCCAGGCCGACATCGACGCCGAACTGGCCACCGACGTCCTTGTCATCGAGGACGAGCCGGTGATCGCCGCCGACATCGCCGCCCTTGTGAAGGAGCTTGGTCACCGGGTGACCGGCATCGCCGCGACCCGCGAGGAAGCCAAACAGGCGGCGGCCCGCGACAAGCCCGGCTTGGTCCTGGCCGATATCCAGCTCGCCGACGGCTCGTCAGGCATCGATGCGGTCAAAGATATCCTTTCCAGCCTCGACACCCCAGTGATCTTCATCACCGCCTTCCCCGAACGCCTCCTCACCGGCGAGCGGCCCGAGCCGACCTTTCTGATAACCAAGCCCTTTCAGCCCGAGACGGTGAAGGCGGCGATCGGCCAGGCCCTCTTCTTCCACCCTCGCCGCGCCGAGGCGGCGGCCTGATCATTGTTCCTCCCCCATCTGGGGGTGAAGAGAGCCCGCTCTAATGCACCGGGCGGTTCATCAGGTGGATGGAGACATCGACGCGGCGGCGCAGGAGGCGGGGGTCGCCGGCGGGGATATTCGCTCCCACCGCCCGCTCGCGGAATTCAACGGTGGTGAAGCCGTGGCGATGCATGTCGCGGGTCACCGCCTCGGTGCGACGGCGGGACAGCGTGAGATTCGCCCCGGCCGCGCCACGGGCGTCCGCCAAGCCGACGACCACGATGCCGGTCACGTCGCAGCCGCGCGCGCGCTGGCCGGCGCTGGCGATGAGCTGGTCGGCCTCGCGGGTGATGGCCGCCGAGCGCGGCTCGAAATAGATCGGAAAATCGACATCGACGCAGTCCGGCGGGGCTTGGATCAGGGGGCCGGCGGCGGCTGCCCGCCGGCTCTGGCAACCCGCCATCGCCCCCGCCAACAGCGCCAGGGCGGCGGCGATCGCCAGCCCTCCCGTTAGACTTGCCCGGTTACGCATGACTCACCCCTTGGCGAGACGGCAAATTGAACGGCAAACGGCCGCTTCGCAATAGGGCCACGAGACCAAGCGCGGCCGGAACCCGGCGCCGCTCGTTGTCGTTTCCAAAGCCTCAGCGGGAAAGAGGGGCGTATCGGAGTAACCGCAATGACATCCTGGTTTGGCTCGCGACCCTGGGGCCCTCGCAGAGGACCGGCGCCCGCCGATGACCAGCTCGAAGCCTATAAGGAAGGCCGGCAAGACGAGCGGGCGCGGGAGCCTTCCACCAAGGCCCGGCGCGGTGATATCGACGACGCCTATTCGCGCGGCCGTCGCGACGAGCGCCGCCGCCGGCGCGGCTCGCCCCTGCTCACCTTCATCCTCCTGATTGTCATCGTGGCCGCAGGGGCGCTGTTCTATCTCGCCGTCCAGCACGGCTCGTTCGCGAGCGGCGGGGCGGTGGTCGACAACAGCATTTCGAGCGTTTCGCAGAGTGCCACGGCCCCGGTGCGGCGCGCCGCCGACAAGGCCGGCAACGCCCTCGAAAACGCCGGCCAGACGCTCAAGCAGAAGGCCGGCGACGAGCCGGCCAGCCCGCCGCCCAATCAGTGAAGCCTAGGGAGCCCTAGCGCGGGCGGCGCTTTGGTTGGCCGGGCGTTTCCATGAAGCTGCGCAGGGCGGCGCCGAGGTATTTGGGATTTCGCACGGCGAGGAATCCCGCCGCCAGGGCGGCGGCGATGCTGGTCACCGGCTTCTCGCGCACAAGATTCATCAGCCGGGCGGCCGGATCCTTCCCCCTTGCCGCCAGATCGCGTTTCTTGATCCTGGCCGCGAAGGCGAGGACCAGGGCGCCTAACAACAGCAGGAGCGCCGCCGCGCCGGCGACGATGGCCGCCGCGCCGGCCGGCCCGACATAGGACCTGACCAAGGCGTAGAGGGCGAAGGCCAGGGCGACAACGAGAACCGCCGCGCTGGTCGCCAGAACGGCCGCCGCCGCCAAGGCTAGGGCGACGCGGCCGAGAAAGAACTTGATCACTTGCTGCGGTTGGAGAGCAGAAGTCCAAGCAGCAGTCCGGCGCCGAGGCCGGCCAGGGCGGCTGTCACCGGCCGTTCGCGAACCCGCTCGAGCACATAGCGCTGGGCCTCATCGAGCTGGGCCCCGGCGTTGTCGCGATATTCCTTGGTCTGAGCGCGAAAGGATTCGGCGCCGTCCCGCAGGGCCCGTTCGGCCGCCTTGGCGGCGTCGGAGATGGTCTGCTGGGCCGCGGCGAGGGCGTCGGCGAAGGCCTTTTGGCCCTTTTCAGCGGCGGCGGCGGCCTTGCTGGCGGCCTGATCAACGGGATGTTCGAGCGTGTCGGTTGACATTGCGGTTCTCCAACCAGCGTTGAGGCGCCCCCGATCAAAGAAGCGCCGCTTGTCTCGGGCCGTGAACGTGATGTTCCGGTTACCGGTTCCAAGCCTTGCGAGAAGAGGCCTAAGACTTAAGGGCTTACGGCGAAGGTTTCCAGGGGGCGAAAGCGGCCACGCTTGTAGCCCGGGCTCCGGCCATGCATATCCTGCGAGGGGGATGGCTATGGTCAAGGCGCCCAAACCGGACGACGGCGCCGCCAGGGAGCTGGCGGTCGAGCAGGCCCGAGCGACGCTCGCCCTGAGCGCGGCCGAAATGGGCGAGTTCGAGTGGGACCTCGATCGCGATCGATTCATCGTCAGCGAGCGGATGGCGGCGATCACCGGCATGCCTGCCGGGTCATGGCCGGGTCGGCGCGGCGAGTTCGCCATGGATGTGGTGCATTCAGAGGATCGTGATGCGCTGCGCGCCCTGATCTCCGCCAAGCTCACCAGCGAGCTGCGCTACACAGCGCAGTACCGGATGGTCCGTCCCGACGACGGCCGTGTGCAGTGGATGGAAAGCTCGGCGGTGGTCCTTCGCGGCCCCGGTGGCGCGCCCGTGCGCCTGATCGGCATCGTCCGCGACATCTCCCTCCGCAAGGCCGAGGAGGACGCCCGCGAATCCCTGGTCGCCGAACTCGACCATCGGGTGAAGAATGTCCTGGCTTCGGTCCAGTCCCTGGCCGCCCAGTCGGCGCGAAAGACCGTGTCGCTGGAGGCGTTCCTCAAGACCTTCACCGGCCGGCTCGAAGCCATGGCCGCCGCCCACACGCTGCTGACCCGCACCCGCTGGCGCGGGGCGGAGATCGGCGATGTGGTCGCCGCCGAGCTGAGCGGCCTGGCCCACGGCCGGGCGCGCTGGTCCGGCCCGGTGGTGATGCTCAATCCGCGCGCCACCAACGCCCTCACCCTGGCCCTGCACGAACTGGCCACCAACGCGGTGAAATATGGCGCCTTCTCCACCGAGGCCGGGCGGTTGGATGTGCGTTGGTCCCTCCGCCCGAGCGGCGGCTTCGAATTGAGCTGGAGCGAACGCCGCGGACCGACGGTCGAGCCTCCCACCCGCCAGGGCTTCGGGGCCATGCTTCTCGACCGTGTGACGGGCCGCGAGCTGGGCGGCGAGGTCATTGTCGAGTTCCTGCCCGAAGGTCTCAGGGCCGTCGTCTGCGCCGACGCCTCGGCCCTGACCACCGCCCCGCCGCCGCCGGCCCCCAGCACCGGGCCGCGCCGGGAGGCTGTCGCGCGCGACGGCGCCTCTTTGGGCGACGAGGGCGGGGCCGAGATTGCCGGACTGAAGGTGCTGGTCGTCGAGGATGCAGTGCTTCTCGCCCTCGAGCTCGAAGCCGCCCTGAGCGAGGCCGGCGCCGAGGTCGTGGGGCCGGCCGCCAGCCTGGAGGAGGCCTTGAGGATGCTGGACGCCGATTTCGACGTCGCCCTGCTCGACGCCGATCTCAATGGCCAGTCCGCCGCCCCGCTCGCCGAGGCGCTCGCCGCCCGCGGCCGCCCGTATATCCTCGCCACCGGCCACAAGGGCTCGGCGGGGATGCCAGAGGACGCAAGCGTGCCGGTGGTGCGCAAGCCCTACAACGTGCGCCAGATCGCCGCCGCCCTCTGCCAGGCCACCGGACGCGCCCAGGCAAGCGAGGCCAGCTAATCCACCGCCGCGATGTTGTCGTCTGAATTGCGGTCGATGAGCTCGTTGTAGGGATCGATGCCGGCGAACTTCGGCTTCGTGGCGGTGACGAAGTTGAGCGTGTGGACGCCGGAAACGATAGGCTGCTTGGCGAGCAGAATGACCTTGTCGGCCCCAAAGCCGCGCTCGCCGGGCTTTTCGGTGAACAGGCCGATATCGACGGTCTCGTTCATCGGCGCCGGCCGCTCCTGCCCGGTCCCTTTGGCGTAGAGCTTTTCGGCGCTCACCGTGAAGGCGACGTCATAGCGCCCGTCCGGACGCCGGCGGGCCACCGCCTTGTCGGCCTTGAGGTCATAAAGGGTGATCTTCTCGAAAAGGTCGGTGATCAGCTGCTGCTTGTCGGGCGGCGCCTGGGCGCGCAGGGCGGCGACCAGATCGAGCGCCGTGGGATAGGGCGAGCCCTTGAAGGCGTATTTGGCCAGCAGGGAGCGCAGGGCCCGGTTGACCGCGTCCTCGCCGATCTCGTCGGCGAGGCGGTACATGACCAGCGAGCCCTTGCGATAGTGGATGTAGCCCTGGTTTTCGACCTTCTCCAGCGGCAGTTCCTCGGCCGCCTCGCCGCCGCGGGCGCGCAGGTAGGCGTCGAGCTCGAACTTGAGGAACTTGCGGATGTGGTCGGGGCCGTAGAGCCGGCGCATGACCCGCAGGGCCGAATATTGCGCCATGGTCTCGGAAAGCACCGTCGCGCCTTGTTGGTCGGCGCCGATCAGCTGGTGGGCCCACCATTGGTGGGCGAATTCGTGGGCCGCGACGTAGGTCACCAGGTCGATGCGCGTTGGATCGCGATAGTCGGCGATGAAGCCCAGGCCCTCCGACCACGGGAAGGTGCCGGCGAAGGACTGGGCGAACTGGGCGTAGTCGGGGAACTCGACGATCCTCGCCTCGTCGAGCTGATAGGGGCTGAAATTGGCCTGGTAGTAGTCGAGCGACGCGCGCAGGGCCGCCAGCATCCGCTGCACGTTCGCCCCGGTGCGGGGATCGTAATAGACGCTGAATTTGACGCCCTTGTAGGTCTCGCTCTTCACCGCGTAGCGAGCCGATTGGATGGAGAAGAACTGCAGGATCGGCCGCTGGGTGACGAAGCGGGCGGTGCGCAGGCCGCCCTTCACTACGTCGGAGACCTCGCGGCCGGGAGCGATGGGGGTCTGGTCGGCCGGGGTCGTGACGGTGATATCGCTCATCGCCCACCCGACGTGGCCGGCGTAGTTGTGGCCCCGCGAGGCCGGATCGCCCAGTGGGGCCATGTGGAGCGCGGCCGGCAGGCCGTATTTGCGCCGCTTGCCGCGGTCGACGAGCAGGCGCGAGCGGTCCATGCCGATCAACGGAGCGATCTCGAACGAATTCACGAACGTCCCGTTGTCGACGATATTGGTCAGGTCGCGGGTCCGCCGCCGAGCGGTGCGGAAGCCGCGCTCGGCCAGCCGCGTCTCGAACGACAGGGTCCGCCGCTCGCCAGGGGCCATGGGGGTGTCGAAGGCGAAGATGCGGTAGTTGAAGCGATCGAAGGTGCGCCGCGGCCACGCTCCCTGGACGCTGAGCGCCCGAACCTCGAGGTCACGGTCAAAGCGGACATGGACCTCGCGCAGCGGCTGGCCAGTGTGGTTCTCGAGCACATAGACGCCGCGGGTGTCGATGGCCGGGCCGTGGGGATCGATTGTCACGGCCAGGCGCACAGCGGTCACGTCTGGCTGGGGAACCGTCTCGAACGGCAGCAGGGTCTTTTCGTAGTCGGCCAGCCAGCGGTCGTCGCCGGGGCCGGTGCGGTAGGGATTGAGGATGTTGGTGTTCTGATAGATGAACAGGCCGGCGGCGATGAAGACGATAAGGCCGACCGCCCCCATCCATCCGGCCGGTCCGGCGAGCCGCGCACGGCCTCTGGCGAGGCGGGCGCCAAAGCCGCTCGCCGAGCCGCGCCGCCAGAGGGCGTAGGCGGCGACAAGCAGGACCAAACAGAAGGCGCTCCAATAAAGCCGGAACCACCAGGCTCCTATCCAGAACTTACCCTCGCCATTCATGTCGGAAAGCGGCACGGGGTTGGTCCCGCCGAAGATGTAAAGGTTGTGCTCGAAGCCGTTGGAGGGCAGGGCGAAGACGCCGATGATGTAGAGCGCCATAACCCCCCAGCCGACATATTTGTTGGGGGCGATCACCTGGCCAAACACGGCCAGGGCGGCGAGGATGGAAAGGTCGACGACGCCGGGAACGAGGTACCACATCACGTACTCGCCCAGCTGATAGTCGTGGTAGCCCTTCAGCGTCTGGATGAGGATGGCGGCGACGACGCCCACCACCAGGGTTGCGGTCAGGACGAGGATCACCGCCGCCGTCTTGGGCACGATGAAGGTCCAGTCCGGCGAGGGGGCGGCTTCGATGATCTCGTGGGTTCGCCGCTCGCGGTCGCGCCAGACCAGCTCGCCCGAATAGAAGGCGGCGATGATCACCACGAATTGAGTGAAGCTGCCATCCAGGCCCGGGATCAGCAGGCGGGTGACCGGCCACAGTGCCCCCCCGTAGCGGTCGTCGTCCGACAGGGACCACAGATAGCCGCCGGCGTTGGCGAGGCCGAGCCCCAGGAGGATCCAGAACACCGGGCTCTTGAACACCTGGGCCATGTCGAAGCGGGTGCGGGCGACGAACTGGGCGAAGATCGCCGTCCGGTCGAAGCGCGGGCGCGATGCCGGCGCCGACGGCGTCAGCGGCTGCTCCGGCGCCGATGCATCGGCAATCGGCCGGCTCGCCCGGCCCGGCGGGGCGTCATGCCGGAAGAGAGGAAAGGCCGCGGCCAGGGCAGCCAGGCCCAGACCAACGCAGAAAAGGCGGTTGAAAAGGAGGGCGCCTGAAAGGGCCGGGAGCAGGGTGTTGCGGTCGCTTGCCGTCCAGTAACGGGTGGTGACATCGAAGGCGAAGAGCCCGATCGGGTCCCACGGCGCCGCCAGGGCCTCGATGTCCGGCTTGCTCAGGGCGATGCCGGAGAGGATGTAGGCCACCACGAAAACGAGCATCGCCACGAACACCGAGGCCATGGACCGGGTCGTGGTCGCCAGGAGGAAGAATACAGCCGAGGACATCAGCAGCATCGGCCCGGCCATGGCGACAATGGCGTAGGCGTAGACCTCAGGGCGGAAGGGCCCGAGCTTCTCCGGATCCAGGCCAGGCAAAAGGGAGCCGACGATCAGGCCGGCGGTCATGCCCAGGAAAGCCAGGATGGCGACGGCGAAAGCCCCAAGGAAGCGGCCGTAGAGATAGTCGAATTTGCTCAATGGGGCGGCGCGCAGGATGGGGCCAAAGCCGGTCTCGTCGTCGCGCAGCACCGCCCCGGCCACAAAGGCGGTCGAGGCGAACATGAAGAACAGGCCCATGATCAGGTGGATCTGAATGATCGCGTAAGGCGAGTTCTTATGGACGTTGGCGGTGTCGCCGATGCGGATATTGTCGCTGGCCATGTAACCAAAGGTCAGCAGGAAAAAGATCCCGGTCACCGCCCAGAAGAGCGGCGAGCGCAGCTGCTGGCGGAATTCGAAGGCGGCGACCTTACCGAGCATGGCCAGGGTTCAGGCCGCCCGGGCCGGGGCGTCTGTCTCGGCAAGGGTCGAGAAATAGACGTCGTCGAGGCCGCCGGGGGTCGGTGTGAAGCCTTCGCCCGGATCGGAGTCGCTGAGCACGTGGACCACGTTGCGGCCCGAGAACAGGCGTTGTGAGATCACTTGGCGGGTGGCGCGGACGCGGATCAGTTCGTCCTTGTCGACACTCTTCATCCAGATGCGTCCGGCGAGCGAGGCGACAAGCTCGGCCGGCGCTCCCTGGCGGACGATCCTGCCGTCGCTGATGATCGCCATGGCCGGACAAAGATCGGCGACATCGGCGACGATGTGGGTGGAAAGGAGCACCACAACGTTTTCGCCGATCTCGGCCAGGAGATTGAGGAAGCGGTTACGCTCCTCGGGGTCGAGGCCGGCGGTGGGCTCGTCGACGATGATCAGCTGCGGCGCGCCGATCAGGGCCTGGGCGATCCCGAAGCGCTGGCGCATGCCGCCCGAATAGCCGGAGAGGGCTCGCTTGCGGTGCTCCCAGAGATTGACCTGGTGGAGCAGGCCCTCGACCACCGCCTTGCGCGCCTTGGGCTCGGCCACGCCCTTGAGCACGGCCAGGTGATCGAGCATTTCCAGGGCCGAGACGCGCGGATAGACGCCAAAATCCTGCGGCAGGTAGCCCAGAGTGCGGCGCAGGGCGTCCGGCTCGTTCAGCACATCTATGTCGCCGAACCGCACGAAACCGGAGCTCGGCGTCTGCAAGGTCGCGACGATGCGCATCAGGGTCGACTTGCCGGCCCCGTTGGGTCCCAAGAGGCCGAACATGCCATTGGGAATCGTCAGGCTGACGTCGTCCAGGGCCCTCACGCCGCCCTTGTAGACATGGCTCAGGGCCTCGATGATGAGCATGGCCACGGCCCCTTTGGCTCCAACCCGGGAAATTCGCCCCCGTGCCGCAATGCCCGCCCTGACGCTGGGCGGCAAGTGAAAGAACGGTTAGATACGCCGCCATGGCCCTCGCCCTGCCCACCGCCGCGCCCCAACCCTCGGTCGCCCTGGAGGGTAGCCAGGTTCGGTTTCCCGTTCGCCGCATTCTGTGCGTGGGGCGCAACTACGCCGCCCATCGCCGCGAGATGGGCGGCGATGATCCCGATCCGCCGTTCTTCTTCTCCAAGCCGGCCGACGCCGTGGCGCCCTCGGGAGCCGACGTTCCCTATCCGCCGGCGACCGAAGAACTGCATCACGAGGTCGAGCTGGTGGCCGCCCTCGGGGCCGGCGGCTCGGACGTGGCCGTCGACGACGCACTTGCCCTGGTGTTCGGCTATGCGGTCGGCGTCGATCTAACCCGCCGCGATCTGCAAGCCGCCGCCCGGGGCAAGGGCCAGCCGTGGGACGCGGCCAAGGGCTTCGACCATTCGGCCCCGATCGGCGCGATCCGCCCAGCCGAGGGACCGCCGCCGACTGGATTCATCCGCCTGGCCGTCAATGGCGAGGTCCGCCAGAACGGCCGCCTCACCGACATGATCTGGGATGTCGCCCATATCGTCGCGGAGGCGTCGCGCCTGTGGCGCCTGGCCCCGGGCGATCTGATCTTCACCGGCACGCCGGAGGGGGTCGGGCCGCTGGTCCGCGGCGATGCGGTGACCTGCGAGATCGAGGGACTGGCAGGCCTGGAATTCAAGATTGCCTGAAGGATGCGCCGTATGAAGCCCGCCCTTATCGCCCTTTTCGCCCTGGCCGCCGCGCCGGTCCTGGCCCAGGTGGGACCGGTTCGCATCCCTCTGGACGGCGAGCGCACCCTTGGCGGCGTCACTGTCGGCTGCACGGGAATCGGGCAGACGAAGAAGGATCCGCGCTGGGCGACCTACCCGATCCAGGTGGAGTTCGCGGCCCCGGGCGGCGACTATCTCGCCGACGAGGTCCTGAGCGTGAGCGACGCCGCCGGCAAGGTGCTGGCCACCGTCGCCTGCGAAGGACCATGGATCCTGCTGCGCCCCGAGGCGCCGGGGGAATACCGCTTCAAGGGCTGGGCGCCGGGCGCGCCGGCGGCGGCGCAGGGGGGGACCTTCCGAATTCCGGCCAAGGGCCGCGCCCGCATGGTCCTGCACTTCCCGACCCGCTGAATCTCCATGCTCGACGACCTCAAGGCCCGCAACGCCGCCTGGTCGGAGGGCAAGCGCGCCGCCGATCCGGACTTCTTCAGCCGCCTCGAACGCCAGCAAAGCCCGGCCTATCTATGGATCGGCTGCTCCGACAGCCGGGTGCCGGCCAATGAGATCGTCGGCCTCGACCCGGGCGAGCTTTTTGTCCACCGCAACGTCGCCAACCTCGCTCCGCCGCAGGACGCCAACTACCTGTCGGTGCTTCAGTTCGCGGTTGAAGTCTTGAAGGTCCGCCACGTCCTGGTGGTCGGCCATTACGGCTGCGGCGGGGTCAGGGCGGCGATCCAGGACCACCGCCATGGCCTCATCGACCATTGGCTGCATCCCATCCGCGAGACCGCCCAGGCCCGCCGCGGCGAGCTGGACGCCCTGCCGCCCGGCCGGCCGCGCGAGGATCGGCTCTGCGAGCTCAATGTCGTCGCCCAGGTGAAGAACGTCGCCTCCGACGTTTTCGTCCGCGACGCCTGGGCTCGCGGCCAGGCGCTCAGCGTCCACGGCTGGGTCTATGCCTTGAGCGACGGCCTCGTCCGCGACCTCGATGTGACTGTTTCCTCGCCGGAGGAGCTGGAATCCCTGGCCTCCTGCCGCTGAATTAAAGCGCCCCTTAACCCTCTTCCGCGCAGGCTTTGGAGGATAATCTCAAAGCGGCGAATCGGGCGGGGAGCAGGACATGGCGAGGTCGGCCAGGCGGCGCGGTCACAAGCCGTGGTGGAAGAAGGCGAGGGAAGCCTGGTCGCCGACCCTCCGGGCTCGCCTGGCCGGGATGCTGGCGGTGGCGCTCGGCCTTGGCCTGGCGGCGATCCTGGCAACCTACCGCGCGTCCGATCCCAGCCTCGACGCCGCCGGCTCCGGAGCCCCACGAAACGCCCTTGGCGCGCTGGGCGCGGGCATCGCCGATGTCGGACTGCAGGCGCTGGGACTGGGGGCGTGGGCGATCGCCCTGCTGCTGATCCTCGCCGGCGCCGCACGGGTGATCGACGCGCGCCCGCCGCGCCGCCCGGCCCGCCTCGGCTGGCGTGTGGCCTTGAGCGTGCTTGGCGTCGTCGCCCTCGCCGGGGCCGCGGCCGCCCCGGCGCCGCCCGCCGCGTGGCCCCTGGCCGCCGGACTCGGAGGGATTATCGGCGACAGCCTCCTTGGCCTCGTTTCCGGCCCTCTCGATCTCGCCAATGCGCCCGCCCCTGGCGTGTTCGCCGCCCTCATCCTCGCCCTCTCCAGCCTGACCGCCACCGCGGCCGCCCTCTTCCTCGGTCGCCCCGTGGGCATATCGCCGCGCCGGCTGGAGGGTCTTGGCGGCCGTCCGGAGTCGGCCCGGCCCCCCCGCATAGAGGCTCTGGAAGCCGACGAGGAGAATGAATTCGGCGACGAGGACGACGAGGAGGCGACGGCGACCGGCGTGGCCATCAAGCCCCCCAAGGCCGGCCCGCGGCTTTCCAGCCGCGAAGCCCGCGAGACCCAGCCGACCCTGCCATTTAGCGACGCCGCCGGCTTTCGCCTTCCCGAATTGGCCATGCTGACCAAGTCCAAGCCGCGGGCCGCCACCATCGACGAAGGGGCGCTGCGCCAGAACGCCCAGCTCCTCGAAAGCGTCCTGGCCGAATTCGGGGTGCGCGGCCAGATCGACCATATCCGGCCGGGGCCGGTGGTCACGCTCTACGAACTGGTCCCGGCCGCCGGGGTCAAGTCGGCCCGCGTCGTCGCCCTGTCGGACGACATCGCCCGCTCGATGAGTGTCGCCGCCTGCCGGGTAAGCGTGGTGCCGGGCCGCAACGCCATCGGAATCGAACTGCCCAACCCGCGCCGCGAAACCGTCTTCCTGCGCGATCTCCTCTCCAGCGCCGAATACGAGAAGGCCAGCCAGACCCTGCCCCTGGCGCTCGGCGAGACGATCGGCGGAGAGCCTTACATCGTCGATCTCGCCAAGATGCCCCACCTCCTGATCGCCGGCACCACCGGCTCGGGCAAGAGCGTGGGGGTCAACGCCATGATCCTGTCGATCCTCTACCGGCTCTCGCCCGAGGAGGCGCGGTTCATCATGATCGATCCGAAAATGCTCGAGCTGTCGGCCTACGACGGCATCCCCCATCTCCTGGCCCCGGTGGTCACCGATCCCAAGCGAGCCATCGTCGCCCTCAAGTGGACCGTGCGCGAGATGGAGGACCGCTACCGGCGGATGTCCAAGATCGGGGTGCGCAACATCGCCGGCTACAACGAGCGGGCCCGTGAAGCCGTGGCCCGCAAGGAGCACTTCGTGCGCACCATCCAGACCGGCTTCGACGATCGCGGCCGGCCGATCTTCGAGGAGGAGAAGATCCGTCCCGATCCCATGCCCTATCTGGTGGTGGTGATCGACGAAGTCGCCGACCTGATGATGGTTGCCGGCAAGGACATCGAGGGGGCGGTGCAGCGCCTGGCTCAGATGGCCCGGGCCGCCGGCATCCACCTTATCATGGCCACCCAACGGCCGTCGGTTGACGTGATCACCGGCACCATCAAGGCCAACTTCCCCACTCGCATCGGCTTTCAGGTGACGTCCAAGATCGATTCGCGGACGATAATGGGCGAGCAGGGCGCCGAGCAGCTTCTGGGGATGGGCGACATGCTCTACATGGCCGGCGGCGGCCGCATCACGCGCCTGCACGGCCCCTTCGTCTCCGACGGCGAGGTCGATACGGTGACGAAGTTCCTGCGCGCCCAGGGCGAGCCGCGCTATGTGCCCGATGTCACCGCCATGGACGAGGCCGAGGAGGAGGGCGACCTCGCTGGTCTCGGCGGCGAGGGCGGCGCGGAACTCTACGACCAGGCGGTGGCCGTGGTCACCCGCGACCGCAAGGCCTCGACCAGCTACGTCCAGCGCCGTCTGCAGATCGGCTACAACCGCGCCGCCTCCCTCATCGAGCGGATGGAGAAGGAAGGCGTCGTCAGCGCCGCCAACCACGCCGGCAAGCGCGAGGTGCTGGCCAGCGCGCCGCCATAATCCCCGCCCGTTCCGCGCCGCGCGGTCTGCCCTCCCCAGGAGGGGACGGAGTCTCTATGTAGGCGGGCCATGGTTTCGCCCATTCCTCGCCGCTTGGCGCTGGCGCTCGTCGTTGGGGCTCTATGCGGTGCCGCCGGGGCCGCCCCGCTCGCGGCTCCCGACCAGGCCCTGGTGGAAAGAGCGCGCGACTATCTGCGCGGCCTCTCCAGCGCCATGGGTCGGTTCACCCAGACCGATCCGCGCGGCCACGTCGCGACCGGAACCTTCTACCTGCGCCGGCCCGGCCGGGCGCGGTTCGAATACGATCCGCCGTCGGGCCTGGTGGTCGCTTCCAACGGCTTCCGCGTCGCCGTGCTCGACAGGCGCCTGGGAACCCTCGACGCCTACCCCCTGGGGGCGACGCCGCTCGGCATCCTGCTTTCGCGGGACATCCGCATCGACAAAGGCGTTATGATCGGCTCGGTGAGCCGCCGCGCGGGTGGCTTTTCCATCGTCGCCTACGACGCCGGCAAGCGTGGCCAGGGTCAGATCAGCCTGGATTTCACCGAGAATCCCCTCGTCCTGGCCGGGTGGACGATCACCGACGCCCGGGGCGGCCTCACCCGGGTGAAGCTTGTCAATTTCGCTCCCGGCAAGGCCATGCCCAACCGCTTCTTCGAGCTGGCCCCCACCCCGGCCGCGAAGCCGCCGGCGAACTGACGGCCATGCGCCTCAGAATCGCTTCGTGGAACGTCAATTCAGTCCGCCTGCGGGCTGAGCAGGCGGCGCGCTTCATCGCCGAGCAGGCCCCCGATGTGCTCTGCCTCCAGGAAATCAAATGCCGGGAAGGCGAATTCCCCCGCGCCGCCTTCGAGGAGGCCGGCCTGACCCACATCGCCATCAACGGCCAGAAGGGCTGGCATGGGGTGGCCATCGCTTCGCGCCTGCCTCTTGAGCCGGCCGCGCCCCTCGATCTGTGCCGCGAGGGCCACGCCCGCTGCGTTTCCGCCACCGTCGCCGGGATCGAGATCCACAATCTCTACATTCCGGCCGGCGGCGATCTCCCCGACCCGGAAGCGAACCCCAAGTTCGCCCACAAGCTCGACTTCTACGCGCGCCTCACCGCCGAGATGGCCCGCCGCGATCCGAAGGCCCCGCTGATCCTCGCCGGCGACCTCAATGTCGCGCCTGGTGAGAACGACGTGTGGAACCACAAGCTCATGTCCAAGGTGGTCAGCCACACCCCGCCCGAGATCGCCGCCATGGCCGCCTTGCAGGCGAGCCTTGGATTCCTCGATCCCATGCGCGAGGCCTATCCCGAGCCACTCAAGCTCGCCTCATGGTGGAGCTATCGGGCGCTCGATTTTCGCGCCACCAACCGCGGCCTGAGGCTTGACCACATCTGGCTGACCCCAGCCTTGGCCGCCGCCGCCCGCCGCGAGGGCCGCCCGGCCGTGCGCATCCACGACGATGTCCGCGCCTGGGAGCGCCCCAGCGACCACGCCCCGGTCAGCCTCGATCTGGGGCTCTAAGGCGCCAGGCGGTAGCCGCCGGCTTCGGTGAGCAGCAGGTGGGCGGCGGCCGGATCAGGCTCGATCTTCTGGCGCAGGCGGTAGACGTGGGTTTCCAGGGTGTGGGTGGTCACTGCCGCGTTGTAGCCCCACACCTCGGCGAGCAGTTCCTCGCGCGAGACCGCCTTGGCCCCGGCCCGGTAGAGATATTTGAGGATGTTGGCTTCCTTTTCGGTCAGCCGCAGTTTCTTGCCAGTGTCGTCCACCAGGAGCTTGGCGGCGGGCTGGAATTCATAGGGGCCAATGCGAAAGACCGCGTCCTCCGAAGCCTCGTGGTTGCGCAGCTGGGCCCGGATCCGGGCCAGCAACACATTGAATTTGAAAGGCTTGGTGACATAGTCGCCGGCCCCCGAATCGAGACCCAGTATGGTGTCGGCCTCGCCGGCAGCGGCGGTGAGCATGATCACCGGGGCGGTGACCCCGCCGGCGCGCATCAGGCGGATCGCCTCGCGGCCGTTCATGTCCGGCAGGTCGACGTCCAGCAGGATGAGGTCCGGCCGCCCGGTCCTCGCCGCCTCGACGCCCTGCGAGGCGGTCGCCGCCGCCACCGGGGCGAATTCCTGGTGCAGTTCGAGTTGTTCGGAGAGCGCCTCGCGCAGATCGGAGTCATCGTCGATGATGAGGATGGTCTTGCGCCGGGCCATGGGCCGGACCATGCACCGTTTGGCGCCCCGCCGCCAAGGGGCCGTGGATGGGACTTTCGATGATCGTCACCGCCTACGCCGATGGCTGGATCTCGCTTCCCGGGCGCCTCGCCCGCTGCGCGCTGGGCAAGGGCGGTGTTGTCCCGGCCGGGGCCAAGCGCGAGGGCGATCACGCCTCGCCGGCCGGCCTTTGGCCCCTGCGCCGGGTGCTGTGGCGGCCCGACCGCGGCGAGGCGCCAAGGACCCGCCTGCGGCACGCCCCAATCGCGCCCGACGACGGCTGGTGCGACGCGCCGGGCGACGGCGCCTATAACCGGCCGGTGAAGCTCCCCTATCCGACCAGCGCCGAGCCTCTGTGGCGCGAAGACCGCCTCTACGACCTCGTCGTGGTCCTCGGCTACAACGACGATCCGGTCGTGGCAGGAGCCGGCTCGGCGATCTTCGCCCATCTTGCCAGCCCAGACCTGGACCCCACCGAGGGCTGCGTCGCCCTGACAGCGACCGATCTCATCCACCTCCTGGCCAACGCCCGGCCCGGCGACGCCCTGCGGATTTCAGGGCAGGCGCGCGGGAGCTAGGCGTGCGGCGGCCGAGGTCCGAACAGCGCCTCGCCGACCCGCACGCGCGTGGCGCCGAAGCGGATCGCCAGGGCGAAGTCGGCGCTCATCCCCATGGAAAGCTCGGCCAGGTCGTTGCGCCGCGCGATCTTGGCCAGGAGGGCGAAGTGGGGACCGGCCGGCTCGCCAAGGGGAGGAATGCACATCAGGCCGGCGATGGTGAGGCCATATTCGCCCCGGCACCGGGCGATGAAGCCGTCGGCCTCGAGGGGGGACACGCCGGCCTTTTGCGGCTCCTCGCCGGTGTTGACCTGGATGAAAAGTTGCGGCGGCGTCCCCGCGGCGGCGATCGCCTCGGCGAGAGCGCGGGCGAGCTTTTCCCTATCGACCGTTTCGATGGCCTTGAAGAGACGAACCGCCTCACGGGCCTTGTTCGACTGCAGGGGGCCGATGAGGCGAAGCTCCACCCCCTCCTGCCCCGCCCGCCAGCGGGCGGCCGCTTCCTGGACGCGGTTCTCTCCGAATATCCTCTGGCCGGCGGCCAGCAGCGGGGAGATCCGCGACCAAGGCTGTTGCTTGCTGACCGCGGTGAGGCTCACCTCGCCCGGCTCGCGCCCGGCGGCGCGGGCGGCGGCGGCCATGGCTTCCAGCACGGTCCGGCGTGCGGCGGTCGGATCGAAGGCGGCCTCAGTCATTGAACGCTGTTTGGCAGATATGGCGGGCAACGCGAAGGCTCGCCGGCCGGCGCGGACGGGGGCGCAGCCTGCCGCCCCTGCTCTTCTTCACCGACCCGTCCCGCACGCCCGACCCGGCGGGGATCGCCGAGCGCCTGCCCCGCGGCGCCGGCGTCGTCTACCGCGCCTTCGGGGCCCCGGACGCCCTCGCCGTGGGCCGGCGACTGGCTGCCGTCTGCCGCCGGCGCG
>DASXIE010000082.1:0-10078 GCA_036498165.1 Caulobacteraceae bacterium
TGGCCGACGTCTTCGATCCGGTCAATCCTCATCCGGGCCAGACCCTCGGCCTGGAGGTCTCCAATGGCCCCGGCGGCGGCCTGAGGCTGGAGCGCATGTCGATTCAGGCCCCGGACGCCAGCGTGCGCCTGTGGCGCGACCACGGTGGCCGCCTGGAAGCTACGCGCGGCCGCGCCGAGGTCTATGTCACCCCCAAGCTGGTCGCCGGGGTCGTCAACGGCTCCCTCTATCTTTCGCTGGTCGGGGCTGGCGTGGCTCCGGCCGAGGCCGCCAAGATCACCAGCCTGTTCGGGCGCAATGTCGACCTCGTCCGCGACGTCCAAAGCGGCGATCGCTTTCGCCTGGTGTTCGACCGCCGCGTAGGTCCGGGCGGGCGGCCGCTCGGCGCGGCCCAACTCGTGTTCGGCGAGCTAAGGACCACGGCGGGCCCGGCCACCCTCTACCGGGTCGGCGAAACCTATGTCGCCGGCGAGTTCGGTCCGGGCCGCTCGCTCCTGCTCCGCACCCCCATCGATACGGCCAGGATCACTTCGAACTTCGGGATGAGGCTGCATCCAATCCTCGGCTACACCCGGATGCACGAGGGCGTGGACTTCGGCGCTCCGGTCGGCTCACCGGTGTACGCCGCCGGCGACGGGGTGGTGGAGGAAGCCCGCTGGGCCGGCGGCTACGGTCGCTGGCTGAAGATTCGCCACACCCAGGGGCTGGAGACGGCCTACGCCCACCTCTCCGCCTGGGCGGCGGGCATCCGCCCGGGCGCCAGGGTGCGGCAGGGCCAGGTGGTCGGCTACGTCGGCGCCACTGGCCTGGCGACCGGCCCGCACCTTCACTACGAGGTCATCGAAGCCGGCCGGCCTATCGACCCCAGGGCCGCGGCGCTCGCCAAGGCCGAGGTTCCCTCGAACGCCGCCAAGGCGGCCTTCCGGGCCCGCAAGGCGATGATCGATGCGATGATCGCCCCACTCAAGGCCGGATGATCAGGGGCTTGGGGCCGGCGGAGCGGCCGGCTCGGGCGCCGGCGTTGGGGGCGGCGCGTCGGTGGCCGAAGGATTGTTATATTTCAGCGCCTTGCCGAGCAGGGCCGACTTGGCGCTCAGTTCGCGGGCATTGGAGGCGCAACGGTCGGGGAGGGCCCAGCTCAGCCACGCCCTGGCCAGTTCGCGGCTGGTCTTGGCCTCCGCCGGATGCCAAATCGCCCGGCCCTGGTTCAGGGCCTCGACACCCTGCGGCGCGATCGGCTGGGGGCTGGCCTGTTCGGCCGCCTGGACGGCATGGCCGAGAACCTTCAGCTCCACCCGCGCCGCGGCCATGTCGTGGGCATAGGGCTCGCGCTCTTTGGGCTCGGAGGTTCCGAACATCTTGTCGATCTTGACCAGATCCGGCTTCACCCTGTCGTAGACTTCGAGATATTCGCTGAGCGCGCCGTAGCACCAGGCGGCGAGGGGATATTCGGCGCTCGGCGCGCCGGGAGGCAAGGGCTCGCCGACCGCCGCGGGGGCAGGGTCGGCGGCCATGAGCGAGAGGGCGAGAAGCAGCGCCGGCATCAAAGTCTCCTTACTTCAGTTTGGTTCGTGCGACGAACGCGCCTGGCCGAACCCCCCGCCCCCGGGGGTATCGATCTCGATCGCGTCGCCGGCCCCGACGTCGAGGCTGAAACAGGCCGGCAGTTCCTTTACCGAACCGGACGCGGCGATCAACCTCTGAGCTCCTGGCGTTCCATCGCCGCCGCCCGCGATGCCGGCCGGCGCACGGCCGCGGCGGGTGGAGAGCAGGGCGACTTCCATGGGTGCCAGAAAGCGGATGCGCCGCCGCGCCCCGTCGCCGCCGCGCCGCTTTCCCGCGCCGCCGGAGCCGCGACGGATGGCGAATTCCTCCAGCCGCACGGGGAAGCGGCGTTCGAGGATCTCCGGATCGGTGAGGCGCGAATTCGTCATGTGGGTGTGGACGGCGCTCGCCCCATCGGCGGTGCTGGTGGCCCCGGCCCCGCCGCAGATTGTTTCGTAGTACTGGCGCTCCGCATCGCCGAAAGTGAGATTGTTCATGGTTCCCTGCGACTGGGCCATGACGCCGAGCGCGCCATAGAGGGCGTCCACGATGTGCTGGCTGGTTTCGACATTGCCGGCGACCACGGCGGCGGGCGGCCGCGGCGACAGCATGGAACCCTCGGCGACCTCGATCCTGAGAGGGGCGAGGCAGCCGGCGTTGAGCGGAATGTCGTCGTCGACCAGGGTGCGGAAGACATAGAGGGCGGCGGCGTCGACGATCGAGGCCGGGGCGTTGAAGTTGGAGGCGAGTTGGGCGCTCGAGGCGGTGAAATCGAGCCGCGCCTCGCCGGCCGCCCGATCGACGGCGATCTCAACGGCGATCAGCCCGCCGCCGTCCATCTCGACGCGCGCCGCCCCGTCGGTGATGGCGCCGATCGCCCGCCGCACGCAGGCCTCGGCATTGGCCTGGACGAAGGCCATGTACCGGGCCACCTCACCCGCGCCGTGGGTGGCGATCAGGCCGCTGACCGCCGCCGCCCCCGCCTGACAGGCGGCGACCTGGGCCTTGAGGTCGCCGAGATTTCGCTCGGGCGAGCGGCTAGGCCACGGCCCGGCCAGCAGGGCGGCGCGGGTCTGCTCTTCCAGGAAAACCCCGCCGCGCATGATCGGCAGGGCGTCGAGCATCACCCCCTCCTCGGCGATGGTCCGCGAGAAGGGCGGCATGGAGCCCGGCTGCACGCCGCCGACGTCGGCGTGGTGGCCGCGCGCCGCGGTGAAGAAGGCCGGCGTCGGATCGTCGCCGACGAACACCGGCATGACCACGGTGATATCCGGCAGGTGGGTGCCGCCGTCGTAAGGATTGTTGAGCGCGAAGGCGTCGCCGGGCGCGAAGCGCCCATGCCGGGCCCGTACGGCGCGCACGCTGGCCCCCATGGAACCCAGATGCACCGGCATGTGCGGAGCGTTGGCCACCAGGCCGCCGTCGACGTCGAACAGGGCGCAGGAGAAATCCAGCCGCTCCTTGATATTCACCGATCGGGCGGTGCGCTCGAGAGCCGCGCCCATGGCTTCGGCGACGCCCATGAAGCGTCGATTGAAGAGCTCGAGTGTCACTGGGTCGACGGTCCCGGCGTCGGTCTTCGCCGCCGAGGCGGCGCGGTGGCGGGTCAGCCTGATCAGGCCATCGGCGTCCGGCGCCGCCCGCCAGCCTCGCTCCAGCCAGATCTGGGTGTCGCCCCGGACGATGAGTCGCGGTCCTTCGATCGGGCGGGCCAGGTTTTCGGCGAAGACGACGTCGCTGTCGGCGGCGAAGGTCTCGCGGGCGGAAGAGCCGGCGGACGCGTCGGACCGCGGCGGCGCCTCGCCCTCCAGGGCCTCGGCCTCCACGCTGGCGATCAGCATCGCCCGGCCGGCCTCGATGAAGCCGAAGAGTCGCTGGTGGGCGGCCTCGAAGGCGGCGATGGTTTCGGCAAGTGGCGCGAGCGGGACGGCGAGGCCGGCGTCGCTGTCTACGTAGCGGATCATCAACCGGATCTGCGCCGTCTCGGCGCGCGCGCCCTGGGCGGCGAGGTCGGCGCGGGCGCGTTCGGCGAGGCGCTCGGCAAGGGCCGCCGCCGCCGCCAGGCCGGCGGGGTCGAGCGGCGCCTCGAGCCCGGCCTGCTGAGCCGCCCGCAGCCGCGCCTGGCCTATGCCCCAAGCCGACAGCAGACTGGCGAAGCGCGGACAGAGAATCTCGCCGATGCCGAGCGCGTCGGCGACCGCGCAGGCGATCTGGCCGGCGGCGCCGCCGAAGGCTGTGAGGGCGTGGTCGCGGGGGTCGAAACCCCGCTCGGTGGAGATCCGCCGGATGGCGGCAGCGGTCTGCTCGACCGCGACGGCGATGAACCCTTCGGCCGCGGCGGCGGGGCTGACCGCACCCATGGCTGCGGCCAGCTCGGCAAGGCGGGCGCTGGCCGCGGCGGTGTCGAGCGGGGCGTCGGCGCCGGCGCCGAACACCGCGGGGAAATAGCGTGGGTCGAGCCGGCCGAGCACCAGGTTGGCGTCGGTCACCGTCGCCGGACCGCCAAGGCCATAGGCGGCGGGGCCGGGGATCGCGCCGGCGCTTGTCGGTCCGACGCGCGCGCGCAGGCCGTCGAAAGCGAGTATCGAGCCGCCGCCGGCGGCGACAGTCTCGACGTCCAGCATCGGGGCGCGCAGCTTCACACCGGCCACATGGGCGGTGTCGCGGCGCTCGAGCGCGCCGGCGAAACGACAGACATCGGTTGATGTGCCGCCCATGTCGAAGCCCAGTGTCGCGGCGACTCCGGCGGCGACGGCGACCTTGGCGGCCCCCACCACGCCGCCGGCCGGGCCGGAGACCACGGCGTCGCGGCCGCGGAAGGCCTCGCCCCGGGCCAAGCCTCCGGCGGACGTCATGAAGCTGAGTTCGGCTCCGCCGACCGCCTCGGCGAGGCCCTCG
Source organism: Caulobacteraceae bacterium (assembly GCA_036498165.1). Taxonomy (GTDB): domain Bacteria; phylum Pseudomonadota; class Alphaproteobacteria; order Caulobacterales; family Caulobacteraceae; genus Acaudatibacter. Next base: position 4,444 of record DASXIE010000082.1, read on the forward strand.
ACATAGGCCCGAAGGACCGGCGTGAGATAGGCGTCGGCGACGGTTGTCTCGGCCCGCGGCAGGAATTTCGGAAGCGGCGAAACCTCGCTGCTGATCGCCACGTAGGGGAAGCCCGCCGCTCGGCCGATGACCGCCGCCGCCTCTTCGTGGGCGGGATTGAGGTCGCCATGCAGGAAGGCGATGGCCAGGCTCTCGAAGCCGGCGGCGCGGGCGGCGGCGAGATCACGGGCCAGGGCCGCCTCGTCCAGGGCCAGGATGACCGCACCATCGGCGGCGAGACGCTCCGTGGCCTCGATCACCGCCCCGTAGAGTGGAGCCGGCTTGACGATGTCGAGGGCGAAGAGATCGGGCCGCGTCTGATCGCCGATGGCCAGAGCGTCGGCGAAGCCGGCGGTGGTGACCAGTACGGTTCGCGCCCCGGTGCGCTCCAGTAGGGCGTTGGTGGCCGCCGTCGTGCCGACCCGGATCGTCTCCACCCGCGCCGCCGGAAAGGCCTCGCCTGGCGCGACGCCCAGCAGACGGCGCATGGCCTCCACCGCCGGATCCGCGTAGGCCGACGAGCGCGAGGGAAGCTTCAGGGTATGGTGGCGCCCGTCCGGCGCCACGCCGATGACATCGGTGAAGGTGCCGCCGCGGTCGACCCAGAAACTCCATCGCCGGCTCGGGCGTTGTGAAGCTGCCATGGGCGCAACAACGGTTGACGCGCCCCAAAAGCAAGTCGAAGAGTCGGCCGGTATTGGAGAATTCGCGCATGGCCGCCATGAGGCCGAGCATCTGGAAGCCCTCCCAGCCCGGCTTGCTGGCGAGGATCGTCGCCGCCGGGGCGTGGACAGGCGCGTCGCTGGTGGCCGCCGCCGTAGTCATCGTATTCGCCGCCACCCTGGTCGCGGTCGCTATGGCGGCCTGCGGCATGCTCGCCGCCTGGGTGCTGGTCAGGCGCCTTGGGCGGCCCGCGAAGCCTCGGTCCGGCGAGCCGGATCTCATCGAGGCCCACCACGTCGGCGGCCACTCTTGGGTGGCCTACGGCTGGGACGGCCGGTAACGCAATTTCAAGACCGACTAGGGGAGGATCGCATGCTCGGCATCGTGGCGACGCTTAGGGTGCAGGACGGCAAGGGCCCCGATTTCGAGGCGGTGTTCCTCCGCCTGGCGGCCAAGGTCAGGGCCGACGAGCCCGGCAACCTGCTCTATCAACTCACCCGGAGCCGAACCGAGCCTAACACCTACAAGGTGCTGGAGCTCTATAAGGATGAAGACGCGATCGCCGCCCACCGCGGCGCCAATCACTTCCGTGAAATCGGCGCCGAAATGGGGCCCTTCATGGCTGGCCGTCCCGACGTCGAGATTCTCGACGGCGTCGAATGACCTAGTCGCAGGCGACCTTGGCGGCGACATAGCGGCCGGCGGCCTTGTCCCAGCGCCAGCCGTCGCAGTCGTAGCCGGCGGGCGCGGCGGCCGGACCGGGGGCGGCGTTGTCGTCGTAATAGCCATCGTAGGGGGCTAGGGGGTAGCCGCCGACGTAGCCGGCATCCCACCAGAACGGGTCGTAGAAGCCGAATCCGGGGAAGAACCCGAAGAAGAAGACGTCGTGGTCGTGATGATGCCAGTGGCCGCCCCAGTTTCCTGACGCGTTGGAGCGGAACGCTCCAGGCCGCATGGCGCCCTGAAATCCGCCGGGACGCATGCCGCCGCCATGGAAGCCGGCTCCGCCATGGAAACCCGCTCCGCCGTGGAAGCCGCCGGCCATGTGGCCGCCGCCGTGAAACTGAGCCACCGCCGGCGTCGCCGCGAGAGCGGCTCCCGCCAAGAGAGCGGCGATGCCTGCGCCAATTGAAGTTTTCATCGTCCTTGTCCTGTCCCCAGCCATAAATGATAGTTCCCGTTCATCGGCCCATACGCTGGCCAAGCTGAACACACGCTGAACCAATCGCGCCCTTAAGAGTGATACAGAAATTCTGGCGCGCAAGCCCTTGGTGCGGCGCCGTATTGAGCGAAGCCGTCCGCCAAGAGGTCCCATGAGCATCGACGCCCTTTTCCAGCCCTTCGCCTTGAAGAGCCTTTCGCTCCCCAACCGGGTGGTCATGGCCCCGATGACCCGCTCCTTCTCTCCCGGTGGCGTGGCCACCTTGAATGTCGCCAAATACTACGCCCGGCGGGCAGCGGCGGGGGTCGGCCTGATCATCTCGGAAGGGACGGGCGTGGCGCGGCCAGCCTCGCTGAATGATCCCAACGTCCCGCGTTTCCACGGCGAGGCCGAACTGGCCGCCTGGAAAGGGGTGATCGACGCGGTCCACGCCGCTGGCGGCCGGATGGCCCCGCAACTCTGGCACGTCGGCTCGATCCGCGCCCGCGGCGAGTGGAGCCCGCCCGGCCCCTACGACAGTCCCTCGGGCCTTTCCCGCCCCGGCCACCGCTTCGGCGAGCCGATGACCGATGCCGAGGTGGCCGACGCCATCGCCGCCTTCGCCAAGGGCGCCGCCAACGCCCAGCGCCTGGGCTTCGACGCCGTCGAGTTGCACGGCGCCCACGGCTATCTGATCGACCAGTTCTTCTGGGAAGGCACCAACGAGCGCGACGACGCCTTCGGCGGGGCCGGGATCGGCGAGCGAGCCAGATTCGCCGCCGATATCCTCAAGGCGGTCCGCGCCGCGGTGGGGCCGGAATTCCCGGTGATCATCCGCGTCTCGCAATGGAAGCAGCAGGATTTCGCCGCCCGCCTCGCCCACACCCCGGCGGAGATGGAAGCCTGGCTGGGGACTCTGGTCGCCGCCGGGGCCGACGCCATCCACTGTTCGCAGCGGCGGTTCTGGGAGCCGGAGTTCGAGGGCTCCGACCTCAACTTCGCCGGCTGGGCCAAGAAGCTCACCGGAGTCCCGACGATCACGGTCGGCTCGGTGGGCCTGACGGGCGAGTTCGTCGCCTCCTACGGTGGCGAGAGCTCCAAGCCCGCCTCGCTCGATGAGCTCCTGCGACGCCTCGAGCGCGGCGATTTCGACCTGGTCGCGGTCGGTCGCGCTCTCCTGCAGGATCCCCACTGGGCCGAGAAGGTCCGCCACGGCCGCGAGGACGAGCTGATGGAGTTCGAACGCTCGGCCATGGCCACGCTGGCCTAGCGCCCCCTCAGGCGTTGTAGTTCAGCTTCAGTCCGGGCCGGGGCCAGCGGCATCTGTAGAGCTTGCCGGTGGACGAGCAGGTCACCCAGGCGTCGCGCATGTCCTCGCCGCCAAAGCAGATGTTGGTGGTGACGAGGTCGGGAAAGGCGAAGTGCTCGGTCGAGCCGTCGTCGCCGAACGCGGTGATCCCGCCGTTGATGATCGTCGCCACGCAAACCTTGCCGCCGGCCTCCACCGCCAGGCTGTCGAGCAGCTGGTAGCCCGGCAGGTTGCACACCACCCGCCCCGGCGCGAAGCCGCTCGGCGGCCCAAGCTCGCCCGGCGATATGACCTCGAAGGCCCACAGGCGGCCAAGGTGGGTATCGGCGACATAAACGCATCCTTCGTCCGGCGAGAGGCCGACGCCATTGGGCGATATGAGGTGCTCGCGGGCCCGCGCGATCTTCGAGCCGTCGGTGAGGGCATAGTAGAGGCCGCCGTAGTTGCGCCCGGTGGGCGTGCTGGTCCCATGGTCGGTGAACCAGAAGCCGCCGTGGCGATCGAAGACGAGGTCATTGGGGCCAAAGAGCCTGCGTCCCTCGCACGCCTCATAGATCGTCTCGACGCGGCCCGAAGCGATGTCGACCCGCTGGATCAGGCCGCCCTGGTGGTCGGGCGGCGTGGGGCCCGGGATGGTCAGACCCTCCTGCTTGATCCACTGGAAGGCGCCGCCGTTGTTGGTGACGTAGATCGCTCCGTCCGGTCCGATGGCCGCTCCGTTCGGCCCACCGCCGGTTTCGGCCACCGTCGACTTGGTCCCGTCGGGGGCGACGCGGGTGAGAAGGCCGCGCTCGATCTCGGTGAGGATCACCGAGCCGTCGGCCATGGCGATCGGCCCTTCGGGAAATCCCAGATCCTCGGCGACGAGTTCGATGTCCATGCGCTTGGTCCTCTGAAGGCTTGGAGGGCGACTATACCCGCCGCTCGAGGACACGGAAGACGAACGAATGGTCATCGTCCGCGCCGGCCGGATGAGCCTCGCGGCGGGTCTCGACCCATTCGGCCTCGTCGAACGGCGGAAAGTTCACGTCGCCGTCCGGCGTGGCCTCGACCTCGGTGAGGTAGATTCGCTGGGCCCGCGGCATCGCCAGGGCGAAGAGGGCGGCGCCGCCGATCACGCACACTTCCTCGGCGCCATCCTCGGCCGCCTGCTCGCGGCCGATCTGCACGCATTCGGAGAAGTCCTCGCAGACGAGAGCCCCGGCCGGGGCGAACGAGCCGTCCCGCGAAAGCACGATGTTCATCCGTCCGGGCAGGGGCGCCCGCGGCAGGCTCTCCCAGGTCTTGCGGCCCATGATCACCGGCTTGCCGAGTGTGAGGGCCCGGAACAGGGCCAGATCCGATTTCAGCCGCCACGGCAGGGCCCCATCGCGACCGATGACGCCGTTGGCCGCCCGCGCCACCGGACCTACCGTCAGGCGGATCATCAGACGGCGATCGGGGCTTTGATCAGGGCATGGGCGCGGTAGTCCACGAGACTGACGTCGCTCTCCTCGAGGGCGAAAAGGTCGGCGTGGTCGGCCAGCCGCAGGCGCGGGAAAGGGTAGGGCTGGCGAGCGATCTGGCGGCGGGCCTGGTCGAGATGATTGAGATAGAGGTGCGCATCGCCCAGCGTGATCACCAGATCGCCGACGCTGAGCTTCGCGGCCTTGGCCAGCAGGTGGGTCAAGAGGGCGTAGCTGGCGATGTTGAAAGGCACCCCCAGGAAGACATCCGCCGAACGCTGATAGAGCTGGCAGGAAAGGGCGCCGTCGGCGACGTAGAACTGGAACAGGCAATGGCACGGCGGCAAGGCCATTGATTCCACGTCGGCCGGGTTCCAGGCGGTGGCGATATGCCGGCGGCTGTCGGGATTGGTCTTCAGGCCAGCCAGGAGATTGGCGATCTGATCGATCGAGCGGCCGTCCGGCGCCGCCCAGGAGCGCCACTGCTTGCCGTAGACCGGCCCCAGCTCGCCGTCGGCGTCCGCCCACTCGTCCCAGATCGTGCAGCCGCGCTCTTGCAGCCAGCGGACATTGGTCTCGCCACGCAGGAACCAGGCGAGCTCCAGGACGATGGATTTGAAGTGCACCCGCTTGGTGGTGAGGAGCGGGAATCCGTCGCGAAGATCGAAGCGCATCTGACGGCCGAAGACGCTGAGCGTGCCAACGCCCGTGCGGTCGCCGCGCCGGGCGCCGGTCTCGATCAACTCGGCCAGCAGGTCGAGATACTGCCGCTCCGGATGGGCGGCCTCAGCGGAGAAGGCGTGAACGGTCATCGAAGCCCCGACATTAGACCGAATCGGCGGCGGCGGGAGCCCACCTGACCCTCGCCTTGACGGGGATGGAAAAAATCTATCGAAAGCGGGCTGCCTCGGGACGATCCTTGCGCCGAGGGCCCCCTTATCGCGCCTCCCGGAGTTGAACCATGCGCGTCTATTATGATCGCGACGCCGACCTCGCCCGCCTGCTGGACAAGAAGGTGGCCATCGTGGGCTACGGCTC
>DASXIE010000083.1:0-11869 GCA_036498165.1 Caulobacteraceae bacterium
TGAACCCCGCCGCCTCTCAGAACCCGGCCAGGGCCCCCAGCATCACCACCAGGCAGATGACGCTGACGGCGGCGGCGACGGTGCGCAGGTAGATCACGTTGAAGAGGTAGAGGGGCAGGTAGACGACCCGGGCGATGATCCATGCCGTGGGCGTGAAGCCGGCGGCGCGGTGGGTGACGATGAGAGCGAGGTCGAGGACGGCGAAGACGACGAAATTATCGACGTAGTTGGAGAAGGCGCGGGTCGCGCGGCCCCAGAGAAGGCCCCTGGGCGCGGGCGGTTCGTCGCGTGAGCTGAATAGGTAGGCGGTGGTGAAGGAGCGGCCGGCCACGGCCATCTGGGAGAAGAGGTGGAGAAACCACAGGGCGACGGCGGCCTCCAGGCAGGTCAGTTCGCTCATGGCGCCCTCTTTAGACAGCCGGCTTGTCCGCCGCCCATAGCATATCCGGTGTGCGGGCGCTCTGGCGTTGCCGTGGTCGCGCCCGGCGCGGCCACTCCGCGGTCAGTGTTCATGAGTCCCCGGGACTGACGCCCGGGGATGACGGGGGCGGCGGATAGGTGATGGTCTGGCCTTCGACGTGGGCGAAGGGGGTCAGGGCGTGCATCCGCCAACTGGTCGGCGAGAGGATCTCGACCACCGGAATGCCGCGCACGACGAGGGCGTCGGCGACGAGGGAGCGGTGGCAGCGCCACGGAACCGCTTCGGCGCACATGATCGCCGTGGGCCGCGTCTTGCCGGCGGCGATGAGTTCGTCGAGGCCGCGGGCGAACTCCTCGCTGGCCATGTGGTCGGCGTAGCCGCGGAAGCTGGCGTTGCGCCAGCCGGTGTTGGGAGAGGCGGCGCCGGGGCGGCGAAGGCCGCCGAGGGAGCGCAATGGCAGGTAATCGATGCCGCGCGCCTCCAGCGCCGGGCCCAGTTCGTCGGCGTTGAATTGCGGATTGTGCCGCGAGCGGGGAACGGTGCGGATGTCGGCCAGGCGCTCGACGCCATAGGCCTCCAGCAGGGCGACGAACTCGTCCAGCGGGCGGGTCGAATGACCGACGGTGAACACCGCCCCCGGCGGCCAGGGCGCCGGCCGCGCCGGCGCAGATCGCGGCCGGATAGGTTTCATCTTGCCTCCTGGCGTCTCGCTACCCCTAATAAGTGAAATTCCTAGAAGCGGGGGAGGGGAGCATGCGGCGGTCGATCTTGGCCCTGATCGCGTTCGTGGCGATCGGCGGCGTGGCGCATCCGGCGCGGGCTGAGCCGGTCGGGCGGATCACCGGGGTGGGCGGGGTATTCGTCACCAGCCCCAATCCCAAGGCGCTGGCGAAATGGTATCGCGACGTGCTCGGAATAAGGCTCGAGCCCTGGGGCGGGGCGCTGCTGCGCTACGATGCGCCCGGCCACCCGCCCGTGCTGGCGTGGAACGCCCTGCCGGTGAAGTCAGCCTACCTGGCCCCGTCGACGCGGGAGTTCATGATCAACTTCGCCGTCGACGACATGGACGCCTTCACGGCCCGCCTGAAGGCCAAGGGGGTGGTGATCCTCAAGCGCGACGATTCCGATCCGGGCGGGAGCTTCGCCTGGATCCTCGACCCCGACGGATCCAAGATCGAGCTCTGGCAGCCGAAGTCGCGGTGAACGGGAGCCGCCGGCGCTGAAAAAGTCGCCGGACGATGTCGCTTTGCGAACATTCCATCCGTCGTTCCGACACCAACCCAGCAAGGAGAGCGACAATGCGCGTGATGGTGTTCGTCAAGGCGACGAAGGACAGCGAGAGGGGCGACATGCCCTCGACCGAGATGCTCGAGGCGATGGGCCGCTACAATGAAGAACTGACCAAGGCCGGCATCCTGCGCGACGCCGCCGGCCTCAAGCCCTCCTCCCAGGGCAAGCGGGTGGCCTTCGACGGGACCGGCCGCAGCGTCATCGACGGCCCGTTCGCGGCCACCGGCGAACTCGTCGCCGGCTTCTGGATGTGGGAAGTCAAGGACATGGACGAGGCGGTGGCCTGGGTGAAGCGCTGCCCCAATCCCATGCCGGGACCCAGCGAAATTGAAATCCGGCCGTTCTACGAGATGGCCGATTTTCAGTGAGCCGCCGTCGCGCGGCTGGGGGAGCGCGTGACAGAGGCTGACGTCCGCTGTTAGCCTCGGACCGGGGAGGGACACCGGATGAAGCTGGCGCTGGCGATCGTGGGCGGGATCGTGGGGCTGATGGCGGTGCTCGTCCTGGCCGCGGCGGCGGCGGTGTACGTCACGGCGCTGCGGCCCGCCCGGCCCGTGGGCTTTCAGCAGGTCGTCGCGCCCGACCCCGGCCACAAGCCGCTGGCGGTTTCGCTTTGGTACCCGACTACCGCCCGGCCCGGATTCCTCTTCCTCGGCGTTTCGGGCGAGCGGGTGGCCAAGAACGGGCCGGTGGCCGGCGTACATCTTCCCCTGGTGGTGATCTCACACGGCACCGGCGGAGGCGCCGCCAGCCACGTCGACACGGCCCTGGCCCTGGCCGCGGCGGGCTTCGTGGTCGCCGCGCCGATGCATACGGGGGACAACTACGCCGACAGCCGCGCGGTGGGGACAGGCGACTGGCTCGTCGACCGGGCCCGCCAGATCGCCCGGGTCGACGACTATATGACGGGGGCGTGGAAGGATCGCGACCATCTCGACCCGGAACGGGTGGGCGTCTTCGGCTTCTCGGCGGGGGCGACGAGCGCCCTCATCGCCGCCGGCGGGACGCCGGACCTCGGGCGGCTCGCACCGCAGTGCGCCCACCAGCCGGAATTCGTCTGCAAGTTGATGAAGCCCGGACTGCGCGTTCCGTCTCCCGACGCATGGACCCACGATCCGCGCGTCAAGGCGGCGGTGATCGTCGCCCCCGGCTTCGGCTTCGCCTTCGCACCGGAAGGGCTGACGAAGGTCACCGCGCCGGTCCAGCTGTGGGCGGCCGGAGCCGACCAGACGACCGTGCCGGACACCACCAACGCCTTCGTGGTTCGCCGCCTGCTGCCGGCGCAGGCGGATTTCCATGAAGTGGCCGGGGCGGCGCATTATTCCTTCCTGGCTCCGTGCGGCCTGATCAGCCCGCCGCAACTGTGCAAGGATCCGCGCGGGTTCGACCGCAAGGCGTTCCACGACCGCTTCAACGCCGCCGTGGTGAGCTTCCTTCGAGCCAAGCTCGCCCCCGCGGGCGGCGGCCAGACGCGAGGAGGATGAGGATGGGTGAGGGAGCGAGACGGGTCTGGCTCGGCGCGGCGTGCGCCGTCTTGCTGGCCGCCGGCCCCGCGGCTGCGGGGGGAAAGAAGTGCGGCGGGGCGGCTCACAGCCCGTGCGGCGGCGGCGAGTACTGCCAGGTATCCGCCAAGCGCTGCGGGATCGCGAACGCGGTCGGAACCTGCAAGCCAAAGCCGGACATGTGCATGATGCTCTATGCCCCGGTGTGCGGCTGCGACGGCAAGACCTACCCTAACGCCTGCCACGCCGCCGAGGCGGCGGTCAGCGTGGCCGCTCCGGGCAAGTGCAAGGGCGCGGACGCTTCCGTGCCCGGATAGCTTCCCGCCTCAAGAGCCCCACCCCTCCCGCGCTGCGCGGTCCACCCTCCCACGTGGGGGAGGGAGGATTGCGCCGTGCGTCAGGTCCCCGGGATCGGCAGGACGGGCATGACCTCGACGCCGTCGCCGGGGAAGATGGTGAAGTGGGGGTGGCCCTCGAAGAGGCGGGCGGCGGCCTCGTGGTCGTCGGCTTCGACGATGGTGAAGGCGGCGAGATTGTTGCTGGTGTCGTTTATGCCGTCGCGGGAGACCTTCTTGGTCTTGCCCAGCGGGCCGCCGCCCTCGACGATGCGCCCGGCGTTGCGGGCCATCCAGGCCTGCCAGGCCTCCATGCCCCGGGCGATGGTCGCCTCGTCGGGCCGCGCCCCGCCGCCGCCGGGCTGGCCGGTGAAGATCGCCATGAATTTCGCCATCGTCTCGCTCCTTGAGGGTTGAGTTCCGACTCTAGGACGTGTGGGCGGCCGGAGTTCCGACACCGGCGAGCTTATCGCGGCCCCGCGGGTGGGGACAGAAGCCGACGCCGGATGTCGGCGTGGGCGGCGGCGATGAGGTCTTTCAGGGCGGGGGCGTCGGGCTGGGCGCCCCAGGCGAGCCTGACGTGACGCATGCGCTTGCCGGTCCCGCCGAGGAGACCGGCGGGGTCGGGAAGCTCGGCCCCGAACCAGAAGCCGATGTTTGCGTGGGCGGCGAAGGCGTCGACGTAGGCGAAGGAGGCTTCGCCGGCGCAGGCGGTGGGGCGATGGTCGTGGATGAGCTCGCGGATATCTGGCCCGCAAGCGCGCAGGACCTCCCACCACGGCTGGACCATGGCGCGCAGGGGATCGCCGGCGGCGAACCAGGCCTCGACGGCGGGATCGCGGCGCAAGGCGGCGGGGAAGCGGAACAGCTCATCCATCGGTCGACCCTGGCCCAAACGGGGGCGATGGTGACAGGTGCTCCCGTCACCGCAAGGTCCGCGTTTTCGATGCTCGCTCAACCGTCAGGGATAGGACAATATCCCCCTCTGAATCGTGAGGAGATTCTTTCAAGTGCGCTGGTTCCAGGTGCTGCTGCCGCGCGAGGACAGCCTCTTCGACAAGTTCGAGGCCCACGCCCGGCTGCTCGTCAAGGGCGCGGAGGCCCTGCGGGAGCTCCTCGACGGCGGCGAGGGGATGGCCGGGGCGACGGCGGCGATCATCGCCCACGAGGAGGCGGCCGACGACATCACCCGCGACGTGTTCCTGGCCATCCGGCGGACCTTCATCACCCCGTTCGATCGGGGCGACATCCGCGAGCTGACCACCGCCCTCGTCTGGGAGGATGCCGCGGCCCGGTTCGACGAGAAGGCGCTTTCGGCCCTGGTCATCGGCATCGGGGCGATCAATCTGTGGAACCGGATCAATGTGACGACCCGCCAGGTCGCCGGCGCGCGCCAGCGCCAATCCGCCCAGGCGGCCTGACCCCGGGCGGCTCGGTGGGTCAGAGCACGTCCAGGGACGGGAACCGGGCCCTCCCCTCCAGGCAATCCCAGAGATAGGCGGCAACGCCGATGTCACCCGTCCACAGGGAATAGCGCCGCTGTCCTAGCGCCGAGGCTTCGGCGTCGCTCTGGGCGATGGCGTGCATGGCGAAGGCCCGAGCGCGATCCAGCCATTGCCCGTCGCCCGTCCGCTCGAACAGTTTGAGGAAGGCGTAGCCGTTCCCCGCCGTCCCATGGCAGAGGTTGGCGCCCTTGTTGAGCGGGCCGGCGCGCCAGGTCAGTTCGCCGGCCCCGACGAGAAGATCGTCGATGGGCTCGTCGAGCGCCGCCAGGCAGGTGACCATGCCCGGCGCGCCGTGACAGTGCTGGACGGGAGGGGGATCGCCCGAGGCGCCGACGGCGGGCGGCCAATTGACGCCGGCGCCGCCACGCAAGGCGCTGGCGGCCATGGTCCCGGCCAGGCGCGTCGACCATCGGCTCCATGCAGCGGCGTCGAGGAGCTCGCGCCCCTTGATCAGGACGAAGGCGTTGCCGGCGAAGCCATGCACGGCTCCAAGATATGTCTTGCGGCGGCCGTAAAGATTTTGCGTCCAGACGTGGGCGCCAATCCGGGCATCGAACTCGAACGCGCGCTCCAGGGCCGCGGCGCCGGCCCGGAACAGATCGGCCCAGCGGTCCTCGCTGGTTTCATCGTGGAGGGCGAGGGCGATGAGCATGGTTCCTGGCGCGCCCCACATCAGCTCCAGCGTCGGATCTTCGGTGTTGCTTGCGATCGTGGCCGCCAGCGATTCCAGCACCGAAGGGGATTTGTCGGTATTCCACCGGGCCAACTGAACGCCGGCATCGCCGATGAGATAGGAGAGGGTCGGGGCGCCCTGGCCGGCGAGCATCTCGTGGTTCGATGTTTCGATCCGGTCCAGGTGTTCGGAGAACGATGGCCCGGGCGGCGCGGCGCCGACGCGGGTCAGATAGTCGAGGCCCCAGATCACCCCGGCGGCCCCCATGTAGAACATGGTCAGCGGCGGAGAGCCTGGGCGAGCGTCATTGACGTGAGCCGGCCACAATCCCTTGGGACTGAACGCCGCGCGGGCGTCGGCGACGATCCGTTCGATCGCGGCGCGGGCGGCGCCCGGGTCCCAGGCGATCTGGGCCAGCGGCTCGTGACGGGCGGAGTCGATGAGCGCGTCCATGGATCGCAGCTAGGGCTCCAGATAGGGTGAGCCGTCCTTGTGCGTGAAGGCGCCGTCGGCGGCGGCGCTCATCATGTCGATGTCCGAGCAGGTGGTGAGGTCGTCGGACGAGCGCGAGCCGACCTCGAGATAGACGGCCACGGCGTCAGAGCGGTTGACCAAGTGGTGGCCGTCGCCGGAATTCTTCGGAAAGGCCGCGCAGTCGCCGGCTTTCAGGAGGGTTTCGCCGCCATCCTCGACGAGGACGAGTTCGCCCGCGAGGATAAAGACGAACTCGTCCTCGTGGGAATGCCAATGGCGCTGGCTCGACCAGCCGCCGGGCGGCAGGCGCATGAGGTTGACCCCGAAATCGATGAGGCCGCCGGCGTTTCCGAGCCTCTTGCGGACACGCTCGGCGCACGGGGCGTCGAAGGGCGGCGGATAGCCCGTCCCCTTGCGCTCCGGCACGGCCGCGAGGTCGATCCTGGGCATGGCTTCAGCCTTCCGGGCTCCCGTAATGGATGACTTCGACCTTTTCGAGGGTGACGAGGCCGAGGTCCTTCATGTCTTCGAGTTCGGCGAGGAAGGCGCGGATCTTGTCTTCGGCGTCGACGATCTCGATGACCAGCGGAAGCTTGGCTGACAGGTCGAGAATCTTGGCGGTGTGGATGCGGGCGTGGAGGCCAAAGCCCATGGGCCCGCGCAGGACCGTGGCCCCGGCGAGATGGGCGGAGCGAGCCCTCATGACGATGTCTTCGTAGAGCGGCCGGTGGTTACTGGACTTACCCTCCGCGGTGAAGATGCGCAGGAGGACGGCGCTTTGCGGGGCGTGCATGGTTCAGCTCCCTCTGACGGCGTTCAAGGCTGCGGCGCCGATCCAACCCAGCCAGACCGCGACCAGGCACAGCACCACCGATCCGACGATATTGGCCCCCGCGCGGACGTATTCGCCGTCCTGGGCGAGGGTCAGGGTCTGCAGGCTGAAGGACGAGAAGGTGGTGTAGCCGCCGCACAGGCCGATCATCACGAACTGGCGCATGTCGGGGGCCGCCAGGAGGCGCCCGTCGGGGCCGGTCAGGGCAGCGAAGAAGCCGATGACCAGCGAGCCGCTGACGTTGACGGCCAGGGTCCCCAGCGGAAAAGTCTGGCCGAACCAGCCGGCAATGAGGCTGGACGCGCCATAGCGCGCCACGCTGCCCAGCGCCCCGCCAAGGGCGATCCACAGGTAGGTGATCATGCTCGAGGGTCAATGGCCCATTCGTCCCTTCAAATCCAGGGCGATGGGGCCGATGCTCGGAAGGCCGATTCGCCTCAAAATCCCGCGGAGCCGCCGATGCCGACCCGCCTCCACGAGACCCTGTGGGCGCGGCTGAAGGAGCACCCCCTGGCGCGGGTCGGGCCCGGCCTCATCACCGGAGTGGCCGACGACGATCCCAGCGGCATCGCCACCTATTCCCAGGCCGGCGCCCAGTTCGGCCTCGACATGCTGTGGACCATGCCGGTGAGCTTTCCCCTGATGTCGGCCGTGCAGTCGATCTGCGCCCGGATAGGTCGGGTGACCGGGCGAGGCCTGGCGTCCAACATCAAGCTGGCCTTCCCGCCGGCGGTGCTGCGGGCCGTGGTGCTGGCCCTGCTCGTCGCCAACATCCTCAACATCGCCGCAGACATCGCCGCCATGGGCGAAGTCGGCGAACTGGTCACCGGGATCAACCGTCACCTGATGACGGCGGGGTTCGTGGTCGTGACCCTCGGCCTGCAGCTCTTCGTGCCCTATCACCGCTATGTCGGCTTCCTGAAGTGGCTCACCCTCTCGCTCCTGGCCTACGCCGCGGTGATCTTCACCGTTCATGTCGACTGGGGCGCGGTGGCGTCGCACACCGTGTGGCCGCACCTGGCCCTTAGCGCCTCGACAGCAACCGTGGTGGTCGGGGTCTTCGGGACGACGATCAGTCCTTACCTATTCTTCTGGCAGGCCTCCGAGGAGGTGGAGGACATGGAGGCCAGGCACGGCGGGCCGCTGGCTCTCGACTCGCCCGAGGCGCCCGGCGAGCTGCGCCGCATCCGCTGGGATACCTGGAGCGGCATGTTCTATTCCAACGTCACCGCCTGGTTCATCATCCTGGCCACCGCCGTAACCCTGCACGCGGCCGGGGTGACGGAGATCCGCACGGCGGCGCAGGCGGCCAGGGCTCTGGAGCCGCTCGCCGGTCCCTATGCCTTCTGGCTGTTCGCGCTGGGTATCCTCGGCGTGGGGCTTATCGGAGTGCCGGTGCTGGCCGGCTCGGGAGCCTACGCCTTCGCCGAGGTCATGGGCTGGCAGGAGGGCCTGGAGCACAGGACCAGGGACGCGCGCGGCTTCTACAGTGTGATTGCCCTGAGCGTCCTTATCGGCCTCGTCATCCAGTATTCGCCGATCAATCCCATGCGGGCGCTGTTCTGGAGCGCGGTGATCAACGGCGTTGTCGCCGTGCCCCTGATGGCGGTGATCATCCTGCTGGTGTCGCGAAAGTCGGTCATGGGCCCGTTCACCGCCAGCCGCTCTTTGATCGTCCTGGCCTGGATCGCCACGGCGCTTATGGCCGGGGCGGCGGTGATGATGTTCCTGCCGGGGTAAGGCATAGTCCTGGCTGGGGGCGCGGGAGCACGTGTCATGTACGCCATGGTCCTCGAGCATCAAGGCGACCGGCTGAAGGGCGCTGAACTCGCCGACCGCGCGCCCGGGCCCGGCCAGATCCGGGTGGCGATCAGCAGCTGCGGGGTGTGCCGGACCGACCTTCACGTCGTCGACGGCGAGCTGCCCCATCCGCTCACCCCAATCATCCCCGGCCATGAGATCGTCGGCCGCATCGACGCCGTGGGGCCGGGCGTGGAAGGGCTGGAGCTGGGCCAGCGGGTCGGAGTTCCCTGGCTTGGCCAAACCTGCGGGGTCTGCCCGTTCTGTCTGAGCGGAGCGGAGAACCTGTGCGATGCGCCGCTTTTCACCGGCTACACCCGCGATGGTGGCTTCGCGACCGCGACGATCGCCGACGCCCGTTTCGCCTTCCCCCTGGGCGAAGCCGGCGATGACGTGGCCGTCGCGCCGCTCTTGTGCGCCGGCCTGATCGGTTGGCGGTCCCTGAAGGCGGCCGGTGAGGGGACGCGGCTTGGTCTCTATGGCTTCGGGGCGGCGGCGCACATCATCGCCCAGGTCGCCAAATGGCAGGGCCGCTCGGTGTTCGCCTTCACCCGCCCCGGCGATCGGGAGGGGCAGGCCTTCGCGCGGCGGCTGGGGGCCGACTGGGCCGGCGGTTCCGACGAAATGCGGCCGGAAACGCTCGACGCGGCCATCCTCTACGCCCCGATCGGCGGCCTCGTCCCACTCGCCCTGAAGGCGGTGCGCAAGGGCGGGACAGTGGTCTGCGCCGGCATCCACATGAGCGATATCCCGAGCTTCCCGTATCAGCTGCTGTGGGAGGAGCGGCGCCTCGTTTCGGTGACCAACCTCACCCGCGCCGACGGGGCCGAATTCCTCGACCTGGCGCCGCGAATCGGCCTCACGACCACGACCGTCCCCTACCCGCTCGAGCGGGCCAACGAGGCACTGGACGACCTGCGCGCCGGCCGTTTCGAGGGCGCCGCCGTGCTGACCATGGTCCGCTGAAGGCGGCGGCGCCCAGGATTTGGGCGCCGCACTTCATGTTGCGCCGCACAATTGGGCGCCGGCCGGAACTTGCCCGCCGGGCTGCGAAATGATGTCCGCATCCGTCGGATCGGGCCCTTAAGGCAGGGCTTAGACATCCGCGAAGATTCGAGGCCCTCCCGACATGAAAATGGTCATCGCCGTTATCAAGCCGTTCAAAATTGACGACGTGCGCGACGCCCTGGTCGCCGCCGGCGTCGAGGGGATGACGGTCTCCGAGGCCCAGGGTCACGGGCGCCAGAAGGGCCAGACCGAGATCTACCGCGGGGCCGAGTACAAGGCGACATTCCTGCCCAAGATCCGCATCGAGGCGGTCGTCCAGGACGAGGTTGTCGCCAAGGCCATCGAGGCGATCAAGTCGGCCGCCTCTTCCGGTAAGATCGGCGACGGCAAGATCTTCGTGGTGCCCGTCGAGGAAGCCGTGCGCATCCGCACCGGCGAGACCGGCCTTGGCGCCCTTTAGAACCCCTCCAGCATCGGGAACTGAAAGCATGAAGCGTGGCCTTCGCACGATCTTCGCCGCCGCGGCGGCCCTCGCCATGGCGTCGGCCCCGGCCCTGGCCCAGGGCGCCGCGCCGGCTAACTCCAACGCCAGCCCCAACAGTGGCGACACGGCCTGGATGCTGAGCTCGGTGGCCCTCGTGCTCCTGATGACCATTCCCGGCCTGGCGCTCTTCTACGGCGGCATGGTGCGGCGCAAGAATGTCATCGCCACGGTCGCCCAGTCCTTCGCCATCACCTGCGTGGTGACGGTGGTCTGGTACGTGTGCAGCTACTCCATCGCCTTCGGCACCCATCCCGACGCGGGCCAGAACAAATACTGGGGCGGCCTCGGCAACGTGCTCCTCAAGTCGGTGACCATGGACAAGCCGTTCCAGATTGCCGGCTCGGCCGTCACCATCCCCGAATACGTCTACATGATGTTCCAGATGACCTTCGCGATCATCACCCCGGCGCTGATCTGCGGGGCCTTCGCGGAGCGGATGAAGTTCACCGCCCTGCTCCTGTTCATGACCCTGTGGTCGATCTTCGTCTATGCGCCGATCGCTCACTGGGTGTGGGGGGGCGGGTTCCTGGGTGGCCTGGGCGTGCTCGATTTCGCCGGCGGCACGGTGGTTCACATCAACGCCGGGGTGGCGGGCCTCGTCTGCGCCCTGGTGCTCGGCCCCCGCAAGGGCTTCGGCCACGACAACATGGCTCCCAACAACCTCGTCTACACGATGATCGGGGCGAGCCTGCTGTGGGTCGGCTGGTTCGGCTTCAACGCCGGCTCGGCGACCGCCGCCAACGCCCTGGCCGGAGCGGCCATGGCCAACACCCAGATCGCCACGGCGGTGGCGGCCCTGGCGTGGATGATCGCCGAGTGGGTGGTCTCCAAGAAGCCGACCATGCTCGGCATGGCGTCGGGCGCGGTGGCCGGCTTGGTGGCCGTGACCCCGGCCTCGGGCTTCGTCAATCCCAACGGCGCCTTCGTCATTGGCGCCGCCGCCGGCGTCGGATGCTACCTGGCCGCGGTCTTCCTCAAGCGCGCCTTCAAGTACGACGACAGCCTCGACGCCTTCGGGGTCCACGGCATCGGCGGCTTCATCGGGGCGATCCTCACCGGCGTTTTCGCCGACGCGGCGATCAATTCGGCCGGCAAGGTCCACAGCCCGCTCACCCAGTTCTACGGGTGCCTGGGGACCATCGTCTGGTCGGGTGTCATGACCTTCCTGATCCTCATGGTGTGCAAGTTCACCGTCGGCCTGCGCGTCGCCGAGGACCAGGAGCTCGAGGGCCTCGACATGGCCATCCACGGCGAAGCCCTGCACGAAAGCTAGAGACCCCCCCGAGGGGCGGGCTCCGGCCCGCCCCGACCCCCGATCCGTTGCAGCCAGAGGACCTGAATGACCCCCGCCGACATCTTGAAGCTGATCAAGGACAAGGAGGTTTTGTACGTCGATCTCCGTTTCACCGACGTGCGCGGCAAGCTGCAGCATGTGACCTTCGATGTGGCCATGGCCGACGATGATTTTTTGAGTGACGGGACGAT
>DASXIE010000084.1:0-13751 GCA_036498165.1 Caulobacteraceae bacterium
CCCCCGCCGGTCAGACGCGACTGGCGGGAGCGGCGGATATGGCGTTTCGGAACCCGGCCGGATCCGGGATCAGGTTGATCGGATCCCACCGCGAGCCGACGCCGTGGACGGTGACCGAGCCGAACCCGAGCATTCGGCCGACCAGGGTTTGATCGACATCGACGCTCTCGACCTTGTCGAGGCTCATCTCCACTGTATGGACCGACAGCACCCCGCGCTTGACCAGGAGGCGGTGGTTGGTGACGGCGAATTCCGTCGCCACGCCGATCAGCAGCTGTTGCACGAAGGTGACGATGCCCAGGATGAGGATGATCCCGGCGACGACATAGAGCGTCGTCGAGACGCCGCCGCGCGCGGCCACCGCGCCCCACATTGCCAGAACCAAGGCGACGGCGACGTGGAGGAAAGGCAGGACATAGATGACCCAGTGCAGCCGTCGCATGGCGAGGATCGTCTCCCCCGGTTGCAGGGATCGTTCGAGATACGACATGGCCGCCCCCTCTGAGTGTCGAAGTTACCGCACCAGGTGGCCGCGGAAGAAGCTCAAGGTGCGGGATTGGGCGCGCTCGGCGTCGGCGGCGTCGTAGTGATCGCCGCCGGGGCGGGCGAAGGCGTGGTCGCGGCCGGGATAGGTGAAGAGTTCGGCGTTGGAGCGATTCTTCAGCGCGGCCAGGATCGCCGCCTGGGCGGCCTTGGAGACGTACTGGTCCTCCTCGGCGATGTGCAGCAAAAGGGGCGTGACCAGGGTGTCGGCTTCGCGCAGGCGCGCATCGATGCCGACCCCGTAGTAGCCGACGGCGGCGTCGACATCGGTGCGGGTGGCGGTGAGGAAGGCCAGCAACCCGCCCAGGCAATAGCCCACCGAGCCCACCGGCCCCGAGCAGCCGCGGTCGCCGCGGGCGTGGGCGATGGTCGCGCCGAGATCCTTGACCCCCTGGTCGACATCGAAGGCGTTGAAGAGCTCGAAGGCCCGCTTCCACTCGGCCTCCGACTTGTCGGTGATGTCGATGCCCGGCTCGATGCGCCAGAAAAGGTCCGGGCAGATGGCCAGGTAGCCGGCGGCGGCATAGGCGTCGGTGAGATCGCGCATGACCTGGTTGACCCCGAAGATCTCCTGGATGACCACTACGGCCGGGGCCTTGCGCGCCTCGGGACGGGCGACATAGGCGGTGAAATGGCCGCCGGCGGCGGTGATGGTCGTGGTTTCGCCCATGGTCTTGACCTCCGCGAAAGCCCCGCCAAGCCTCTAGCGCGAGGGCGCGGGCTTGGCCCATAACAATCTCGTGGGAAGGAGCGCCAGGGCCATGAAGATCAAGGTCGAAGTCGATTGCACGCCCAAGGAGGCGCGGGCGTTTCTGGGCCTTCCCGACGTCGAGGCCCTCAACGCCCACTTGGTCAAGGAAATGAAGGGGCGGATGGACGCCAATCTGGCTATGGCGGCGCCCGAGGAGCTGATGAAGACGTGGATGGCCTTCGGCGGCCAGGCCAGCGAACAGTTCATGAAGCTGATGACGGCGGCGGCCGCCAAGCGGTGAGCGAGACGATCTTCGCCCTGGCCACGGCGCCGGGGCGTGCGGCGGTGGCCGTCATCCGGTTGTCTGGGCCGGGCGCGCGGGCGGCGCTCGAGGCCCTGGGCGGAGGGCCGATCCGTGCCCGGCGGGCGGCCTTGAGGACCCTGCGGGACGGCGACGGCGCGGCGCTCGACACGGCGCTGACGCTCTTCTTCCGGAGCCCCGCCAGCTACACCGGCGAGGACTGCGTCGAACTGCACCTGCACGGCGGCATGGGGGTGGTGGACGCGGTGACGGCGGCCCTGCTGGCGCAGGGTCTTCGCCTCGCCGAGCCGGGGGAATTCACCCGCCGGGCGTTCGAGAACGGCAGGCTCGACCTCGACCAGGCCGAGGCGGTGGCCGATCTGGTCGAGGCCGAGACCGCCGCCCAGGCCCGCCAGGCGCTCGGCCAGCTTCAAGGGGCCCTGGGGGCGCGCTACGAGACCTGGCGCGAGCGCCTGATCGAGGCCCTGGCGCGGCTGGAGGCGGCGGTGGATTTCCCCGACGAGGAAGTGCCGGCCGACGTGGCGGAGCAGTCGCGGGCGGCGCTCGAGGCCCTGGCCGGCGACCTCGACGCGGCTCTTGCCGACGAGGCCCGCGGGCGGCGGGTGCGGGAGGGCTACCGGGTCGCCGTGGTGGGCGCGCCGAACGCCGGAAAAAGCAGTCTTGTCAATGGCTTGCTGGCGCGCGAGGCGGCCATTGTGACGCCGACGCCGGGGACCACGCGGGACATCATCGAGGCCCCGCTGATCATCGACGGCTTCAAGGTCGTGGTGGCCGACACGGCCGGCCTGCGCACCCCTGGCGAGGCCATCGAGGCCGAGGGGGTGCGGCGGGCCCGGGCGTGGGCGGCCGACGCGGATCTGCGGCTATGGGTCGCCGATGCATCGGGGGCCGACGGGGCCTGGCGCGAGGCCGCGGACGCGGTCGGCGCCGGGGACATCTGTATACTGAACAAGATCGACTTGCCGACCGGCTCCGACGCCGCCGAAGTGCGCGCGGCGGCGGTCGGTCTGGGCCTGCAGATCCTCTCCGTTTCTATCCTGACCGGCGGGGAGGAACGGGTGGCCGAGGCGCTGTCGGTCCGGGTACGGAGGGATCTGGCCGGCAGCGACTTTCCGGCCGCCACCCGGGCCCGCCACGAGGCCCTGCTCAGCGAGGCGCGCGGCCATCTGGGGCGCGCTCTCGGCGAGCTGGACAATCCCGAGCTGGCCGCCGAGGACGCCCGCCTGGCGGCCCGGGCCCTGGCCCGGATCAGCGGCCGCATCGACGCCGAAGACATCCTGGGAAGAGTGTTCGCGACCTTTTGCATCGGCAAGTAGTTGTTTCACGTGAAACACGGGCGGCGTCCCGGACCCGTCCCGCTTTGCGCGCCACCCTCCCCAGGGGGGAAGGGAGATGGTAAGGAGCGCGCCTCATGACTTCGCGCTTCGATGTGATCGTGATCGGCGGCGGCCATGCCGGCTGCGAGGCGGCGGCGGCGGCGGCGCGGGCCGGCGCGCGCACCCTCATGATCACCCACAAGCTCGAAACCATCGGCGAGATGTCATGCAACCCGGCGATCGGCGGCCTCGGCAAGGGCCACCTGGTGCGCGAGGTCGACGCCCTAGACGGTCTGATGGGGCGGATGGCCGACGCGGCCGGCATTCAGTTCCGCCTGCTCAACCGCTCGCGCGGGCCGGCGGTGCGCGGGCCCCGGGCCCAGATCGATCGAAAGCTCTATCGCCAGGCGATGCGCGGGTCCCTCGAGGCGCAAGGCGGCCTGACTCTGGCGGCGGCGGCGGTGGAAGACCTGATCGTCGAAGAAGGGCGTGCAGCCGGCGTCGTCGACGCGACCGGGCGGCGTTGGCGGGCCGGGGCCGTGGTCCTGACCACGGGCACCTTCCTCAAGGGGGTGATCCATCGCGGCGACGAGCGGGTGGCGGCCGGCCGGGCAGGTGAGGCGCCGGCCATCGGCCTCGCCGACCGCCTCTACGGCCTGGGAATGTCGATGGGCCGCCTGAAGACCGGCACGCCGCCGCGCCTCGACGGGCGGACGATCGCCTGGGAGGGGCTTGAAATGCAGGCCGGCGATGAGCCGCCGACTCCGTTCTCCTTTCTCACCGCGAACATCGCCCGCGCCCAGGTCCGGTGCGGGATCACCGCCACCACGGCGGCCACCCACGCCATCATCGCCGGGCGCCTGGCCGAATCCGCCGTCTACGGCGGCCGGCTTTCGGGGCGCGGACCGCGCTATTGTCCGTCGATCGAGGACAAGGTGGTCCGCTTCGGCGACCGCGACAGCCACCAGATCTTCCTCGAGCCGGAGGGCCTCGACGACCCGACCGTCTATCCCAACGGTGTGTCGACCTCCCTGGCCGCGGCGACCCAGGACGCCTTCCTGCGCACCATTCCGGGCCTGGAGGGAGTGGGCGTCATCCGCCACGGCTATGCGATCGAATACGACTATGTCGATCCGCGCGAGCTGAAGCCCACCTTGGAGGTCAAGCGCCTGGGGGGGCTCTATCTCGCTGGCCAGATCAACGGCACCACCGGCTACGAGGAGGCCGCCGCCCAAGGCCTGATGGCGGGCCTGAACGCGGCGCGGGCCGCCGGCGGCGGCGAGGGCGCGGTGCTTGGCCGGGATAGCGCCTACATCGGGGTGATGATCGACGATCTGGTGACCCACGGGGTCACCGAGCCGTACCGGATGTTCACTAGCCGAGCCGAATTTCGCCTTAGACTGCGGGCCGACAACGCCGATCAGCGCCTCACCGTCCGCGGAGTGGCCCTTGGCTGCGTGGGGCCCGATCGCGCCAGGGCCTTCGTGGCGCGCCTGGAAGCGATCGAAGCGGCGCGCGGCGAGGCGGCTCGCCTCTCGCTGACTCCGGCCGAAGCGGCCCGGGCCGGTTTCCGTGTCACCGCCGACGGCCAGCGCCGTAGTCTTGGCCAGCTTCTCGCCCATGCGGAGATTTCTTTCGCGGACCTGGCGGGGATCTGGCCACAGATCAAGGCGTGGCCGGATTTCGCCCGCGAACAGGTGGAGATCGAGGCCGCCTATATCGGCTATCTCGACCGTCAGGAGGCCGACGTCGCTCTTTTCCGCCGCGACGAGGATCTCGCCCTGCCGGCCGGTCTCGACTACCAGGCGCTGGGCGGCCTCTCCACCGAGGCCCGCGAGAAACTTTCCGCCGTCCGCCCGGCGACGCTCGGCCAGGCGGCCCGGATCGAGGGGGTGACGCCGGGCGCCCTGACCGCCCTGCTGGCCCATGTCCGGCGCCGCCCCGCGGCGTGAACCGCCGTTCCTGGAGAGCCTCGACGCCGCGCGCCTCGCCGACGTCGAGCGCTTTCGCGCCATGCTGGTGGACGCCAACCAGAGGATGAACCTTGTCGGGGCCAGCACCCTGGCCGATTTTGCGAACCGCCACTTCCTCGACAGCGCCCAGCTCCTGCGGCTGGCCCCACAGGCCCGGCGATGGGCGGATCTCGGCTCCGGGGCCGGGTTGCCGGGCCTTGTCCTCGCCATCCTGCTCAAGGGCGAGGCCGGCGCCTGCGTCCATCTTGTCGAGAGCATGGCCAAGCGCTGCCGTTTCTTGGGCCAGGTCGCCGACGAACTCGCCCTGCCGGTCCAGATCCACAACGCCAGGGCCGAGACTCAGCGGCTATCGGTAGAGGTGGTGACCGCGCGGGCCTGCGCGCCGCTGAGCCGGCTCCTCGCCTTCGCCGAACCTTATTTCGACGGCGGCGCAAAAGGGCTGTTTTTGAAGGGTGCGGAGGTTGACAGTGAGATCGGCGAGGCGCGGAAATCATGGCGATTCGCGGCCAGGATTCACCCGAGCCTGAGCGACGAGCGGGGGCGCATTGTCGAGGTTTCGGAGCTCAGGCGTGGCGGCTAAGTCTTTGAGAGTGCTCGCAGTTTCCAACCAGAAGGGCGGCGTGGGCAAAACCACCACGGCCATCAACCTCGGCACGGCCCTGGCCGCGGTGGGCGAGAAGGTTCTGATCATCGACGCCGATCCGCAGGGCAATGCCTCGACGGGCCTCGGCGTGCCGGCGGCGATGCGGCGCATCACCGCCTATGACGTGATCATGGACGACACGCCGATCGCCTCGGCGGCCGTGGAAACCGCCGTGCCGGGCCTCGATCTGATCCCCTCGGAGGCCGACCTCTCGGGCGTCGAGCTGGAGCTCGGCCAAAGGCCGCGTCGCGCCTATCGCCTGCGCGACGCCCTGACGCCGGTGCGCGAGGACGGCCGCTACACCTATGCCCTCATCGACTGTCCGCCTTCGCTCAATCTTCTGACCCTCAACGCCATGGCGGCGGCGGACGCGGTGCTGGTGCCCCTGCAGTGCGAATTCTTCGCCCTCGAGGGACTTTCGCAGCTCATGCACACCATCGAGCTGGTGCGGGGGGCCCACAACGCCCAGCTGGAAATTCAGGGCGTTGTCCTGACCATGTACGACCGCCGCAATACGCTTTCGCGGCAAGTGGCGCGGGATGTGCGCGAATTCCTCGGCGACAAGGTCTACAGCACGATGATCCCGCGCAATGTGCGGGTTTCGGAGGCGCCGGGGTTCGGCAAGCCGGTGCTGATCTACGATCTCAAATGCGCCGGCAGTCAGGCCTATCTGCGCTTGGCCCAGGAGCTGGTGAAGCGGGAACGGCGCGCGGGCGGCCGCAAGAGCTGAAGGGAATGAGGGCGATGGTCGAGAGTCGGCGAGGACTGGGGCGGGGGCTGTCGGCCCTTTTGGAAGAGGCCCAGGCGGCGACCAGCCAGGAGGCGCGGCGGTCGGCCGGGGTGCAGGACCTGCCGATCGAGCTGGTGCGGCGCAACCCCGACCAGCCGCGGCGGGCCTTCGATTCGGAGGAGCTGCAGGAACTAGCAGATTCCATTCGCGAGCGCGGGGTGATCCAGCCGATCCTGGTCCGGCCCCTGGCCGAGGCGCCGGGAGAATTTCAAATTGTCACCGGCGAGCGGCGCTGGCGGGCGAGCCAGCTGGCCGGCCTGCACGCCATCCCGGCCCTGGTGCGCGAGCTGGACGACCTGGAGGTGATCGAGCTGGCCCTGATCGAGAATATCCAGCGGGCTGATCTCAACGCCCTGGAGGAGGCGCGCGGCTATGAGGGCATGATCAGGCGCTTCAACCGCAGCCACGAGACCATCGCCGGCATCGTCGGCAAGAGCCGGAGCCACGTGGCCAATACCTTGCGCCTGATGCGCTTGCCCCAGGAGGTGCAGGACCACTTGGAGGCCGGGCGCCTAACGGCTGGCCACGCCCGGGCCCTGCTGGACCTCGACGATGCAGGGACCCTGGCCGAGCGGATCATCCGTTCGGGCCTGAACGTCCGCCAGGCCGAGGCCCTCGCCAAACGGGCCCGCTCCGTCCCGCCGCCGACGCCCAGGCGGCGGGCGGCGGGCAAGAACGCCGACACAGCCGCCCTCGAGAGCGATCTCACCGAAGTGCTCGGCCTCAAGGTCGCCATCCGCGACCGCGGCGGCGAGGGCGAGATCCGCATCGCCTACAAGGCCCTCGAACAACTCGATGACCTGTGCGCCCGCCTCATGCGCCCGCGGCCAAGCGCCTAGACCTGTTTCACGTGAAACAGTTCAGGGACGGGGCTGGGTCGGCAAGGCGTGGCCGGTTTCCAGCAGGCTCTTGAGGCTGGAGAGAATCATCGGCCAGCCGCCAGAGACGGCCGTAATGAGCTTCGAGGCGTCCCTGTCGATTTCGTGCACCACCGTGAGCTTGACGGTCTCGCCCGCCGGCTCGATCTCGACGGTGCACCGCGACGCGCCCTCGGCGGCCAACTCCGGCATGAACTCGTTGCGCCATTCGAGGACAAGGCGGCGGGGCGGGTCGATTTCGAGGACCCTGCCGGAATCGCCCAGCCGGCCATCGGGCAAATAGAGCTTCCAGTCGGCCCCTTGGCGCCAGTCGCTTTCCTGCCAGCAGGTCCAATAGACCTTGGTGTGCTCGGGGAGCGTGAGGGCGGCCCACAGCTTCTCGGGCGTGGTGCGGATATAGGTGACGTAGAAGAAGCGGCTGGTCATGAGTCTTTCCTTTCCAGGGTCTGCCTGAGGTCGGCCAGGGCGCGCAGCGGCGCGCGCTGGAATTTGCCGATCCAACGATCGGCAATCTCGTGAATGGGCACCGGATTGAGGTGGTGAAGGCGCTCGCGGCCGCGCTTCTCGCTGACCACGAGGTTGGCCTTTTCAAGCAATTTCAAATGCTTGGTGACGGCCTGGCGAGTCATGTCGTGGCCGGTCGTGAGGTCGGCGAGGTTCTGGCCGCCGCGGGCGTGGAGGCTGTCCAGAGGCTGCCTCATGGCCGGATCGGCCAGGGCCTTGAACACCAGATCGTCGTCCATGGCCGTTTTATGCAACCTAGCGGTTGCATATGCAAGGGGATTTCTACAGTCCCAGGCGGCGGGCGCGGGCGGCGATGGAAAGCGCCAGGCGCTCGGCGATCAGCTCGTCGGGAGAGCCGGTGCTCTTGCAGGCGAGATCGGCGGCGAGGATCTCGGGCTGGACGGCGGCGAGTTCGGCAAGGCCCCAGGCGCGGGCCTGACGGGACACCTCGCGCTCATTCTTCCAGAACACTCGCGCCGCCTTGACCGCCTCGGCGATGGAGGCCCCGGCGCCTTGGCCGACCGCGATCCGGCGGAGAGTTGCGAGGTGCATGCCCATCAGGCGCACGGCCGCGGGTCCGCCCTGGCCCTCGCGGGCGGCGCGCCGGAGGCCCGCCTGAGCCGGGCCGAGCCGGCCGCCGAAAGCGTCACTGGCCGCTTCGGCGAGGGAGGCTTCCGGTTCCACGCCCAGGAAGTCGTCGAGGTCCTTGGGGCCGGCCGTGCGCCCGGAGCCTGGACCCAGATAAAGGATCAGCCGCTCGATCTCCTGGCGGGCCACGCCACGCTCGTGGGGCAGGCGCGCGACGAAGAGCTGGACGGCGTCAGTGGACAGGCCCAGGCCCTCGGCGGCCAGGGCCTGGCGGGTGAGGAGGGCAAGATCGCCGGGCTCGTCCTCGTAGCAGACGATCGCCGCGCAAGCCGCCGCCTTCTCCGCCGCGCGTACAAGCGAGGAATTACGGCCAAGATCGCCGGCCTCGATGAGAAAGAAGGCGTCGGGGTTGAAACGGCCGTCGAGGTGGCCGGCCAGGGCCTCGGCGGCGGCGTCGGCGGCGAACTTGCCCTCGGCCAGGCGAAGGCGCACTAGGCGCCGGCCGCCCATCATCGAGACGGCGGCCAGTTCCTCCTCCAGGCGGGCCGGGGCGGCGGCGAGATCGGCCTCGGTGATGAGCGCGGCGTCGAAGGGATCGTCGGGGCGATCGGTGACGGCGGCGGCGAGCTGGTGGGCGCGCTCGCGGACGACGCCGAGGTCCCGGCCATGGATGAGGGCGGCGCGGAAGCTCGGGTCCGGCTTGCCGAGGAATCGCTCGATATCCGGCCGGCGCTTGAACTGCACGGCCCGCTCAGGGCGTCTTGGCGTGGGCGGCCATCCAGGCGGCCAGTTCGAGCTGAATCTTGCGGGCGGCGTCGGCGGCGGCGCGCTGCTGGCTGTCCTGGCGGGCGGCAATGCCGGCGTAGGGATCGTTGGCGGCGTCGTAGCTCACCTGGCTGATCACCTGGCCGCTGTGGGCCACCGCGCCGGTGGAAAGGTTGGTGAGGGTGTAGTCTACCCGCACGCCCACCTGATAGCGCTGGGCGTAGTCGTTGAGGGTCAGGCCGCGGGGATCGCGGGTCTGGTCGACCGTGAAGGTGAGCCGCCAGGCCGGGGCGGCATCCTTGTCGCGGGCCAGGGCGTCATCTAGGTCCTCGCGCAGCAGGAAGCCGACCCGCCCGTCCGGGGCGACGACCTCGATGGACGACAGACCGCTCGAAAGCCCCGGGGTGGCGTAGAGCGGCGTGAAGCCGCAGCCGCCGAGCGCGCCGGCGGAAAGGATCGCCGCCCCCAGCGCCGCGGCCCGCCGCCCGGTCATCCGGTCACCAGATTGACAATGCGGTCCTTGACCACGATGAGCTTGCGCACCGTTACGCCCTCCAGGCGCCGCGCGATGTCCGGGTCGGCCAGCACGATCTCGCGCACCCTTTCCTCCGAGGCCCCAGTCGGCGCGCGCACCTCGCCGCGCCGCTTGCCGTCGATCTGGACCGGCAGAATCTTCTCGTCATCCTCGGCCAGGGCGCGATCATAGTCCGGCCAGGGAGCGGCCGCCACCAGGCCTTCGCCGCCCAGGCGGGCCCAGCACTCCTCCGCCAGGTGCGGAGAGAAGGGGGCGACGAGGCGGGCAAGGGCGGCCAGGGTCTCGGCGCGGGCGGTGATGAGCGCAGGGCCGGCGCCAGCGGCCGGGGCGGCGCGGAGCTGGCCGACCAGTTCATGGATGCGGGCCACGGCGCTGTTGAAGCGGAAGGTTTCGAGCGCCTCGGTGACAGCCTTGATGGTCCTATGCGTGGTTCGGCGCAGGGCGACGGCGGCCGGGTCCTGGGCCCCGGACGCGTCGGCGGCGGGCGGCTGGGAATCGAACTCGGCCCAGATGCGATTGACCAGCCGCCAAGCCCCCTCGACCCCGGCGGTGGTCCACTGCACGTCGCGTTCCGGCGGCGAATCGGAAAGCACGAAGAGGCGGGTGGCGTCGATGCCGTAAGTGTCGGCGATGTCGGCCGGGGCGACGACGTTGCGCTTGGACTTCGACATCTTCTCAGGCTCGCCGATGACGAGCGGCTGGCCGCCGGCAATCTCATAGGCCCGCCGCGTGGCGCCCTCGGTGGCGATGCGCACCGCGGCCGGCTCGATCCACTCGCCGCTCTGGCGGCGGTAGGTCTCGTGGGTGACCATGCCCTGGGTGAAAAGGCCGGCGAAGGGCTCGTCGACGGCCATCAGGCCCTCATCGCGCAAGGCGCGGGTCATGAAGCGGGCGTAGAGCAGGTGGAGGACGGCGTGCTCTATGCCGCCGATATATTGATCGACCGGCAGCCACTCGCCGGCGGCCGGGCCGATTGGGGCCTCGGCATGGGCATCGGGAAAGCGGGCGAAGTACCAGGCTGAATCGACGAAGGTGTCGAAGGTGTCGGTCTCGCGCTCGGCCGGCGCCCCGCACCGCGGGCAAGGAACCTGCTTCCAGCTCAGGTCGCGGGCCAAGGGATTGCCCGGCTTGGAGAAATCAAGGCCGCTGGGCAGGCGCACCGGCAGGTCGGCCTCGGGAACCGGCACGACGCCGCAGGCTTGGCAGTGGATCGCCGGAATGGGGCAGCCCCAGCCGCGCTGGCGCGAAACGCCCCAGTCGCGCAGGCGATAGACGGCGGTCCCCTGGCCGCGCCCGTCGGCCTCGGCCCGGGCGATGGCGGCGGCCTTGGCCGCCTCGATGTCCAGGCCGTCGAGGAAGCCGGAATTGAAGATTCGTCCGGGTCCGGTCCAAGCCTCCAGTTTCACGTGAAACGAGGCCGCGTCCTCGCCCGGCGGCAGGACCACTTCCTTGACCGGCAGGCCGTACCTGCGAGCGAACTCCAGATCGCGCTGGTCGTGGGCTGGGCAGCCGAAGATTGCCCCCGTCCCATAGTCCATGAGCACGAAATTGGAGATCCACACTGGCAATTGCCATTTAGAGTCAAAGGGATGTACGACTCGGAGACCGGTATCATGGCCGAGCTTTTCCGCCGACTCGATGGCCGCCTCCGAGGTCCCGCCGGTGCGGCAGCGGGCGATGAAGGCGGCCGCCGCCGCGTCGCCGGCGGCCAATTGCTCCGCCAACGGATGATCGGGCGCGATGGCCACGAAGCTAGCTCCGTAGAGGGTGTCCGGGCGCGTGGTGTAGACCTTCACGCCGCCGGCGAACCCGGTCGGCGCCGGCCCGGCGAAGGTGAAGGAAAGCTCGAGCCCGCGGGAGCGTCCGATCCAGTTCTCCTGCATCAGCTTGACCTTGTCGGGCCAGCGGTCGAGAGCGGCGAGGCCATCGAGGAGTTCGTCGGCATAGTCGGTGATGCGCAGGAACCACTGGGTGAGCTTCTTGCGTTCGACCGGGGCGTCGGAGCGCCAGCCGCGGCCGTCGATCACCTGCTCGTTGGCCAGGACGGTCATGTCGACCGGGTCCCAGTTTACGACGCCCTCCTTGCGGTAGGCGAGACCCCGGGCCCACAGCTTGAGGAACAGGGCCTGCTGGCGGCCGTAGTATTCCGCATCGCAGGTGGCGAACTCGCGCGACCAGTCGATGGCCAAGCCCAGGCGCTTGAGCTCATCGCGCATGGCGGCGATGTTGCCGGCCGTCCATTCGGCGGGGTCCACGCCGCGCTCGGCGGCGGCGTTCTCGGCCGGCAGGCCGAAGGCGTCCCAGCCCATGGGGTGGAGGACGTTGAAGCCGCGGGCGCGGCGGAAGCGGGCGTTGACATCGCCCATGGCGTAGTTGCGAGCGTGGCCGACGTGCAGCTTGCCGGACGGATAGGGGAACATCTCCAGGGCGTAGTATTTCGGGGCGTGCGAAGCCGGATCGGCGCGGTCGACGCTGGCCTCGGCCCAGGCGGCGCGCCACCGGGGTTCGACAAGTTTGGGATCGTACCGGGCCATGGGCCGGTATTAGCCCTTCAGATTGGAAAGCCGAAGCTGCCGGGCGCGGGTGAGGATGGCGTTCTCGATGTCGAGCGAGGTCTGGGCCGAGGTGGGGGCCTCGGTCCACCCGCCGGCCCCGTTGCTCACCTCGCGAAACACGGTGACGTTGAGGCCGTCAGCGCGCAGGCGCGAATCGAGGATGTAGACGGTGGCCTTGAAGCGCTCGTCCGGCTTATCGGGATTGGTGTACCAGTCGGTGATCACCACACCGCCGTAGGGATCGGCCGAAGCCAGAGGCATGAAGGCCAGCGTGTCGAGGGTCGCCCGCCACAGGTAGCCGTTGACGCCGATCGTCCCGACCGGGGCGCGCGATCCAAGCGGGTGGGAGATCCGCCCGCCGCAGGCGGCGAGGGAAAGGGCGCCGACGCTCAAAACGAGCGCAAAGCTCAAAGCTCGCGCGCGTCCACGTCCAATGAAGGGCGCCGGCATGCTCATGGATTCGTGCTTTCTCATCTTCAGTTCTGGCGCCAAGCGGCGCGGTTCGCCCCGGTCCGTTCGTCTATAACATTCGCCGCCTTGCGCCAAATCTCAATTCTGGGCGCCCTGCCCGTGGCCGCGCGGCCACAGAAGGGGCCCGATTTGTCCCCTGTGGATAGAATCGAAACGGTGACGGTTGACCGCGCCGCGAATGGGGCTTTTATCGCCGGTGGAGTAATCCGCGACCGACGGACGGCGCGGGTCTGATGCTGGGGTTTTTGGTTCGCCGCCGATGAAGCCTTTGGGCCTCGCCATTGTCGTTGCTTCCTCGTTCGCCCTTGTGGCGGGCGCCGCTGGCGCGCGCGCCGAGGGGGCCGGCTTACAGCTCGCCTCGTCGGCCGACTTCGCCCCGACCATGGGCGGAGCCCCCGTCAGCGCCGGGCGCACGCTCGAGTGGGATGCGGCCAAGGGCCGCTGGGGCCTCAAGCTCGACGTGCAACAGCATTCCCTCGACCGCGACACCGAACTGAAGGACGTCTCGCCCGGCGTCTACTATCGCCTGACACGGCGCCTGCACATCGGCGGGGCGGTGAGCTTGGCGCCGGACCAAACCGATTCCCTGCGCCTCGGCCAGCCCCAGCTTCCCGCGCCCCGCGTGCGCCTGGAAACCGTCTTCAAGTTCTAGACTTCGCCGCCAAGGCCTCGACCGCCGCCGCCCCGATCGCCCCGGTGTTCGTGAGCGCACTCACTGTGCGCGCGTCGACGCCGCCCAGGGCGTAGACCGGCGCCCTCGCCTGGCGGATCAGGGCGGCCAGGGCGCGTGGCCCCATCGGGCGGCCGGCCGAGGGGCTCCGGCTGGGGAAAATCGGCGAGACGATGAGGGCCCGCGCCCCGGCGCGGCGGGCGACGAGGGCGGCGGGAAGGCCGTGAGCGGCGGCGGTGATCAGGAACCGGCCCCGCAGGGCGCGGATCGTTCCTGCCCGTCCGGCCAGGCGCCGCGGCAGATGGACGCCGTCGGCGCCCAGGCGTGCGGCGAGACAAGGATCGGCTCCGACGAGAAGGACAAGGCCGCGCCGGCGGCAGACGGCAGCCAGTCGCCGGCCCACGGCGAGGGCGTCCGGGGCCCCGAAGGCGCGGTAGACGACGCCGGCGCCGCGGGGCAGGCGCTCGGCGATCCCCGCCGGGTCGGGCGTGCGGGACGGGTCGGTGA
>DASXIE010000085.1:0-13248 GCA_036498165.1 Caulobacteraceae bacterium
TCGCCGGCAGCCGGGCGATCGATGCGTCGCGATAGCTGAGGCTGGATCCGCTGGCGATCACGAACAGGGTTCGGAAACGCGAGAGGGCGGTGACGATCTCCACCACCACGCCGTCGCAGAAGTAGTCCTGGTCCTTGGCCGGGCTGAGGTCGGCAAACGGCAGCACGGCGATCGACGGCTTGGTCGAGAGCGGCGGCCCGGGCGGCGCTTCGGGCGCGGGGCCGGCGCCGGCGAGCGCCGACACGCTGAGGGCGACCTTTTTCCAGCCGGGGTGGCCAGTGTCGCCCTTCCAGCCGGCCAGGTCCGCGCATTGGATGCGGTTGAACGGCATCGGCAGCGGCGCGCCGTCGAGCGAGAGCTGCACCAGCGTTCCCGCCTCACGGGCGAGATCGGCCTCGGCTCGAACCCACTGGGACTTCACGGCTTCCACGGACCAGACAACAACGACGGCCTTGGCGGCGCGCAGCCGCTCCTCGATCACCTCGGAATAGTCCCGATGCGCCGGGAGCTCGTCATCGCGCCAGACGCCGTAGCCGAGCCCCCGAAGGATCTCGCCGATCCGAGTGGCTTCGCCCTCAGTCGGACGGGCATAGGAGATGAAGACGTCGGACATGCGGATACGGCCCCGCCCATGGCCGCGGGT
The DNA here is from genome assembly GCA_036498165.1 of Caulobacteraceae bacterium. Classification (GTDB taxonomy): domain Bacteria; phylum Pseudomonadota; class Alphaproteobacteria; order Caulobacterales; family Caulobacteraceae; genus Acaudatibacter. The sequence goes on from DASXIE010000085.1 coordinate 644, forward strand.
GAAACCCTAGCGGCCCTCTTTCCAAACGATCAAGGGAAAGGTCGCCTATTCAGCGCGATCGCCGGAATTCACCACCAGAGTCGCATCGTCTATGTCCAGTATCGTAGGTCAGCGTGATGGGCGGCGATAGGCTCTGCCAGGCGCTCGAACACCTCGGCCATGATGTGACCAACGGCGTATCGACACTCTTTCCACTCTGCCCTTGGGGCGATCGGCTCGAGGTCGATCAGCATTTGATCCAGGTCGCCAATCAGTTGTTTGACAGAGTCCATCGCCCTCGCGGCTACGTGGTGGTCTGAGAACATTTCGAGCCCCTCCGTAAGGCCGCCGGCGACGGGTCATCATGTCCCCTGAGCTCGACGAGCGTATCAGACGGGAACCACCACGATGATCGCCTTCAGCGCATCAAAATCCGTGGGATTGCGGGTGTAGACAGGCAGGCCAGAGGCCGCGGCGGTGGCGGCGATCAGCAGGTCCGCCAAACGGGATCGACCCGTTTGCCCCGCCGCCCGCGCCGCCGCGAACATGCGGCCATACAGGCGGGCGGCGTCCCCATCGAACGACAGCGGCTCCCACGTGGACGTCGCCCACTGCAGACGGTCCTGGCGCCGGGCGCGTTCGTCCGGGTCTTCAGTCGCGTGCGGACCCGCGGCAAGTTCGGCAAGCGTAATGGCGGCAATCGCCGACTCGTCCGGCAGCAAGGCGGGATCGATCGCGTCGTGGTCAATGACGACGGACGTATCGAGCAGCCCCCTGGTCAGTTCAGCCATCGATGCGCTGATCAATCACGGCATCGACATCGGCGCGAAATCGGCCGGCGTCGATGCGGGGCGCACACGCGGCCGCGTCGGCAATCGTCGAGCGGGGCACAAACCGGCGCGGCCGAAGCGGTCGCAACTCCGCGACGGGCGTGCCATTGCGCGTGACGACAAGGGTCCGGCCTCCCTCCACCTCACGCAGGATGGCTGCAGAGTCATTGCGCAGTTCGCGCTGGGTGATCATACGGTCCACAAAGCGACCTGTAGCACATGTAGCGTTATGTAGCCAGATCGTCACGGCGACCGTGCGGTCTCCGGCGGCAGTCGTGTCCCCTGAGCGCCAGGAGCTGACCTTGGCTCCCGGCCGAAACGCGGACATTGGGCCCAAGCTCCGCATCTCGGCGCCGTCCCGATCGTTGGCTCAGCTCGGCCGACGCGAGCCGCTAGCAGACAGTTTCAGAATCGCGGCTAGAGTGGAAACGGGGCCCCCCACGCGCGCCCGCTTCGCTGAGCGAAAGACCCGACATGAGAGCCAGACTTGCAACTTCGTTCGCCGTGCTCGTCGCGTTCGGCTCGGCGGCGAGCGCGGCCTTCGCCCAGCCCGCCGCCACGGCGCAGGCCCCGAGGCTGCCCGTCGAGGCGATGTGGGGCGATCTGCAATGGCGCGAGGTCGGGCCCTTCCGCGGCGGCTGGGCCGACATGGTCGTCGGCGTCCCCCAGGCCCCCGACACCTTCTACTCCGCCGCGGCCGGCGGGGGTCTGTGGCGCACGGACGACGCCGGGCGCACCTGGCGGCCGGTCTTCGAGCATGGGCCCCTGGCCTCGGGCGCCGTCGCCGTCGCCCGCTCGAACCCCGACGTGGTCTATTATGGCACCGGCCAGCCCCCGGGCCGCTACGACGAGCAGTCGGGGGCCGGCGTCTTCCGCTCCGACGACGGTGGCAAGACCTGGCGGCCCCTGGGGCTCGAGAACACCCGGTCGATCGGCCGCATCTGGGTGAGCCCCACCGACCCGGACACCGTGATCGTCGGCGCCATCGGCCACGCCTTCGCGCCCAACCCTGAGCGCGGCGTCTTCCGGTCCACCGACGGCGGCAGGACCTGGACCCAGACGCTGAAGATCAATGACGACACCGGCGTCGTCGACATCGCCGCCGACCCGAAGGATCCCAGGATCCTGTTCGCCGCCGCCTGGCAGGAGCGCCAGTACCCCTGGCAGAGCTACTTCACGCGCGCGGCGGGACCGGGCAGCGCGATCTGGCGATCGGCCGACGGCGGCGTCACCTGGACGAAGCTGGCGGGAGAGGGCTGGCCCAAGGACGTGCTCGGCCGCATCGGGCTCGTGGCGGCCCACACGGCCCGGGGGACGCGCCTCTACGCCACCGTCGACGCCGGCGGCAAGGACTCGGGCCTCTACCGCACCGATGACGGCGGCGCCCATTGGGTCAAGGCCAACGCCGTCACCGCCGAGACCAGCAGCTACTTCAGCCGCGTCGAGGTCCAGCCCGATGATCCGGATACGGTCTATCTGGTCGGCCAGTCGGTCCGCCGGTGTTCCGAGGGCGGCAAGACCTGCGAAATCATCAAGGGGTCGCCCGGCGGCGACGATTACCACTTCGCGTGGATGAACCCCCTGCGCCCGGACCACATCGCCCTGGCCAGCGACCAGGGCGTGGTGATCAGCGTCGACGGCGGCAAGACCTGGAGCAGTTGGTACAACCAGCCGACAGGGCAGTTCTATCACCTGGCGACCGACAACCGCTTTCCCTACTGGATCTACTCCGGCCAGCAGGATTCCGGCACGGTGGGGATCGCCAGCCGCGGCGACTACGGCTCGATCACCTTCCGCGACTGGCGCCCCGTCGGCGGCGACGAGCGCGACTACGACATTCCCGACCCGGTCGATCCTTCGATCGTCTACGGCTCCGGCCTCGGCGGCCACGTCACCCGCTGGGACAGCGCCACCGGTCAGGTCGAGACGATCTCGCCCTGGCCGGTCTCCAGCTACGGAGCGCGGCCCACCACGGTGAAGTACCGCTACAACTGGGTGACCCCGCTGGTGGCCTCGAAGACCGGCCCGGACACCATCTACCTGGGCGCCCAGCTGCTCTTCGCCTCGACCGACACCGGGCGCCACTGGAGCATCATCAGCCCGGACCTGACCGGCAAGGCCCCCCCTGGGGCCGGCGACTCCGCCCGGCACTGTGATGGCGACGTCGCCGTCGCCGACGCCAGGGCCTGCGGCTACGGGGTGATCATCTCGATCGAGCCCTCCGCCCGCCATGCCCAGGAAATCTGGGTCGGGACCGACGACGGCCTGGTGCAGGTCACCCGCGATGGCGGCCGGACCTGGGCCGATGTGTCTCCCAAGGGGCTGCCGGCGTTCTCCAAGATCCAGATGGTCGACGTCTCCAGCCTGGAGGACGGCGTCGCCTATATCGCCATCGACAACCAGCGCCTCGACGACCTCCAGCCGCACGTGATGGCGACGCGCGACTATGGCGCGACCTGGCGCGACATCACCGCCGACCTGCCCAGGGACCATATCATCAGCGTGGTGCGCGCCGACCCGGCCAGGCCCGGCCTCGTCTATGCCGGCGGCGACGGCGGGATTTCCGTGTCGCTCGACGATGGCCTGAGCTGGCGCAGCCTGCAGCGAAACCTGCCGACGGCCTGGGTGCGCGACCTGACCGTGCACGGCGATGACCTGGTCGCGGCCACGCAGGGCCGGGCGATCTGGATCCTCGACGACGTGACCCCGCTCAGGCAGGCGAGCGAGCGGGCGGCCGGCGAGCGCGCCCTGCTGTTCACGCCCCAGACGGCGATCCGCGTCCATCCCAACAACAACAAGGACACGCCCCTCCCGCCGGAAGAGCCGCACGGCCAGAACCCCCCCGCCGGCGCCGTCATCGACTATTGGCTCGGCGCGCCCGCGCGGTCGGTCGAGCTGGACATCCTCGACGGCCGCGGCCGGCTCGTCCGCAGGTTCAGCGACGAGGCGACGAAGGAGCCGGAGGCAAACCGCTACTTCATGGACATGTGGATCAAGCCCCCCCGGCCGCTGTCGCGCGCGGCGGGCGAGCACCGGGTGGTCTGGGACCTGCGCTGGCCTCGGCCCAGGGCGCTGAGGTTCGGCTATTCGATCGCCGCCAATCCGGAGACCGGAACGCCGCTGATGCCACAGGGCCCGTTCGCCATCCCCGGCGACTATTCCGTGGTGCTGAATGTCGACGGCAGGGAGAGCCGCGCGCCGCTGCGTCTTTCCGAGGACCCGCGCGTGCGCGTCAGCCCCGCCGATCTGGATGCCCAACTCTCGTTCTCCCTTGGCCTCTATCCGAAGATGGCGGCCTCCTTTGTCAGCGCGGGCGAAGAGGGCGCGGTGCGCGACCAGCTGGAAGCGCGCGCCAAGGCGGCGGCCGGCAAGCCGGACATCGCCGCAAAGATCGCGGCTCTCCGGGGCAAGCTGGCGGGCGAGCCCGGCGCGCCTTCGTTCCGCAAGGTCAACGGCGAGTTCGCGTCGATGGAGAGCGAGATGGAAGGGGCCGACGCGGCGCCCAGCGGCGGCCAGCAGGCGCTCCTCGCCGAAGCGACCAGCCAGCTCGATCGGCTCTCCGCCCAATGGAAGACCGTGCGCGAGCACGACCTCGTTTCGCTGAACGCCAGCCTGACCAGGGCCGGGCTCAAGCCGGTCGTGGTCCCGCCGGCCGACCAACTCCCTCCGGCCGCCGAGGACGAAGGGGAGGAACTGCCGTGAGCCGAAGCGCATCTCCTGGGTCGGAGGATCACCTCGGGAGGATCGCCCGCGTGAGCTTCGAGACGCCCCTGACCCTGGCCGGCCGCTTCGCCGGCCGCGCCAGATGCTGGCCGACCAGACCTACGGGGGTCACGCCTCCCTGCACGACGACGCCATGGCCGAGAAGCTCGGCTTCCGGGCCGGGCCCATCGAGGGGCCGACCCATTTCAGCCAGTTCGCCCCGCTCATGGCCCACCTGTGGGGCCAGGCCTGGTTCGAGCGCGGCTGCCTCTCGGCGCACTATCAGAACATGGTCGTCGAGGGCGAGGAGGTGCGCGCCTTCGCCGAGGTCCCCGCCCTAGGCGCGACCCGCACGCGCGTCTGGGCGGAGAAGGCCGACGGCACGCCGGTGCTCGAGGCCAGCGCCAGCCTGGGGCCCGACAATGGCCAAACCCTGCTCGAGGCGCGCCTCGCCCAGCTGCGCCCGCCCGGGCCCCTGGTCATCCTGGCCGATCTGGCTGTCGGCATGCGCGGGGCGCGCGATGAGCCCGTGCGCATGGACGCCGACCAGAACATGGGCGCCCTCTATCCCTTCTCGCTCGCGCAGAAGCTGGCGGCGATCACCGAGCCGTCGCCCTGGTATGACAAGGCCTCGCCCTGGGGCCGGCCGATCATCCCGCTGGAGATGGTCAGCGTGCTCGCGCAATACTCCAGCGCGGCGGCGCGGTTTCCGGTCAAGGGCCCGGCGGTGGGCCTCTTCGCCGATCAGGAGATCCGGATGATCGCCGGGCCCCTCTTCGTCGGCGAGGACTACGTGATCCGCCGCGAGATCGTGGCCTTGGCGCAGAGCCGTCGCACCGAGTCCTATTGGGTGCGCACCTCGATCTTCGACGCCGCCGGCCAGACCCTGCTGGCCCAGATGCTGCTCAACCACGCCACGCTGAAGGACTCCTACGCCGGCTATCCCGCCGCGGCGGCGAGGTAAGGCGCGGCGTGAGGGTCGAGCCGAGCCGCTGAATCCTTTCCTGCGGGCGCAACGTCCTTTGGGATGAAGGGCGCATGCCGCGCCCGTCGCATCCGAGGAGCTTCGATCATGACCGCAACCGTTTCCACTTTCCGCTCGGTCCCGCCCTTCGCCGAAGGCTTCGTCCGCGACCACCGGGTGCGCTGGGCGCACGAGGAGGCGGGCCTGCCCCTCGAGGTGACGCTGATCGACCGGGCGACCCAGGACACTGCCGACTATCGCTCTTGGCAGCCGTTCGGCCAGGTGCCGGCTTATCGTGACGGGGAGGTGGAGCTGTTCGAATCCGGCGCCATCGTGCTCCACATCGCCCGCTCGTCGGAGGCGCTGGCGCCCAGCGATGAGGCCGGGTTCGCGCGGGTCTCGGCCTGGGTTTGCGCCGCCCTGAGCTCGGTCGAGCCGCGGATGCAGAATTTCGCCAACCTCGACACCTTCCATCCCGGCGCGCCGTGGGTCGACGGCTACCGACCGGTCGCCGAGCAGGCGCTGCGCCGTCGCCTCGCCGCCCTCTCGACCTGGCTCGAAGGCAAGGACTATCTGGAAGGTCGCTTCACCGCCGGCGACATCATGATGAGCACGGTGCTGCGCGAGCTGCAGCATTCCAAGGTCCTCGCCGACTATCCGGTGCTGGTCGCCTACCTCGATCGCTGCCAGGCCCGCCCCGCTTGGCGGCGGGCCCTGGAGGCCCAACTCGCCACCCTCCGCGAGAACGCCCCCAGGGAGACCGCGCTGGCCTGAACGGGCCCCTCCCCATTCGTCATCCCGGGCGAACCGCAGGTGAGACCCGGGACCCAGGGGTTCAAGCGCCGGCGCATGCCGCCTCTGGGTCCCGGATAGCGTCCCCCGGATCAAGTCCGGGGTCGCTTCCGGGATGACGCGTTTGGGGTGGGCGAGACAGGGAAGCATTCGATCCCCACCCGACGTGATCTAAGCCAGCAAATGCGCCTTGGCTCCGTCGATCACGTAGCGGGCGTAGCGGAAGTCCCGGATGCCGGCGACGCGCTCGCCGTCCCATTCCAACTGAACGAAGTAGGCGCTGGTCGCCGCCGGATCGGCCGGATCGTGGACGATCAGCGCCGGTCGGCCGTCCACCACCCCCAGCGCCAGCCGCCAGTCCTCGGCGAGGCCGTAATTGCGCAGATACGTCCCGCTGACCTCGGCCGCCCCCTTCATCCGTGTCCTGGCGACCATGTCCAGCCAGACCTCCTCGGCCAGCATGTCGCGGATCGCCTCGAAATCGCGGGCGTTGAAGCGGTCGACGTAGCGCTCGTAGAGGCTTCGCTGGGCCGCACTGAGCACCGGCGCGGGATGGACCTCAAGCGCCGCCGCGGCCGTCCGCAGGCGCTCGCGGCCCCGATGGAGCGCGGCCTTCACGGCCGGTTGGCTCAGCCGCAGCATGCCTGCGATCTCGCCCAGCGAATAGCCCAGCACATCCATCAGGATCACGCTGCCGCGTTGCGCCACGGGCAAGGCCAGGAAGGCCCGCAGGCTGGAGGCGGCCAGGTGGCGTTCCTCGGCCGTCGGGGCGGCGTCGGCGGGATCTTCGATCATCTCATCGCTCATCAGGCTGCTCTGGCGCGCGCGGCGGCGCAGGAAATCGATCGCCGCGTTGTGGGTGATGCGCATCAGCCAGGCCTCGAGGTTGTCCGGGCGGGCGCCGGCGTCGAACGCGCGGAGCGCATGGGCGAGCGCATCCTGCACCGCGTCCTCGCCGTCGAACACCGTGCCGGTCATCCGGGCGCAATAGCGATGCAGCTTCGGCCGCAGCGCCGCCAGCGCCGCCTCCAGCTCACGCCGGTCGCCTGGCGCCGCCAATCCGTCCATCGCAATCCCCAGGTTCACGCCGGCCCTACATCATTGACGCGCCGCGCGCCGAAAGGATTCACCCGAACTCGAACCCCCCGAATTTCGGCGCCAGTGCGCTTTTCTCGCGGCGCTCGACCATCCAATCGACCACCCTCAGGTGAGATACGCGCACTATCACCATAACCGAGCTCGACTCTGACGACCGGCGGCCGACACGCCTAGCCGTTCGCCGCCGCGAGGTCGCGCTCCAGGCGGCGGGCGGCGGCGGAGGCAGGCGTCCGGATCGAGCCGCCGAAGCCGCGCGGGCCCGCCTCCACGATCATGATCAGCCACAGGTAGGCGCGGTAGAGCGCCAGGCGCCGCCGATCGGCCTCGTCGAGCGCGAAGGCCTCGCCGCGGGCGCTCGACTGCCCCGCCAGGGCGGCCGCCTGCTCGTCGGCGTCGCCGACGGCGGTGAGGGCGATGACGTCGGCCAGCGGATCGCCGAAGAAGCCGCGCTCCCAGTCGAGGACGCCGCAGAGCGCCCAGCCGTCCGCGCCCTGCCGCACCAGGACATTGTTGTCCCACAGATCGTAGTGGGTGAGGCAGGGCCGCCAGGCGCCCTCGAGCAGCGGGAAGGCGCCCTCGAACGCCCGCGCCAGCGCCTCGGCCGGCTGGGCGAGCGGCGCGCCGAACCGGCGGGCGTCCTCCACCAGGCCGGCGACCATCGCTTCGAAGGCGCCGCGCCAGCTTCCCGCCTGCAGGGACGGCTGCCCCGGGTAGCCGAAAACCTCGCCCTCGATCCGGTTGGCGAGGCCGCAGACTTCGCCGATCCGCCGACGCACCCGCACCCGCTCGACCTCCGACATTCCCGCCCGGGCCTGGCTCAGCATCGTCCCCTCGACGAAGGCCATGAACAGGGCGTCGCTGGCGATGATCCGCCCGCTGAAGTCCGTGGCCAGGACGGCCGGGACGTGCGGAACCTCGGCCCTGGCCAGCGCCTCCAGCGTCCTCGCCTCGGCGCGCATCAGTCGGTGCTCGTAGGTCAGCACCGGAACCTGGGGCGGGGGCCCCACTTTCAGGAACGCCCTCCGCGGTCCCGGTCCGCTCAGCGCCAGGGCGTAGGCGGCGTTGAACCACCCTTCCTCCGAGCGCTCGACCGCGGTGAGCCGCACGTCCGACCCGAACGCGGCTCTCGCCAGCGCTTCGATCTCGCCCGGCGTCAGTTCGACCTTGGTGAGGCTTTCCATGTGGCTGTCCAAGAAAGACCGTCATGGCCGGTCAAAATCCCGGCCACCCATGAACGCCGTATGCCGTGTGGCCGTGCCGCGGACGGCCAGGAATAGATGGTCGCCATACCAGACCGCATTCCGGTGACAGCGGCCAACCGACTTCAGATGCGATAAGTACGCTGTCGCCGCGCCCCGTCGCTCGCCAGCCCCACAGGAGCCACGCTCATGGCCTTCATAACGACCCCTGACGCAACCCAGATCTTTTACAAGGACTGGGGCGCCGGTCAGCCGATCGTATTCCATCATGGATGGCCGCTCTGCGCCGACGACTGGGACGCCCAGATGCTGTTCTTCCTGGGCCACGGCTACCGGGTCATCGCCCACGACCGCCGCGGGCACGGGCGTTCGACCCAGACTGACGCGGGCAATGACATGGACACCTACGCCGACGACGTCGCCGCCCTCGCCGCCCGCCTGGATTTGAGGGAGGCGATCCATGTCGGCCATTCCACCGGCGGCGGCGAGGTCGCCCGCTACGTCGCCCGCCACGGCGAGGGGCGGGTCGCCAAGGCCGTGCTGATCGGCGCCGTCCCGCCGATCATGGTGAAGTCAGCCCAAAATCCCGGCGGCCTGCCGATCGAGGTGTTCGACGGGTTCAGATCGGCGCTCGCCGCCAACCGCGCCCAGTTCTACCGCGAGGTGCCCTCGGGCCCCTTCTATGGCTTCAACCGGCCGGGGGCGAAGGTGCTGGAAGGTGTCGTCGGCAACTGGTGGCGCCAGGGGATGATCGGCGGCGCCAAGGCTCAATACGACTGCATCGCGGCCTTCTCCGAGACGGACTTCACCGGGGACCTCCAGGCGATCGATGTCCCCGTCCTCATCATGCACGGCGATGACGACCAGATCGTCCCGATCGCGGATTCCGCCCTGCTCTCGGCCAAGCTGGTCCGCAACGCGACCCTCAAGGTCTATGCCGGCTATCCGCACGGCATGTGCACGACCCATGCCGAGGTAATCAACGCCGACCTCCTGGCGTTCGCCAAGGCCTAGCCCACTTCCCTCGCCGCTCCGGCCCACCGATCACAGGTCGATCAGCCCGCCGTCGACGAAGAGTTCGGCCCCGGTGGTGTAGGTGGCGTCGGCGGCCAGGTAGAGGGCGGCGGCGGCGACTTCCTGCTCGGCGCCGATGCGGCCCATGGGAACGCGGGTCGCCGCGCCGGCGATGAAGGCCTCCTTCTGCGCCGCCGAGAAGCCGCCCTTGTCGAGGATGGGGGTCAGGATCGGGCCGGGGCTGATGGTGTTGACCCGGATCCCGCGCGGCGTCAGTTCCTTGGCCACCGTGCGGCCCAGCGAGCGGAGCGCCGCCTTGGTCGCCCCATAGACCGTGCCGCCGCCCAGGCCGCCGCCCGCCCCCGCCACCGAGGCGGTGAGGATGATCGCCCCGCCGTCCGGAATGGCGCCGATCGCGTGCTTGATCAGGAAGAAGGCCCCCTTCACGTTGACGTCGAACTGGGCGTCGAAGAAGGCTTCGTCCACCGCCTCGATGGGCGCGAATTTGGCGATCCCGGCGTTGACGAAGAGAACGTCGATGCGGCCGTACTTCGCCTTCACCTCATCGACGAGGGCCTTGCTGGCGGCGATGTCGGCGGCGTCGGAGACCAGGGCCTCCACGCCGGGAAGCTCGGCCGCGGCCGCGTCGACGGACTTCCGGCTGGAGCCGGTGACGACCACCCTTGCCCCCTCGGCCTGGAACAGCCTGGCCGTCGCCGCGCCGATGCCGCTTGTGCCGCCGGATATCAGGGCGACCTTGCCGTCGAGCTTGGCCATGAGATGTTTCCTCGCTTGGGGTGCAATAGGCTCGGCCACAGATGGGGCGTCGGCCCGGGCCCGGAACGGCCGCCCCGGCCGACTTTTTCGCACGCGGCCATTAGAAAAGCTGGGCCGCGGGCCGCGGAAATTCCGTGAGGCGGTCCTGGCGATCCAGGCCCGCCGCGATTGAAACGGGCTGTTGGCCGTCAAAGCGGGGGGGGTCCCGGCCGTCAGCCACGAGACGCGACAGCGCGCAGTTGGTCCGTACACGTCATAAGCGCCCGGGAGAGCGCGACGTTGTCATAATAACTTCGTTTGAGGCGCCGTGGTCGGAGCCGCCATAAGCCCCTTCAATCAACCATGGGCCCGGTTCGGCGATCGCCGGAACCGGCGCCCCTATTTGAATCTGGGGGCATTCATGAAGATCACCGGCAGGCTGTTGGCGGGCGCCGCATGGCTGGGCGTGACGGCGTTCGGCGGCGGGGCCCTCGCCCAGACCGCCGCGGTGAAGACCGCCACCGGCACCGAGGGCACGGACGTCACCGAGGTGGTGGTGACCGCCGAAGCCAACGAGGCCGCCAAGGCCGCGCCGTCGAAAGCCTCCCTCCTCGAGACCCAACCCAAGTCGATCATCACCCACCAATTCATCGAGCAGGCGACGCCCGAGACGGGGGACTACACGACCGCCGTGCGGATCGCGCCCTCCGTCTCAGGCGTCACCTCGAACGGCGGTGGGGTGGGCGACGCCAACACCCGCGTCCTGCGCGGCTTCCAGGACGGCCAGTACAACGTCACCTTTGACGAGATCGCGTTCGGCGACGCCAACGACACCACCCACCACCCGATGGCGTTCTTTCCCAGCTCGACCATCGGCGCCGTGGTCGTCGACCGCGGCCCGGGCGCAGCCGGCGACCTCGGTCAGGCCAACTTCGGCGGCGCCTTCCACCTGTTCTCACCCACGGTCAGCGATAGTTTCGGCGTCAGCCAGAAGGCGTCCTACGGCTCGTTCGACACCCAGTCCTACGTCACCACGATCCAGACCGGGGCCATCGCGGCGCTCCACGGCGCCAAGTTGCTGCTAAGCTTCGACGAGCGGACGTCCGACGGCGAGCTGAGCTACGCCAGGGGCGAGGGCTACAACCAGATGGCCAAGTTCGTGATTCCGTTCACCGACAAGCTGGTCCTGACCGGTTTCACCTCGTTCAACTACATCAAGTATCACCAGACGGACAACGGCGCCGGCCTCGGCTTTGGTGTCACGCCGGATCAGTTGGCCCTCTACGGCAAGAACTTCGCCTTGAACAACAATCCGTATGACGAGCATTACTATAAATACAACTATGTCGATAAGCATACGAATTTCAGCTATCTCGATCTGCGATGGGATGCCGAGCACGGACTGACCGTAGAGGACCAGTTCTACTACTATTTCTATTCCAACAAGACCTTATCGGCCCAGGCGGCCAACGACCTGGTCAATCCGGATTTCGCCCCGGCCGTGTCGCCCAGCTCGGCCCCGGCCCCCCCGCTGCCGCAGACGGATATCGGCGGCTACAGGAAGCTGAACCATTACTACACCTATGGCGACATTCTGCGGGTCAACCAGGACTTCGGCTTCGGCACCCTGCGCGCCGGCGGACTCGTCGAATGGTCACAGGCTCAGCGCCACATTCTGAACTACGATCTGACCACCGGAGCGCCGGACTACAACTACGCCGCCCCCCAGAACCTGGCCGTCACGGCCCCGGTGTGCGGCCCCGGTCCGTGCAATGCGTCGTACATAGAGCCGTCGTCATGGTTCCAATACCAGGTATTCGCGGACTTCGAATGGCGGCCTATCTCGCAACTCACCATAACCCCGGGCATAAAGTATCTGGACTACACGCGGCACGCCGATGACGCCTTGGAATCCAACGGCGCCCTTGGATACTATACAGTCAATGGGAGTAAGAACTATTCTAAGCCGCTGTATTTCCTGACCGCCAATTACCGGATCACGCCTCACTGGTCGGTCTATGGACAGGTGGCCACGGCGCTCCTCATCCCACCGGTCAAGACGGTGGTGACCTTCAATGGGACGACGACGGCCACCACCGCTCCGGAGACAACCACGACCTATCAGGTCGGCACAGTGTACACGGCCGGCCCGGTCACCTTCGATTTGGATTATTACAACATTCAGGCAGACAATATTCTGGACGGCAGCAACGCCAACCATTCACCGTGCTTCTGCTACGTGAACATCGGGTCCGGCCAATATTCCGGTGT
>DASXIE010000086.1:0-2290 GCA_036498165.1 Caulobacteraceae bacterium
AGCCCGCGCATGCGCAGGCCCGCCCTAACCTCCCCAACCCTTGACGTGAGGGGTCTAGATGGAACGGACCGGCGCGGATTTCAAGTTCACATAATCGAGAGGTCGGCCGGCGCCGCCGTCGCGGAGCTTTCCCCGCCCTACGGTTTTGTGGCGTCGAGGAGGCGCACGACGATGTCGTCCCAGCCATAGGGATCCTGGGCGAAGGTCATCTGTCCGTTCCTGACCTGGGCGGTCCAATAGAGGAACATGACCGGAATCGGCGTCGGCAGCTTGACCGTAGAGGTGTCGTCGCTGGCGATGGCCGCGTCGACCCGCTCGGGCGACCAGCCGGCCGGGGCAAGCAGCGCCCTGGCCAGGCCGACGGCCCGCTCCAGGCGCACACAGCCGTGGCTCACCTGGCGCTGGCTGAGGTCGAAGGCGGACTTGGCCGGAGTGTCGTGCATGTAGACCCCATAGGGGTTGTCGAACTCGAACTTCACCTTGCCGAGGGCGCTCTTGGGGCCGGGCTCCTGGACCAGAGGCGCGGCCTCGCCGCTGCCCCTGACGAAATGGTTGCGGGCCAGATAGCCCGGGTGGGCGTGCTCCTTGGGAAAGAGCTCCTTCTCGGCGATGTCGGCCGGCACTCGCCAAGGCGGATTGAACTCGATCTGGGTGATCGCCGAGATCAGTATCGGCGTCTCGTCGCCCGGCTTGCCCGAGGCGGCCAGCATGTGCACCGCCGGAGCGCCGTCGACATAGTAGTCCATAGTGTCGCCGGCGGCGTCGACCTCCACCCGGGTGGCCGGCAAGACACGCGGAAGCCAGCGCCAGCGCTCCAGATTGGCGCGGATCTGGTTGACGCGCGTGGCGGCGGGCACATTGAGGGCGGTCAGAGTGGCGCTATCGGCGATGCCCGTCGGCTTGAGGCCATAGCGGACCTGGGCCTGTCCCACCGCTCGGGCCAGGGCGCCGTCATAGACGTCCGGTGCGGTTTTGGCGGCCGCCGCGTTCAGGCCTGGGTCCTCGCCGGACAGTCGGTTCCGCAAGGCGGCGACGCGGGGCCCCCGCGCGCCCACGCGCAGGGCCGCACCGCCGGGGATCGCCGGCCAGCCGCCCCGGGCGGCGGCCTGGCGCCACGCGCCCAGCATCCGCACCAGGGCTTGATAGGCCGGGGCCGGCGGCGGCAGGCCCCGCAGCCAGTCGACGAAGCGGTGGGCGCCGATCGCCTGGTCGAGTTCGCCGCCGGCGTCGTAGGCGGCGGGATGGATCCCCCATTCCTTGGGGAACTGATCGCGCGGCAGGCCAAGGCCGTGCTCGGCGCGGGCATAGGCGATCAGGCCCTTGCGCAGGGCGGCGCGCCCCTCGTCCTGCCGCGCCGGATCGTTGATCAGGGCGGAAATCCGGGCCGGATCGCCGAAAGCGCCGGGCGCGAAGCCCTGGGCGGGGGCCTGGGCGAGGGCGTCCAGGGCGGACTTCAGGTCGCCACGACTGAAAGCCACGGACTGGGCCGGGGCCTGCGCGCCGGCCCCGGTCTTTGGTCCGCAGGCGGCGAGCGCGATGCACGTCATCGCCGCGATGATCAGTCCGCGGGCGAGGCCGCGCTGTCGCGGCTGATCGGGACCCTCCATGTTCGTACGCCTCGCCGGTTGCCTGTTGAATCGACAACGCGTCAGGCCGGGGGTGGTTACGGCGGGGAGCGCTCGAGACTGCAAACTGGGCAGGCCGGGTCGGGCTCAAGGGTCACGGTGCGGGTCTCGGCGGAGAGGGCGTCCAGGATCAGCAGCCGGCCGACCAGCGGCTCGCCGGCGCGGGCGATGAGCTTGATCGCCTCCAGGGCCATCAGCGAGCCGATCACCCCCGCCAGCGCGCCGACCACGCCGACCGCGGCGCAGGTCTCGGCCTCGGGTGGAATCTCTGGCACCAGACAGCGGTAGCAGGGCCGGCCGGCGAACACCCCGACCTGGCCGGTCCAGCGGCCGATCGCCCCGCTGACCAGGGTCACGCCGGCGCCCACGCAGGCAGCGTTGACGGCCAGGCGGGTGGCGAAATCGTCGGTGCCGTCGAGCACGAGATCGTGGCCGGCGAGCAGCTCGGCGGCGTTGGCCTCCGTCAAGCTCACGCACGCTCCGCTCACCGCCACGTGCGGATTGAGCGCCGCGAGCCGCCGCCGCGCGGCCTCGACCTTGGCGGTCCCGACATCGGCCGTGTCGAAGAGGACCTGGCGCTGAAGATTGGAGACCTCGACGACGTCGGGGTCGATCAGGGTGAGGGCGCCGATCCCCGCCGCGGCGAGATAGAGCGCCGCCGGCGC
>DASXIE010000087.1:0-7796 GCA_036498165.1 Caulobacteraceae bacterium
GGGCCGTCGCCGATGATCACCGCCCGGTGGTCGATGGCCGCGCCGTCCAGACGGGCGAACACCTCGATGAGAATATCCAGGCGCTTTTCGCGCACCACCCGGCCGGCGAAGGCGATGACCGGCGTCGCCGCCTGCGCCCCCCACGCCGCCCGCACGGCGTCGCTGCGTTTGGCCGGATCGAACCGGACGGTGTCCACGCCGCGGCTCCACAGATGGATGTTGGGCGCGAAGCCGTCGGCGATCAGCGCCTCGATCATCGAGGCCGAGGGGGCGTAGACCTCATCGCAGGCGGCGTAGAAGCGGCGGATGCGAGCGGTGACGAAGTCCTTCAGGAAATCCAGCCCATAGTCCTTCAGATAGGCCTCATAGCGGGTGTGGTAGGAGGCTGCCACCGGCCGGCCGGTGGCCTGGGCGAAGGCCAGCGCCTGATGGCCGAGCAGGTCCGGCGTGGCGATGTGGATGAGGTCCGGATCGAAGGCCTCGAGCCGGCGGCGCAGGGTGGGAGTGAGGCCGAGCGCCAGGCGGTACTCGGAGCGGAACGGGATTGGGGCCGAGGGGGCGGCGACGATCTCCCCGGCGTGGTCGAAGGCCGCCGCCTTGGCCACCGGGGCGACGACGAGCACCTCGACGCCCTGGCTGGCGAGAAAGCGCACCAGGCGGTTGAGGGTCAGGGCCACGCCGTCGGCGATGTAGTTGTACGAGCCGGTGACGAGCGCCACCCGTAGGCGGCGCAGCGGGCCGGAACCTGGTCTTGTCTCCCCCAAGCGCCTGCTCAGCCGCCGTAGAAGAAGCGCTCTTCGGCGATCTTGCCGTCGCGCACCGTATAGAGTCCGACCTCGTCCATGGTCATCCGCTGGCCGCTCTCCTTGACGGTCATGTCCATGGTGAAGCGGACCACGAACTGCTCGCCGTTGACCCACGGTCCCTCGACGGAGACCTTGTGGATGTCATGGGAGCCCATGAACCATTCGCCCTTCTTTCGGGCGGCGTCCTTGCCCTTGACGACCGGTTCGGGGCCGCCGAACTCGACGCTGATCACGTCCTCGGCCCAGTATTTTTCGCCCGATTCGTTGAATTTGCCTTCCTTGCACAGCGTCACCAGGTCGCTGGCGATCTCCTGAGTGGTCATGACTGGCTCCTTATAGCGCCCCACCGCCACCCTATCGGACATGGATGACGGTTGTAGCACAGCGGTCGGTCGAAGCTGGAATCGCGGGGCTGGATCGGGGCCGCTTTCGGCCTTACGCCTCGCGCATGACCCTCGTCATCCGTCCCGCCGAGCGCCGCGACGCCGCTCTCGTTCACGCCTTCATCCTTGAGCTGGCGGAGTATGAGCGCCTGGCCCACGAGGCGAAGGTCACCGTCGCCGATGTGGAGATCGCCCTCTTCGGCGAGCCGCCGCGGGCCTTCTGCGACATCGCCGAGGCGGACGGCGAGGGCGTCGGCTTCGCCCTGTGGTTCTACAACTTCTCGACCTTCCACGGCCGCGCCGGGATCTGGCTGGAGGACCTCTATGTCCGCCCGGCCAGGCGCGGCCAGGGAGCCGGCAAGGCCCTGTTGGCCCACCTCGCCCGCCGCTGCCTGGCCGAGGACCTTCGCCGCCTCGACTGGGCCGTGCTCGACTGGAACGCCCCCTCCATCGCCTTCTACGATCGCCTGGGTGCCCTGGCCCTGAACGACTGGACCACGCGGCGCCTCACCGGCGAAGCGCTGGCGCGGCTGGCGGGGACTTAGATTCTCCTCCCCTTCATAAGGGGGAAGTACCGGCGAAGCCGGGGATGGGGGATCGGATACGCCGGTGTGTCCGTCCCCCCATCGTCCCTTCGGGACACTTCCCCCCGATGCGGGGGGAAGAGAGGCAATCAGCGGACGGCGTTCCCCTCCCCGGCCCGGTTCTCCAGCCGCGTCAGCCAGTAGTCGGCGTCCCAGGCGCGCTGGGCGGTCAGGTAGCGCCACAGCTTGATGCGGTTGACGTATTCCAGCCGCCCGGTGTCGGCCTCGAACCAAGGCTCGGGGGTGGTGAGGATGGTCTCGATGCTGTCCGCCTCGGGGCGCGACTTGAGGAAGAAGATCGCCCGCTGCGGCCCTTCCCCCGGCAGGTCCGACAGGTCCCAGCGCCGTCTCTGATCGCCGCTGGCGTGCATGCGGATCTTGAGCATGAAGCGCGGGTCGGGCGAGAGATTCACCCCACCGCCGTGCCACATTCCATGATGCAGGAAGAGCAGGGTACCGGCCGGACAGACCACGTGTTGTTGCCCGCGCAGGTTCTGGTAGCGGGCCAGGGCGATCTCGCTGACCTTGCGCAGATGGGTCCCGGGAACGAAGCGCGTGCCGCCCATCTCGCGGCTCACCGCATGGGGGAAATACATCATCTGGACGTCGAAGCTTAGGCGCGGATCGACGGTGGAGTCCTGATGGGTGTGTTGCGAGACGTTCTCGCCGCCGTGGGCGGTGTGAAACTCCGGCGGAAACGTCACATGCAGGAAGTGGTGGTCGAACACCGGCCCATCGCCCAAGAGGCTTTCGATGACGCCGCTGACCAGGGGCAAGGCGAGCAGGCGCGCCACCGCCGAGCCGGGGGCGTAGGCCTCATCGAGCGGGGTTCCAGCGCGCACCTCGGGAATGCGGTTGGCGGCCAGGGCCGCGAAAAAGGCCTTGCGGTTCGCCCAGCCGCCAGGCGCCGCGCCGCCGGCCTCGTCCATGAAGGCCGCGTTGATCTCCTCCGGCACTACGGCGTCGAAGCGCAGGAACCCGCGGGCGACGAAGCGGGCCACCTGGGCCGAGGTGAGGAGATCGCTCAAGCCGCCTGAACCATGCGCTCGAAGAAGAACTCGTATTTCAGATAGGCCAGGTCGAATTCCTCGCCGCGTGGATGTGGCATGAGCTGGGAGGCCTGAATGAGGCGCCAGCCGTCGAGGAGAGCGGCCAGGCCGCTCTCGTAGGGCGGCTCGTCTTCGTCGCCGGCCATGCGCCGCCTCTCGCCCGTGCCGTCATACTCCGCCCAGCCGATCACCCGCGAATCCAGCGCGCTGTTCTCCAGGTAGAGCACCAGGACCTTCTGGCGCACGCGGCTTGCGGCGGGCTCGGACATGCTAAGCCGACTATGTGCGAAGCTGAGCCGGATTGTCGAGGCGCGGCGCCTTGACAAGACTCGGGGCGGCGGAGGACAAGCGCGCGTCCAGTAAAGTTGCGTCTCCCCCAAACCCGTTTTCCAGGGAGCCTGCTGCGTGGTCGCCCTACCCAGCCTCGTGCCGACCAAAGCCAAGGCCAAGTGCTTTGGCGACGTAGCCTGGCACATCGGTGTCGAAGCCGTGCCGGTGCTCACCGTCGATGTCAGCAAGACCGGCGTCTTTTTCGAACATCACACCCTTTTGTGGAAACACCCGACCGTGAAGCTGGGCCTGAAGGCCAACGCCGGGCCCAAGCGGATGGTGGCTGGCGCCCAGGTCTTTGTCGCCGAGGCCAAGGGGCCAGGGATGATCGCCTTCAGCCGCGACGCCCCGGGGCGGATTCTCGCCATGGAGCTGCCGTTCGGCCGCGAGATCGAGGTGCGCGAGCATCAGTTCGTCGCCGCCACCGAGAAGCTCACCCATGACGTCGTCAAGGCCCAGGCGCACGGCGGCCATGGCGGCTTCATCGACAAGTTCGCCAGCTACAAGGCCGACGGGGTCCTGTGGCTCTACGCCTACGGCGCCGTCTTCGAGAAGCGCCTGGCCAGCGGCGAGAGCATCGACATCGAGGCCGGCGCCTGGCTCTACAAGGAGTCCAGCGTCAAGATGACGACGATCTGCGAGCGCCTCACCGCCGGCCCGTTCAGCGGCCACACAAACATGGTGATCAATCGGCTCACCGGCCCAGGCCGGGTCGGCGTGCAATCGATGTACGTCCACAACACTTCGGACACCTGAACTCTCCTCCCCCTCTGGGCGAGGGGAACCGCGAAGCGGTGGAGGGGGAGCCTGGGCAAAGAGCGCCGACGCGTTTCCCTGCGACCCCCCCTCCCCGGCTTCGCCGGTACTCCCACCAAGGGGGAAGAGAAGGAATTGCGGGTCTAGGGGCTTCCCACGCGCCCCCTGACAGCCGCGCCGCTCGCGGCCGCGGCGACGGCGAGAGACGCCAAGGTCAGCCACAGGCCGTAGCGGGTCTCGAATCGCACCACCTGGCGATTCGACGGCGGGCCGGTCAGCTGGTGCCGATAGTCGGCATAGGCCTTGGCGACGCCGGCGCCGATCAGCACGGCGGCGGCCACCGCCGCGATCAGCAGGGCCCGCGCCTTGATCGCCGCCTCCTTCGGATAGAAGCTGAAGAGGAGGCCGGCGAGGATCGCCGCCGCCGCCAGGACGATCCACCAGTTGGTATCCGGATGGCCCCTGGCCAGGGAAAGGCCGGTATCGGTCCGCACCACCGTTCCCGAGCACGAGACCATGACCCAGGGCAGGAGAAACCCAACCAGGGCGCAGATCTTGGCCGCGCGCGCCACGGCGATCGGGTTCACCTGGGCCTCTCCGGCTCACCGAGGGGACAGGAGGGTTCCGTCCCCTCGGGGCGCGCTCGCCTAGTGCCTGGCGGCATCCTTGGCGTTCTCGCCGGCCTTGTCGGCGGCCTTGCCGGCGTTCTCGGCCGCCGAGCCGGCGGCCGTGGCGGCGGCGCTCGCGTCTTGGGCGGTAGTGGCCGCGCCGCTGGCGTCGACGGCCTGGTTGGCCGCGGCGGTCGCCTGATCGGCGGCGGCGCTGGCGGCGGCGGCGTCGGCCCCGGCCTCGGCGGCGTTGTCCTTCTTCTGGCAGGCGCAGGCCAGGATACTCAGGGCGATAACGGCGCCGAGGGTTGCGGGTCGCATGAGAGAAGCTCCTTGGTTGATTGGCCCCTGACGACAAAACCTCGTCTGTTGCGTCGGCATCTCAACGGACAAACGCGGCCAAGGTTGCCGACCCCCCTTCGCTCCTCCTAGTCCATCAGCTTCTGGCTCAGGTAGACGTAGTGGCGGGCCCAGCGGCGGGCGTTGAGCTCGGGGTCGGCGTCGTTGGCGTGGCCGCCGAAGGTGTTCTCGTAAAAGAGGACCGGATCGTCCAGCGCCTCCAGGGCGGCGGCGAACTTGCGGGCATGGCCGGGGTGGACCCGATCGTCGACCGTGTTGGTGGTGACGTAGGGCTCCGGGTACTTCACCCCGGGTTTCAGGTTCTCATAGGCCGAATAGGCGGCGATGAAGGCCCGGTCGGCCGGGTTGTCCGGGTCGCCGTATTCCGCCGCCCACGAGGCCCCGGCCGACAGGTGGGTGTAGCGCAGCATGTCGATCAGCGGGCTTTCGATCACCGCGGCGTTGTAGAGTTCGGGATGCTGGGTGATGGCGACGCTCACCAGCACCCCGCCGTTGGAGCGGCCGTAGATCCCCAGTCGCCGCGGCGAAGTGATCTTGCGGGCAATGACGTCCCTGGCCACCGCCGCGAAATCATCAAAGGCCCTTTGGCGATGCTCACGCAACGCCGCCTCGTGCCAGGCCGGGCCGTATTCCCCGCCGCCGCGGATATTGGCCAGCACATAGGCGCCGCCGCGCTCCAGCCACAGCTTGCCGAGTTCAGGACGGTAGGTCGGGGTCTCGGAAACCAGGAAGCCGCCGTAGCCGAACATCTGGGTGGGCGTCGAGCCGTCGAACTTCATCGCCCTGGGCCGCACAAGCCAGTAGGGGACGCGCGTGCCGTCCTTCGAGGTCGCGAAGTGCTGCTCGGTGACGTCGCGCGAAGCGTCGAACCGGGGCGGCAGCGCCTTCACCTTGCGCATTTCGCCTTTCGCGGCGTCCACCGCCCACAAGGCTGTGGGGGTGAGAAAGCTCTCCGACGAGACATAGGCGCGGTCAGACGCGTGGTCGGCGGCGACGATCGAAAGGGCCACGCCGGCCGGAAAGCCGAGGCGTCGCGCGCGCCAGCCGTCCGGCCCGCGGCCATAGATGTCGAGCGCCCCGTTGACGTTGTCGAGCAGCTCGACGAGCACCCGGTTCTGGGTCACCTCCACCTGATCCACTGTCTGGGTTACGCTGGGATGGAAGATCAGCTCGGCCGCGCCGCTCACCGGTTCAAAGGCGATGAGCTCACCGGCCTTGAAGGCGCCGTGGCCGGGGCCGGCGGCCCAGTTCTCGTTCAGGCTGACGATCATCCGGTGATCGACATAGCCGCGCAGGTCGATCTTGCCGGGCAGGTCGAGGGCCCGCGGCGGCCCGTTCGCGGCCATGAGCCAGTAACGCCTGGAGAAGAAGTCGACCCCTCGCGTGAAGAGCACGTGCTCGACCGCACCGTCCGGTCCACGCAGGACCTCAGCCCCGGCGCTGACGTCGGCGAACTCGCCGCGAAAGACCTCGGTGGCTTCGCTCAGGGGCTGGCCACGCGTGATACGCTTGGCGATGAAGGGATAACCCGAGGCGGTGAGGGTCCCGGGCCCGAAATCGCGGCCGATCAGCAAGGTGTCGGCGTCGAGCCACACTGCCTCCTGCTTGCCGGCGGAGAAGCGGAAGCCGCCGGGCACGAAGGCCTTGGCGCGGGTGTCGAACTCGCGCAGCTCCACCGCGTCGCCGCCCCCGTCGGAGAGGCGCACGAGGCACAGGCGGTCGGCCGGCGGCAGACAGCTGGCGCCCTTGAAGATCCAGTTGCGGCCCTCGGCCTTCGACAGGGCGTCGAGGTCGATCAGGGTCTCCCAGGCCGGTGCGGGGGAGTTGTAGGAGGCGCCGCTCGCCCGCCGCCACAGGCCTTTGATGTGGGCCCCGTCCTGCCAGAAATTGTCGACCGCCTGGCCGAGGAACCCCGGGCGCGGGATGCGATCGGTGGCGGTGAAGAGGGCCAGGGCCTCGCGGCGGAAGGTCTCGTAGCGCGGATCGCTCTCCAGCCGGGCGGCGGTGCGTTTGTTCTGGGCCTCGACCCAGGCCATCGCCCGCGCCCCATGGATGTCCTCCAACCAGGCGAACGGATCGACTGCCCCCGGCGTCGCCGACGGCGGGGTCTGGGCGATCGCGCCGCCGGCGAAAGCGGCCACGGCGGCTGCGAGGATGAGGCGCATGGTTGCGTTCTAGGCCCCTCCCGATCGCCCCCGCAACCTCTCTCCCCCCTCTGGGGGGAGTACGGCCGAAGGCCGGGAGGAGGGTCGACGGGCACTGCGCCATCTTCTCTCTTCCCCCTTCACAAGGGGAAAATGTCGGCCCCCGGGTCGCGCGAAGCGCGCGCCCGAGGATAAACTCCGCCGGGGATGGGGGATCGGAAGCTCCGGCGTGTTCGTCCCCCCATCAGCCCTTCGGGGAATGGTTTCCCCCCGATGCGGGGGGAAGAGAACGGATCGGTCGAGACCAGATTTCAGGGCTTGACGAACTTCAGGGCGTACTGGTCGGTCTTGCCGCGGATGGCCGGATCGAAGATCGGCTTGCTGTGGTCATCGCCAGGCCGCTCCAGGAACTTGCCCTCCGCCGCCAGCCGGAAGCCGGCCGCGGTCACCTCGCGGATAACCGTCGCCTTCTCGATCCGATGCAGCACGGCGATCTGCTCCAGCGTCTCGCCTGGATTGGCCTGGTGATCGAGAATGAAATAGACCCCGCCGGGCTTCAGGGCGGCGAACACGGCGCGGTTGAAGGCGGCGATATCGACGGCCCCGTACTTGGCGATCTTGAGGTCATGGTAGTTCTGGGTGATCCAGAAGAGATCCAGGCCCGTGGGCAGCTTCATCTGGCCGAACGGTTCGACATCGAGGGCGACGTTGCCGCGCCCCGGCTCGGCGAGCATCTGCTGGTCAGCCTTCACCGCGCCCTTCCAGCCGGCGTTTTC
>DASXIE010000088.1:0-34299 GCA_036498165.1 Caulobacteraceae bacterium
CGAGACCAGGGAGCTGGTCTTGGTCGCGGTCGGATCGGTGACGATCGTGCCCGTGCCGCTGTCGGCGGACAGGATGAACGTGCTGTTGCGGTAGTCGCCGGAGAACTTGATCGTGGCGACGACCACACTGGAGCTGTTCAGGATCGACAAGGTGCCGCCCGCCGCCGTGCCTGAATAGCTGGTCGTGTCACCGCCGAAGGTGACGTCCTTCAGGTCGAGCGATGTGGCCCCGGTCTTGGAGAAGCCGAACACCTTGCCGGTGAAGCCGGCGGTGTCGCCCAGGGCCAGCTGGCCGGTGCTCGCGGCGGCGAAGTTGACGTTCTCGCTGAGCGTCCCTTCGACGTCGAGGAGGCCGGCTCCGAAGATCCGGGTAGTCCCCGCCGAGCCCACCGCGCCATTGACGGTAAGCGTGCCATTGACTGCTTCGACCAGGCCGAGGTTGGCGACGTCGCCGTTGATGGTCAGGCCGCCCACCCCGCCAATGATGGTGCCGGAGTTGAGCACAGTGCCGCCCATCATGTTGATCGTGGCGGCGTGCAGGATCGATTGCAGGACCGCCCCGCTCCCGACCCCCAGTGTCGTCCCGTCGAGCGTCGAGTTGTCGAGCTGCAAGCGCCGGGCGTCGGTCACCACGCCGCCACCGGAGCTGTCGATGGTGGTGTCGCGGACCAGCAGCAGGCCGCTGGCCGAGCTTTCCACCAGTCCGTCGTTGATGACGGTGTTGCCGGTGTTGAGGACCATGCGACCGGTGTTGGCGTCGATGGTCCCGCCCGCGTCGTTGGTGAGGGTGAGCGGGCCCTTGATGAAGCCGCCGCCCTCGATGGTATTGTCGACGTTGGTCAGGCTCGCGCCAGCGGCGAGGCCGCCGATGTAGCCCTTGGTGTCCAGAACCACGACGCCGCCGCCGCCCAGGGTGAGCCCAGTGGTGTCGGCCACGAGGCCGCTGAGGTTGGCCGCCCCCGCCACCGTGACCGAGCCGCTGTTATTGATCGAGCCGGCCACGTTGAGGTTGACGCCGTTGCCGATCGACACCTGACCCGCGTTGCTGAACGTGGCGTTGGTGATCGTGCTGCTATCGGTGATCGCCTTGAGGGTGCCTCCGGCGTCCACCGTGAGCGTTCCGCCGATCAGCGTGTCGCCGTCGAGCTGGGTTGTCGACCCGGCGCCGGCAACCACCGATCCACCGCTGCTGCTGTCGATCGTCGTGCTGCGGACGAGCAGGACGCCCGAACCGGCGGAGTTGATGAGGCCGGCGTTGATGACCGTGGCCCCGGTGTTGATCACCATCCGACCGTTGTTGGCGTCGATAACCCCAGCCGCGTCGTTGGTGAGGTTCAGAGGACCCTTGATGAACCCGCCGCCAGTGATGGTGTTGTCGACGTTGGTCAGGCTGGCTCCGGCGGCCGTGCCGGCGATGTAGCCGTCGGCGGCCATAAGCACCTGGCCGCCCCCCGAAAGCGTCACCGCCGTTGGCCCCACGAGCAGGCCCGTAAGAGTCGCCGTGCCGTTGACGCCGACGAGCCCGGAGTTGACGATCGAACCGTCGAGGGTGAGAGCGTTGGCGTCGTTGACCCGTAGGGTTCCGGTGTTCGTCACCGCTCCGGCGGCGGTCGAGCCGTCGAGAACCGAGGCGGCATCGCCGGTCTCGATCAGGCCGCCGCCGACTCCCGAGAGGGTTCCGCCTTGGATCGTGGCGCTGGTCAGGGTGACGGTCGAACCGGCGGTCGTCGCGCTGATCACGGCCGCTGTCGCTTGGACCACAGTGGTGTTGGTGAAAGTGATGGCGCCCCCGTCGGCGTCGACGGTCAGGTAGTTGTTGACCGTATTGGCGCCGCCGCCCACGGTGAAGGTTCCGCCAGAAACTTCGATATCGCCGTCGTTTGTAAAGCCGGTGGTGACAAAGTTGCCGGCGCTGATCGTGAGGAGGTCGCCGCTGTCGGTTAGTTTCAGCGTGCCGACGGTCTCGTCGGCGCCGGAAGTGACAGGGCCGATCCCATTGCCGATCGCGGCCGTGTCGGCCGCTCCCGGTACGGCGTTGCCGCTCCAGTTGGTCGCAACGGCGAAATCGCCGCCCGCCTTGGTTGTGAAGTTTCTCGTCGCCATTGGAAATCAACCCTCACAAAAAGGCCGGGGACGGGCCCTCGGGTCCCACCACGGCGGTGACGCAAGACCTCGACGGTCGCGCGGAAAAAACTCTAACGCGCGGCGCCGCAAAGGGATCGCGACTGTTTGGCCCAAAAATGGACCGCGAACGCTACTGATTCCATTACGAAACTGAGCCGTCAGCACTCGACGGGACGCCGTGGCCGGCGAATTGCCGGTTATTCTTAATGCCATTAGGGACGCTCTCGTCGCGCGGTCAAGCTCTATGGCGCTCCATGACGCGGCCTTCGGCGCTCCATTGGTGGGGACGGTGGGGGTCGAACCCACACTTCCTGTTCGGAAAGCGGATTTTAAGTCCGCTGCGTCTACCGGTTCCGCCACGTCCCCTGGCCGCCCCGACCATAGGCCAAGTCCGCAGTCGAGGTCACGGTTCGACGCGGATCACCGCCTTGGCGCCGATATCGCCCACCGCCTCCATGAGGGCCGCGACGGTCGCCAGAACCTCGCGCTCGTCGCGGCCGCGGATGACCAGGTTCGAACCGTATCCCTCGGGCCCAAAGAACGGATAGCTGCCAAGGGAAAGGGCCGGATGAGCCTTGGCGAGCGTCTCCAGAGGCGCGGCGATGGCCCCCTCGCCGGCCCCCTCGACCCGCACCGTGCGGCTGATCACCACCTGGCCGACGCGAAGGCGGGTGACCACGTCCTCCATCATCCCGCGCATGATCAGCGGCACGCCGGCGAGTACGAAGACATTCCCAATCTGGAAACCCGGCGGACCCTGGACCGGATTGCGCACTAGGCTCGCGCCCCGCGGCACCCGCGCCATCCGCCGGCGCGCGGCGTTCAGCTCGGCCCCCCAGCGGGCGGTCATCATCTCCAGGATCTCCGGATGCTCGAAAAGCTCGACGCCGAAGGCCTCGGCGACGCATTCGGCCGTGATGTCGTCGTGCGTCGGGCCGATGCCGCCGGTGGTGATCACATAGTCGTAGCGCGCCCTCAGGGCGTTGACCGCGGCGATGATCTCCGCCTTCACGTCGCCGACGACCCGCGCCTCGGCCAGGTCGACGCCATGGAGGGCGAGCTGGCGGGCGATGTGATTGAGATTGGTGTCCTGAGTGCGGCCGGAGAGGATCTCGTCGCCGATGATCAGGACCGCGGCGGTGACCGGTTCAGCGCTCGCCACGGCCCGCCTCCGCTTTGCCTTGTGACCCGGCGAGGGGCATAGGCCGCCGATGCGATTGCCGCAACCGATGCGCCACGGCGCCCTCGTGGCCCGCTACAAGCGATTCTTCGCCGACATCGCCCTCGATGACGGGCGCGAGATCACCGCCCATTGCCCCAACCCCGGCGCCATGCTCGGACTGAACGCGCCGGGGCTGGGCGCCTGGGTTTCGCCCGCCGACAGCCTGAAGCGCAAGCTGGCCTGGACCTTGGAATTGGTGGAGGCGGATGGCGGCCTGGTCGGGATCAACACCCTGCACCCCAACCGGCTTGTGGCCGAAGCCCTGGCGGCCGGGACGATCTCCGAACTCGCGGGCTACGATCTTTGCCGACGCGAGGTGCGGATGGGCGAGGCCAGCCGGGTAGACTTCGTGCTCGAGCATCCGGGAAGAACGCGCTGTTGGCTGGAGGTCAAGAACTGCCACCTGCGCCGGACCGGGACCCTGGCTGAATTTCCCGATTGCGTCGCCGCCCGCTCATCCCGACATCTTCGCGAACTCACCGCCAGGGTCGCCGAGGGCGAGCGGGCCGTGCAGCTGTTTGTCGTCCAACGCACCGACTGCGACGCCTTCGCCGCGTGCGCCGAACTCGATCCCGTCTATGCGTCAGGACTTGTCCGCGCAGCCGAAAGCGGCGTCGAAGTCCTCGTCTATGGGTGCGATATCGCGATCGATCGGATCGAGATCGCCGGCCGCCTGCCCTGGCGACGGAGCTAGAGCCGTGCGGGCTGACGAGGACCTCTATCTTATCCTTGGCGTCGCCAAGAACGCCGACGTCAACGACATTCGCGCCGCCTATCGGCGGGCGGCCAAGACCGCCCACCCGGACCAGGGCGGGTCGAACGAAGCTTTCCTGCGCCTCCAGCGAGCCGCCGAGCTCTTGCTCGCGGAACTGCAGACACGGGGCCTCGCCGGCGCCGGTTCTGCTCACCGCGCCGGAGACCGCACGAGCGCCGTCCGCGACTGGACGGAGATCAGCGACGAGTTGGCGGCCGATTGGGGCTTGCCCTTGGGCCCGGTGACGATTTTCGCGCCGCAGAGGCTTGGCCTGACGCCATTCGTCACGGCGACAAGCCTCAACCTCCCGGCCTACAACTGGCTGGTGAGAACCGCGGGCCCACGCGGCGAAGCCTGGGACTTTCATATCGCCGGCGCCCTGACCCGGATCTTCTTTCGACGCGCCGACGATGCGCGTCTCTTCAAGCTGAAGTTTCCCTGAAGGCGGCGGCCGGAGTTGAAGTCTTGCGCCAGGGTTGCGACATTAGCGTCGAAGCGATCCGCATCGCCCGGCCCTTCCCCTGGGTCGGCGCGGCGCGACCCTCAACTTTCGAGACGAGACTGCCATGGCCCTGGCCGACGACATGACCTACGCCGACGTCCGCACCGAGCGGATCAAGCTCCACGGGGCGGAAGGATTCGCCGGCATGCGCGCGGCCGGGCGGCTCGCCGCCGAGTGCCTGGACATGCTCACCCCCCTTGTGAAGCCCGGTGTCGTCACCGGTGAACTCGATCGCCTGGCGCGGGAGTTCATCCTCGATAACGCAGCCTTGCCGGCCTGCCTGATGTATCGCGGCTATTCCCACACCCTGTGCATCTCGCCCAACCACGTGGTCTGCCACGGCATCCCCGGCGAGCGGACCCTGCGCGAGGGCGACATCGCCAATATCGACGTCACCGTCATCCTCGACGGCTGGCATGGCGATCACTCGCGGATGTATGCGCTCGGCGAGGTCGCCCCTCGCGCCCGCCGGCTGATCGAGGTCACCTACGAGGCCCTGGAGCGCGGCATTGCAGCCGTGAAGCCTGGCGCACGCCTGGGCGATATCGGTCACGCCATCCAGTCCTACGTCGAGGCCCAGCGATGCAGCGTGGTGCGCGACTTCTGCGGTCACGGCGTCGGGCGAGTCTTCCACGACGCCCCCAACATCCTGCACTTCGGCCGGCAGGGCGCGGGCGAGAAGCTGGAGCCGGGGATGTTCTTCACCGTCGAGCCGATGGTCAATCTCGGCCGCCACCCCGTGAAGCTGCTCCCCGACGGATGGACGGCGGTCACCCGCGACAAGTCGCTCTCAGCCCAGTGCGAACATTCGGTGGGCGTCACCGAGACCGGCTGCGAGGTGTTCACCCTCTCGCCCGAGGGGCTCTTCAAACCGGGCTAGCAGGACCGGGCGAAATTAGCCCTTGGCGCCGGCGCTTTTTCGTTCCTATTTTGTTCCATGCGGGAACAGGGCGGCTTTTCCTTTCGCATCGACGCCGAGGCGCCGCCCCGGCGCGAGCCCGATTCTCGGGCCGGCCACCGCCGGAGGCTGCGCACGCGCGCGGGCCTGAGCTTCGCGGCCCTGCCCGATTACGAGCTCGTCGAACTGATCCTTGCCCGCAGCCTGCCGCGCGGAGATATCAAGCCGATCGCCAAGGCGCTCATCGCCCGTTTCGGCGGCCTCGCCGGCGTGTTCGGCGCCGGGCTGGAGGAGCTGAAGGCCGTCAAGGGGGTGGGGCCGGCCGTCGCCCTCGATCTGAAGCTGATTCAGGAGGCGATGTTGCGCATGGGCCGCTGTGAGGTGGCCAGGCGGACGGTGATCTCTTCGTGGAGCGCGCTTCTGGCCTATGTCCGGGCCGCCATGGCCCACGAAGCGCGCGAGCAGTTCCGTGTCCTCTTCCTCGACAAGAAGAACCAGCTGATCGCCGACGAGGTGATGAACCACGGCACGGTGGACCACGCCCCGGTGTATCCGCGCGAAGTCGCCCGCCGCAGCCTCGAACTTTCCGCCAGCGCCGTGATCCTGGTTCATAACCACCCCTCCGGCGATCCCACCCCCTCGGCGGCCGATATCGACATGACCCGCCAGGTGGTCGAGGCGGCCCGCCCGCTGCGCATCGCCGTGCACGACCATCTGGTCGTCGGCCGCGATGGGGTGGCGAGCTTCAAGGCCCTGGGGCTGATGTGACCTCGGCCAGGGCGCCCTTCTCCCAATCCAGGAACTCAGGGGTTTCCAGGAGGCGCGCCGCGTAGGCGCCGGCGGGCCCTTCATCGCCGAAGTCGGAGAGCTTCAGGCCGTAGGTGCGAAAACGCGTGGCGACAGGGGTGTAGAAGGCGTCGGCGATCGACCATGCGCCGCTGAGGAACGGGCCGCCGAACCGCTCCAGAAGTTCCGCCCACAGGGCGACGATCCGGCGGATGTCATGGGCGGTGGCGGGCGAGACATCGATGTCGCTCCGCGCGGCTAGGTCCATCGGGCACTCCCCGCGCAGAGAGGGGAAGCCGGAGTGCATCTCGGCCGCCGCGCTGCGCCCCAGGGCCCGGGCGGTGGGATCGGCCGGCCACAAGGCGGCGGAGGGGAACTTCTCGTGCAGGTATTCGCAGATCGCCAGGCTGTCCCAAACGGTCACCGCCTCGTCCCTCAGGACTGGAACCCATCCCGAGGGGGAGCCGGCGGCGATGATCGCATCGTGGCTCGAGGCGAGATGCAGGCGGACCATCTTTTCGCTGAAGCTCGCTCCGGTGTGCTTGAGGACCAGCCACGGCCGCATCGACCAGCTGGAGAGATTCTTGTCGCCGATCAGGATTTCCATGGGCCTCGTCTCCTTCCCGCCTGCCGATAGACCAATCGGCCATGGCCTTGCCAGGGCCGGCGCCGTTAGATGGCGCCAAGAAGCTTGGGTTCATCAGGGGGGAGCATGACGTCCATCGCCGCCGAAGAGGCTCCGCCCCGCGCGCCGGCCTTCTCCGAGCGCTACAAGCGCATCGTCGTGGCCTTCCTCCTGGCCGCCTACACCTTCAACTTCATCGACCGCACGATCGTCGCCATCATCGGCCAGGCGATCAAGGTCGATCTGAAGCTCACCGACACCGAGCTCGGCCTGCTGGGCGGTCTGGCCTTCGCCATCCTCTACACCCTGCTTGGCGTGCCGATCGCCCGCCTGGCCGAACGGCGCAGCCGGGTGGCCATCATCTCCGCCTCGCTGGTGGTTTGGTCCGGTTTCACCGTGGCCTGCGGCTTCGCGGCCAACTTCGTCAGCCTGCTGATCATGCGCGTGGGCGTCGGCATCGGCGAGGCGGGCTGCTCGCCGCCATCGCACTCCCTGATCTCCGACTATTTCGAACCGCGGCGGCGGGCCTCGGCCCTGGGACTCTACGCCTTCGGCATACCGTTGGGAGCGATGATCGGCGCGGTCGCCGGCGGCTGGCTGGCCAAGGAATTCGGCTGGCGGGTGGCGTTCATGGCGGTGGGGGCGCCAGGGATCGTCCTGGCCGTGCTCCTGAAGCTCATTGTGCGCGAGCCGCCGCGCGGCCACGCCGACGACAACGCGGCCCCGGCCATGGCCGCCCCTGCCGCCGGCCTTGCCTCCGAGCTGAAGGAAATCGCCGCGGTGACGCGCACGCTCTTCGGCAGCTGGCCGGTGCTCAACATGGTGCTGGGGGTGACGATCGTCTCCATCGCCGGCTACGGCATCGGCCAGTTTTCGGCCCCCTATTTCAACCGGGCCTTCGGGCTCGACTACGCCACCGTGGGGCTGATCTTCGGCCTGATCGGCGGGGTTTCCACGGGCCTTGGAACCTTGGCCGGCGGCTTCATCAGCGACTGGGCCAGCCGCCACGGGGCGCGCTGGTATGCGCTCACCCCCGCCATCGGCCTGGCGATCGCCACACCCTTCTACATCCAGGGCTATCGCGAACTCGATTGGCGGGCCGCGGCGGTGATCCTGCTGATCCCGGGGGTATTCAGCTACACCTACCTCGCGCCGACCTTCGGGGTGGTCCAGAACGTAGTCGAGACTCGCCGGCGGGCGACGGCGACGGCGGTGATGTTCCTGTTCCTCAACATCATCGCCCTGGGCGGCGGACCCTATCTGTGCGGCTTCCTGATCGATCGCTTCGCCCAGTTCGATTTCACCCACGCCGGGCCGATGGGATTCCTGGCCCGCTTGGCCGGGGCAATTCAGCCCGGCCATGGCGCGAGCTTCGTGGCCGCCTGCCCAGGGGGCATCCCTCCCCCGCACGCCGCCCCGGCTTTGGCCGGCGCCTGCCGCTCGGCCGAGGCGCTTGCCACCCGAGAGGGGATCCTGATGATGACCGGCTTCTACGCCTGGGGCGCGCTGCACTACCTGCTGGCCGCCTTCGGCCTTGCCGAACGCATGGCGAAAGCCGACGCCGCCCGCAGGGCCGGGACGTTGTGAAGCTTTCGCCCCGGCCCCGCCCGCGCTAAGAGCGGGCCATGATTCCACGCTATGCGCGCCCCGAGGCGGCGGCCATCTGGTCGGCGCAGACCCGTTACAGGATCATGTTCGAGATCGAGGCCCACGCAGCCGACGCCATGGCGCAGTTGGGGGTGATCCCCAAGGCGGCGGCGGCGGCGATCTGGCGGCGCGGCGGCGAGGCCGTCTTCGATCCCGACCGGATCGAGGAGATCGAGCGCGAAACGCGGCACGACGTCATCGCCTTCCTCACCCACGTGACCGAGATCGTCGGACCGGAGGCCCGCTTCCTGCACCAGGGCATGACCTCCTCGGACGTCAACGACACCACCCTCGCCGTCCAGCTCGCCCGCGCCACCGATCTCCTGCTCGAGGACGTCGATCTCGTGCTCGCCGCGCTCGAGCGGCGGGCCTTCGAGCACCGCCTGACCCCCACCGTCGGACGCAGCCACGGCATCCACGCCGAACCCACCACCTTCGGCCTAAAGCTCGCCGGTCACTACGCGGAATTCGCCCGCGCCAGGGAGCGACTGGCGATGGCGCGCTTCGAGATCGCCACCTGCGCCATCTCCGGCCCGGTCGGCACCTTCGCCAGTGTCGACCCCCGCGTGGAGGCCCACGTGGCCGCCAAGATGGGCCTGGCCGTCGAGCCGATCTCGACCCAGGTGATCCCGCGCGACCGCCACGGCGCCTATTTCGCCGCCCTGGCCGTGGTCGCCTCATCGATCGAACGCCTGGCGGTGGAGATCCGCCACCTGCAGCGCACCGAGGTGCTGGAGGCCGAGGAGCCCTTCGAGGCCGGCCAGAAAGGCTCCTCGGCCATGCCCCACAAGCGCAACCCGATCCTAACCGAGAACCTCACCGGCCTCGCCCGCCTTGTCCGCGCCGCGGTGATCCCGGCGCTGGAGAACGTCGCCCTTTGGCATGAGCGGGATATCAGCCATTCCTCGGTGGAACGGGCGATCGCTCCGGACACTACCGTCCACCTCGACTTCGCCCTGCGCCGGCTGGCCGGAGTGATCGAGCGGCTGGTGATCTACCCTGAGAACATGGCCAGGAACCTCGATCGCCTCGGCGGCCTCGTCCATTCCCAGCGGGTGATGCTGACCCTGACCCAGAAGGGCCTGGCGCGCGAGGCGGCCTACGCGGCGGTCCAGCGCAACGCGATGAAGGTATGGCGCGGGGAGGGCGACTTTAGCGATCTCTTGAAGTCAGACCCCGACGTGCGCGGCCATCTGAGCGATGACGAGCTGGCCGGCCTCTTCGACCCCGCCTGGCATTTCGTCCATGTCGATGAAATCTTCGCCCGAGTGTTCGGCGAGAAGGCGGCCGCGAAAAGCTCGGCGGCCTAGGTTCCTTCGCGCAGTTGGCCGCGGGCGATGGCCATGAACTCGTCCATCTTGCCGCGCACCTCGCCCTCGCTGACCGAAAGCCCCGAGCCGGCGAGGTCCTTGCTGACCTTGCGCAGCACGTCCTCATCGCCCGGCTGCTCGAAATGGGATTTGAGCACCGCCTGCGCGTAGTCGTCGACGCTCTCCAGACCCATCAGCCGGCCGGCCCATTCGCCCAGCATCCGGTTGCGCCGGGCGGTGGCCCGGAACTCCAGTTCCTGATCGTTGACGAACTTCTTCTCGAAGCCCTTCTCACGGTCGTCGAGACTGTTCATGTAGGTCATCGGTCCCCACCAGTGGGCACGCTCCTTATCCCTCGAATGGCCCGCGGGCAATCGCAACTCCCCACATGTTCAATCCGCGTCGTGGAAACGACGGAAGTCGATCAACCGCCGACCGCGGCCATCTTCGCTGAAGATATTGGCGAATTGCCGTCCCCAGACGATCTGCTCTGGGGTGTAGGATCCGCGCGCATGAATGGTGGAGGCGAAAGTCTCGTCCAGCCCCTTCATCACCACCAGGATTTCGGCCCTCTGCTCCAAGAGACTGCGGGCGGTATGCCCGTAGAGCGGGCTTTGCTCGTCAATCGGATGCATCACCTGCCAAGTCATGAAGAAGAGGGGCGAGCGGGCGCGCAACACGGGCAGGTCGTAGAAGCGCCGCATCTCGACTCCCTCGCTGGTGGTGACGTCGCGCACCAGGCTGACGTTGACCTCGGCTTCGACCACCAGGTTCCGGCGACGATTCGCCGCACGGAACATCAGCGCCGTCGCGCCCTCGAATGGCGCCACCACGGCGATGTTGGAGAACATGATCCGGGCGGTCGGCCGCGAGAAGCGGGCGAACAGCAGGCCCGTGGCTATGGCGAGATTGAAGAGGCCGACGAAAGATTCCACGCTCATGATCAGGTTGGCGTGGAAGCTGCGCGGGTACAGCACTCCATAGCCGACCGAACCGAAGGTTTGCACCGAGAAGAAGAAGTGGTCGGCGAAGTCGCCCGGCGCTGCGCCGGCGATCCCTCCAGGGTCGGTCATGTAGATGAGCGCGAACAAGGAGTTGATCGCCAGATAGCCCGCGGCCATCACCGCCAGGAAGGCCCACAGGGGAATGGTCAGCAGGATGTGGTAGGCGTCGCGCCAGGCGTCGCGCGGCAAGCCCTTGGAAATCACCCGGGCCGTTCCCAGCCGCGGATAGGCGCGCGGCGACAGATCCTCCTCGACCCGTGGCCCGTCGTCGCTCACGCCCTGGTCCTCATAGCGACGCCAGCCATAAGGGCGCCGGCGCGTTTGCGCCACGCCCCCCGATCGGATAGTTTCTGCGGCCTCCTATCCACGCCACCCGCGACCCTTGAACTTTGGACGATGCGCGCGGATTTTCTCCTCCAAGCGCGGTTTCGATTCCAGGCCCTCGCCGACCTAAAACAAGGCCGCAGTCATGACCCGCCGCAAAAAGATCTACGAGGGCAAGGCCAAGATTCTCTATGAGGGCCCCGAACCGGGAACTCTCATTCAATACTTCAAGGACGACGCGACGGCCTTCGACGGAACCAAGAAGGCCGTGCTCGAAGGCAAGGGAGTGATTAACAACCGGATCAGTGAATACATCATGACCCGGCTGAACGCCATCGGCGTCCAGAACCACTTCATCAAGCGGATGAGCCTGCGCGAGCAGCTTATCAAGGAGGTGGAGATCATCCCCCTGGAGGTGGTGTGCCGCAACATCGCGGCCGGTTCGCTCGCCAAGCGGTTCGGAATTCCCGAAGGCCAGGCCCTGCCCCGCTCGATCATCGAATTCTACCTGAAGGACGACAAGCTCGGCGATCCGATGGTGGCCGAAGAGCACATCACCGCCTTCAACTGGGCCCAGACCCAGGAGATCGACGACATGATGGCCACCACGCTGCGGGTAAACGACTTCCTGTGCGGCATGTTCGGGGCCGTCGGCATCACCCTGGTCGACTTCAAGATCGAGTTCGGCCGGGTATGGGAAAACGACTTCTCGCGCGTGTTGCTGGCCGACGAGATCAGCCCCGACAGCTGCCGGCTGTGGGACACCGCCACCAACGAGAAGCTCGACAAGGACCGCTTCCGCCGCGACCTCGGCAATGTCATCGAAAGCTACACCGAGGTGGCCCGGCGGCTGGGGATCATGAAGGAGATGCCCACGGTGATCCAGGGCGGCATCCACTGACCATGAAGGCCAGCGTTCGCGTCTTCCTCAAGCCCGGCGTCCTCGATGTCCAGGGCAAGGCGGTGGAGAACGCCCTCCACGGCCTGGGTTGGCCACAAGCGGACAATGTGCGGGTGGGGCGGGTGATCACCTTCGATCTGGCGACCGCCGACCAGGCGAAGGCCCGCTCCGAGGTGGAGGCCATGTGCCAGCGCCTCCTCGCCAACCCGGTGATCGAAAGCTACCAGGTCGAGATCGACCCATGAAGGCCGCGGTGGTGGTCTTCCCCGGATCCAATTGCGACCGCGACTGCAAGGTGGCCATCGAGCGCTCCACCGGGGCCAAAGTGGCCATGGTCTGGCACGGGGAGAGCGAGTTGCCCGATGGCCTCGATCTCATCGTGCTGCCGGGCGGATTCGCCTATGGCGACTACCTGCGTGCCGGGGCCATGGCCGCCCTCTCGCCGGTGATGGGGGCGGTACGTGTCGCCGCCGATCGCGGGGTGGCCGTGGCCGGCATCTGCAATGGCTTCCAGGTGCTCACCGAGGCCGCCATGCTGCCCGGCGCCCTGATGCGCAACCAGGCCCTGAAATATGTCTGCAAGGCGGTCGAACTGGACGTGGTCAACGCCCAGACCCGCTTCACCGCCGCCTATGGCGAAAACCGCCGCGCGGTAATGACCGTCGGCAACAACGAAGGGGCCTATTTCGCCGACGGAGAGACCCTGAACCGCCTCGAGGGCGAGGGCCGGATCGCCTTCCGTTACCGCGAAAATCCCAACGGCTCGCTGCGCGACATCGCCGGCATCCTCGACGAGGGCGGCAATGTGCTGGGGATCATGCCCCATCCCGACCGGGCCTTCGAGGCGGCGCTGGGTTCGGCGGACGGCGCCCTGCTCTTCCAGAGCGTGCTAGGCGCGGCGTAAAAAAGGGGCGGCCCAAAGGACCGCCCCAAGGGGGGAGCTGCAGAAGAGCCTTCGCTTAGCGGGAAGCGGTCCCGATCGCGGCCGGGGCGGCGGCGCCGGTGTTGCACTTTTCCAGGGCCTTGTTGTCGAGGCTCTTGGTGTCGGACGCGTAGGAGGCGACGTGGCCGAGCCGCTTCGCCAGTTCCTTGCAGGACGTGGCGCCGAACGATTCGTCGGGGGCGACCTGGGCGACGCAGGTGGCGCCTTCGCAGTTCCACACCGCATGGGCGGCGATGAACTTGGATGGGGCGCCTTGCGGCGAATCCAGGGTGGCGGTCAGGCGGGTGTCGGCGAAGGCCGAACCGGCCAGGGTAAGGGCCGCGAAAGCGGCTGCGATTGCGAGTTTCATGGGAGATGCGCCTTTCGTTCAAGTGAACTTGACACTGATTAGATACCGCCGTTCAGCTAGGCGCAAGCATTATTTTTAACAATGTTCAGATTTTTGACGCTGTTCAGATATCGGCGATCATAGTGCGTTGCGGCATGCCCTCATGGGTCGCGATGCCGACCCCGGCAATGGCGTTGTCGGCCGCCGCCCGCTAGAAGCCGTCCATGTCCGCGACCGCCCCGACTCTGGCCGACCAAGCCGCCGAATATGGCCTCAGGCCCGAGGAGTACGACCTCATCGTCCGGCGGCTGAACCGCGAGCCCAACCAACTCGAACTGGGCGTCTTTTCGGTGATGTGGAGCGAGCACTGCTCCTACAAGTCTTCGCGCGCCCACCTGCGCAAATTCCCCACGACCGGGCCGCGGGTCATTCAGGGGCCGGGCGAGAACGCCGGGGTGGTCGATATCGGCGACGGCCAGGCGGTGGTCTTCAAGATGGAGTCCCACAACCATCCCTCGTTCATCGAGCCCTACCAGGGCGCGGCCACGGGGGTCGGGGGGATCATGCGCGATGTCTTCACCATGGGAGCGCGGCCGATCGCCCTTCTGAACGCCTTGAGATTCGGCGATTCCTCGCACCCGCGAACGCGCGGCTTGGTGGCGGGGGTGGTGGCCGGAATCGGCGGTTATGGAAACTGCGTCGGTGTCCCGACGCTGGGCGGCGAGACCAATTTCCACCCAGGCTACGACGGCAACATTCTCGTCAACGCCATGTGCGTCGGCCTCGCCGACGCCGACAAGATCTTCTACTCCGCCGCCCCGGCCGCCGGTCTGCCGGTGGTCTACTTCGGCTCCAAGACCGGCCGCGACGGCATCCATGGGGCGACCATGGCCTCGGCCGAATTCGACGAGGCGTCCGACGAGAAGCGGCCCACGGTCCAGGTCGGCGACCCGTTCGCCGAGAAGCTGTTGATCGAAGCCACCCTTGAGCTGATGGCCACCGGGGCGGTGGCGGCGATCCAGGACATGGGCGCGGCAGGCCTCACTTCCTCCTCGGTGGAGATGGCCGGCAAGGGGGCGGTGGGCATCGACCTCGATCTCGACCTCGTCCCGCAGCGCGAGGAGGGGATGACCCCCTACGAGATGATGCTTTCGGAAAGCCAGGAGAGGATGCTGGCGATCCTCAATCCCGGGCGCGAGGCGGACGGCCGGCGGGTGTTTGAAAAATGGGGCCTGGACGCGGCGGTGATCGGCTACACCACCGACACCGGCCATCTGGTTCTGCGCCACGGCGGAGCGGTGGTGTGCGACCTGCCGCTGGGCCCACTCACCGACGACGCCCCACTCTACCAACGTCCGTGGACCGCGCCGGAGCCGCCACGCCGCCTTGATCCAGGGTCCCTCCCCGCTCCGGCCGACTGGGCCGAGGCGGTGCTGATGCTGATGGCCTGCCCGGACATGGCCTCCAAGCGCTGGATCTGGGAGCAGTACGACCGCCATGTCATGGCCGACACGCTGGAGGATCCGGCCACCGGCGCCGACGCCGGCGTGGTGCGGGTGCACGGAAGCGGTAAGGCCCTGGCGGTGACCAGCGACTGCACGCCGCGCTATGTCGCCGCCGATCCCTTCGAAGGGGGCAAGCAGGCGGTGGCCGAAGCATGGCGCAATCTCACCGCCGTTGGGGCTGAGCCGATCGCCATCACCGACAACCTCAACTTCGGCAATCCCGAACGGCCGCGGATCATGGGGCAGATCGTCGCCGCCATCGAGGGCATGGCGCAGGCCTGCCGCGCGCTGGATTTCCCCGTCGTGAGCGGCAACGTCTCGCTCTACAACGAGACCAACGGCGCGGCCATTCCGCCTACCCCGGTGGTCGGGGGCGTCGGATTGATCGGCGAAGGAGCGCCGCACGCCGATTTCGCGTCCATGGGCGCCGGCGATGCGCTGGTGCTGGTCGGCGAAACGGCCGGCGAACTGGGGGCCAGTCTCTATCTCAGAGAGTTGCTGGGCCGCGAGGACGGCGCCCCGCCGCCCGTCGATCTCGCCGCCGAGCGCCGCAACGGCGATTTCGTCCGCGGGCTGATCAGGAGCGGCGCAGTTTCAGCGGTTCACGACCTTTCCGACGGCGGCCTCGTGGCCGCCGCGGCGGAGATGGCCATGGCGTCGAATCAAGGGATGAGCGTCCGCCTGCCCGATACCCTTTCCGCCCCAGCCATGCTGTTCGGAGAGGATCAGGCTCGCTACCTCCTCGCCGCCAGGGATGCGTCGCCGATCATCGACGCGGCGCGGGCGGCCGGCGTGCCGGCTCAGGTCGTCGGCCGGGCCGGCGGCGACGCCTTGATCGTCGAAAGCCTGTTCAGCCTGCCGCTTCAGCGTCTTCGCGCCGCCCACGAGGCGTGGCTCCCCACCTATATGGAAACGCGGGCTTAAGGACCGCCGTCGGCCCTCAGCCAACGGGCGCGGATCGGCTTGGGGATCCAGGCTTCGCTGGCGCCGGCCGCCATCCGTAACACGGCGACCGAGGCAGTCGTGCACACCGGGTCGCCGGGCTTCATCTCAATGCCAGGAAGGGGCTTTGACGTACTCTCGGCCTTGTCGCCGGGTGGCGGCGGACCGCACTGGACCGGCCAGATGCTCATGGCGGTGATCCGGGCCGCATCGTCGTTCTTCGTCGCCCGCGCCCCGAAGTAGATGAAGGGATCGGAGCCGACCTTGACGTCGCCGGAGATCTTCGCCTGGGCCTGGCCGACCCGCGGCGTCCCCGCCGCCAGGACAAAGGGCTGGCTGGTCCAGACCGGCGCCGGGCCATCGCGATCGTAGTAGCCGGCGCTGCCGTCCTTGATCACCACCCCGCCGGCGCATTTGGGCCATTCGATCAGCGGCCTCGACTCATCGACCTGGCAGGGCTCGTCGCCTTCCAGCCGCCAAAGACCCGGCCGCATCGGCGGCGCGCCGGCCTCGTCCGAGCGGCTGAGCAGGGGAGTCTTGGTCACCACGACGTTGCAGGCCCCCAGCAGCAGGCAAAGGACGCCAATCACGGCATAGCGGTTCATGCTGGTTCGCCCCCGTTGGCGCCGTGTTATATCTCCGGCCGCGCCCCAGGCGCAAAGGAGTCCGTCATGCCGATGCCCGTCGCCGATCTCGAGGCCGACCTCAGAGCCGCCTTTCCGGACGCCGAGATCGCCATCGAGGATCTGGCCGGCGACGGCGACCACTATCGCGCCCGCATCGTCTCGCCGGCCTTCGCCGGCCTACCGCGCGTTCGCCAGCACCAGCTTGTTTACGCGGCCCTGAAAGGAAAGATGGGTGGCGCGCTGCACGCCCTGGCCCTGGAGACCTCCGCCCCGGCTTGACCCGGGCGCGCCGGGTTCCTAGCTACCCCTCTCAACGCGAAAGATTCTTTTGATGACCGACGCCGCCCAACTCAGCCCCGCTCACGACTTCATCGCTCGGACCGTCGCCGAGCATCCGGTG
The DNA here is from genome assembly GCA_036498165.1 of Caulobacteraceae bacterium. Lineage (GTDB taxonomy): Bacteria > Pseudomonadota > Alphaproteobacteria > Caulobacterales > Caulobacteraceae > Acaudatibacter. Next base: position 16,842 of record DASXIE010000088.1, read on the forward strand.
ACCCTGTTCATGAAGGGCACGCCCGACCAGCCGGGCTGCGGCTTCTCGGCCGTTGTGGTTCAGATACTCGACCACCTCGGCGCGCCGTTCGTGGGGGTCAACGTCCTGCAGAGCGACGAGCTGCGCCAAGGGATCAAGGCCTTTTCCGACTGGCCGACCATCCCGCAGCTCTATGTGAAGGGCGAATTCGTCGGCGGCTGCGACATCGTGCGCGAAATGTTCCAGTCCGGGGAGTTGAAGACCTTCCTCGCCGAACAGGGCGTGCTGGAAAGCTGAGCCCGAGGCGCCTCTTCAGGAGGCGTAGAACTCGACCACCAGGTTGGGCTCCATCTTCACCGGATAGGGCACCTCGGCGAGTTCGGGACTGCGCAGGAACTTGGCGCTCATGGCCTTGGGATCGACCTCGAGGTAGTCGGGGGAATCGCGCTCCACCAGCTGCAAGGCTTCAAGCACCAGCGCCATGTTGCGCGAGCGTTCGCGGACCTGGACCACGTCGCCGACCTTGACCTGATAGGAGGCGATGTTCACCCGCTTGCCGTTCACTAGCACATGGCCGTGGTTCACGAACTGTCGGGCCGAGAACACCGTGGGGGTGAACTTGGCGCGGTAGATCACCGCGTCCAGGCGCGCTTCCAGCAGGGCGATGAGGTTCTCCGAGGTGTTGCCCTTGCGGCGGGCCGCCTCGGCGTAGGTTCGCGAGAACTGCTTCTCGGTGAGATTGCCGTAATAGCCCTTCAGCTTCTGCTTGGCGCGCAGCTGCAGGCCGAAATCGGAGACCTTGCTCTTGCGCCGCTGGCCATGTTGGCCGGGGCCGTAGGGACGTTGGTTGATCGGGCTCTTGGGACGACCCCAGATGTTCTCGCCCATCCGTCGGTCGATTTTGTACTTCGCCGATTGGCGCTTCGACATGCCTTCGCTTCTTTCACTTTGACGCGGTCCGGCCCCTCCGCAGATGGAGGCGCGATCTCAACGGCGGCGCACGCATCACCCGTCATGGCATCGCACGTCGGCGGGCGGGCCCGGCGGCGGCGAGGCGCGGCTTATGGCCTTCCGCTCTCTAGTCTGTCAAGCGAGCGGCCTTCCTGGCGGCCAGCTTTTCCAGCACCCGGCCGCGGCCGCGGGAAAGGGCCGTGACCACCCCGCGCAGGGTGCGCACCTCCTGGTCGGTGAAGCGGCCGCGGCCCAGCGCCACGCGCAGGTTGCGCACCATCGAAGGTCGCTTCTCGGGCGGATGGAAGAAGCCGGCGGACTCCAGTTCAGCCTCGAGCTGTTCGTAGAGGCCCAGCAGGGCGCGCTGCGCGGCCGGCGGCGGGGCTTCGCCGAACGCCGGCGGCGCTTCGGGGGCGGCCGCCATCCGCCACTCATAGGCGGTGATCGCCACGGCCTGGGCGAGGTTGAGCGAATGATGCCGCCCGTCCACCGGCGCGGTGACGATGGCCTGGCAGAGGGCGATATCGTCGCTCTCCAGCCCCGCTCGCTCGCCGCCGAAGAGGACCCCGCAGGCCTGGCCGGCGTCGGCCGCCGCGCGCAGCTCAGCGGCGCCCTCGCGCGGGGTGAGCACAGGCAGCGTCGCTTCGCGCGGCCTGGCGGTCGTGGCCAAAACGAGGGTGAGGTCGGCGATGGCGTCCTCGAGGCGCGCGAAAACCTTGGCGCCGTCGAGCGGCCAGTCGGCGCCCGAAGCGCTGGCCCAGGCCCGCGGCTGGGGCCAGCCGTCGCGAGGGTTCACCAGGCGCAACTCGGCGAGACCGAAATTAGCCATCACCCGGGCCGCCGCGCCGATGTTCTCCGCCAGCTGGGCGTCCTTGAGGATGATGCAGGGCGGATTCATCGCCTGCAGCCCATAGCCCATTTCCGCCGTTTAGCGGATACGATCGCCTTCCCGCTCCAAGCAGCAGAGATTCGCCGCCCCGATGGACCATGCCCGCCGCCTCGCCCTCGTCGGACTTGGCGCCGCCCTGGCGCAGTGCAGCGTCCGGCGGCGGCCGGCATCAGCGGCGGGACCCGTGAGTCTCGATGAGCCGACCCTCATCTCCGGCTACACCCAACTGGCGGCGCGGGCCCGGCCGGCGGTCCTGGGCCTGGGCGTCGCCCTCATCTCCCCCGCCGTGGCGTGGATCTCGAATCCAAAGGCCCGCTATCCTCTGCAGAGCACGTTCAAGGCCTTCCTGGCCGCCGCCGCCCTGGCCCAGGTCGACACCGGCGCCCTGAAGCTCAACGAGCCCATCACCCTCACGGACCAAGACCTTTCCCCGGGCGGCGGCTTTGTCGACGAGGCCTTCCCCTCGCCGCCGGCCGGACACCGCATCACCGTGGCGGCCGCCGACCTCATCGCCCTCGCCGTCCAGCACAGCGACAACACGGCCGCCGACGCGATCATGAAGCGGCTCGGCGGGCCGGCCGCGGTCACCGCCTGGCTCAGCGGCAAAGGATTGGCCGACATCCGCGTCGACCGCTACGAGCGCGAACTGCAGGTCGATCTCGCCGGCATGCCGCCCTTCCAGCCGGCGTGGAAGGACCCCCGCGCGTGGCTGGCGGCGCGCGACGCGGTCCCCGCCGCCGCCCGCGAGGCGGCCACCGAGCGCTACCTCGCCGATCCGCGCGACACCGCTACCCTGCCGGCCACTCTGACCTTCCTGGTCCACCTGGTGCGGGGCGAACTGCTTTCGCCGAGCTCGACCCGACTGCTGCTGCGCCTGATGACCGACAGCGCCACGGGGGCGAACCGGCTAAAGGCCGGCCTGCCGCCCGACGCTTCGCTGGCCCACAAGACCGGCACGGCGGCCACCGATCTTGGCCTTACCCCGGCGACCAACGATATCGGCATCGCCACCCTCCCCGACGGCCGCCGCTTCGCCATCGCGGCCTACCTCGCCGGCTCGACGGCCACCGAGGCGGACCGCGATCGCCTGATCGCCGACGCGGCCCGCCTGGCGGTGAGCTGCGTCGGCTAGGGACCGGTCAGCCCTCCGGCCTGATTTCGATCCGGGTGGCGTTGGGGGCCGGGGTCTTGGGGGCGGTGATTTTTAGCACCCCGCGCTTCATCCGCGCCTTCACCTGATTGGGATCGACGTGGGCCGGCAACTCGACCGAGCGCGAGAACGCGCCATAAGCGCACTCCATGTGCTGATAACCGCCGTTTTTCTCCTCGACTTCGGCCCTTTTCTCCCCGCGGATCGTCAGAATGTCGTCGGTGAGCGACAACTGGACGTCCTTTTCCTCCAGGCCGGGCAATTCGCACGAAATCTTGATCTCCTTGTCGGTTTCGGTGACGTCCAGACTGGGGAAGATCCCGATCCCGCCCCGCGTCGGCAGGCCGCCGGAAAAGGTGTCGAAGATCCGGTCGATCTCACGCTGCAGGGTGTCGAAGCCGCTGTTGCGCCGCGACATCGCTCCGCCACCTGGGCGGGAAGGTAAGTGGGTGCTCGGGTTCATGTGGCTGCTCCATGGTTCATGGCAGCGCCCACCCAGCTCTAGGGATGAGAACGCCTCGCGCCGGGCGGGGCTCCGAGCGTGGCCGGGAATATCTGACTTCATGTCTGCGGCTGGACGATCCCGCTTTGCGGATAGGCGGGCAGCAGCGGCGGCGGCGCCGGCAAGCCGCCCGGCCGTCCGCCGATCTGCTTCATCAACAGGTCGACCGCCGCCTCGAGCTGGGCGTCGTGGCCTGCCATGAGATCGGCCGGCTCGTTCTCGATCTCGATGTCGGGATCGACGCCGTGGTTCTCCACCGCCCACTTGCTGTCGGGGGTGAACATGGCGCTCTCGGGAATGGTGACGTAGCCGCCGTCCATCAACTGCCAGTTGCCGCGAATCCCGCGCACCCCGCCCCATGACCTCGTCCCGATGAGCTTACCTAGGCCATATTCGCGGAAGAGGTACGGGAAGATGTCGCCGTCCGAGGCCGACCAGTGGTTGAGTAGTGCGACCTTGGGGCCATTGAGCACCTCGTTGGGCTCCGAGGTGACGCCGGACTCGCGATTGACGTCCAGGCTCACCAGGGCCCGGCGCAGGCGCTCCAGGGCGAAGGGGGCGATGAAGCCGCCGCCGTTCCAGCGGTCGTCCATGATCAGGGCCTGCTTGTCGAGCTGGGCGTAGAACTGGCGGACGAACTGCTGGGCCCCAAGCTGCTCCATGTCCGACATGTAGACATAGCCCACCCGCCCGCCCGACAGGCGGTCGACGAGGGCGCGGTTGTGGGCGATCCACGCCGCTTCGCGCAGGCTGAGCTCCTTGCCCACCGGCTTGACCACCACGTGGCGTCGCGGCCCGCTGGGCGTGTCGGCCACCGTCAGATCCACCGTGGTCTCGGCGTCGGCCAGCTGCAGCAGACTGTCCGGATCGGTCGGGGCGGCGAGTTCGACGCCGTTGACGGCCAGGACGTAGTCGCCGGCCTTCACCTCCAGGCCTGGCTCGGCCAGGGGGCTGCGATAGTCCTCGCGGGTGTTGTCGCCGGGATAGATGACCGCGATGCGGTAGCGGCGGGACGCCGGATCGAGCGCCCAGTCGACGCCCAGCAGGGCCTGATGCACCGCCGGGGTGGTGTCGCCGTCGTCGCCGCCGCCGACATAGGTGTGGGAATTGCTGATCTCGCCGATCATCTGCCCGATCAGATAGTTGAGGTCCTCCCGCGAGCCGGCCAGGGGCACGAGCTTGCGATAGCTGGCGCCGATGGCGTTCCAGTCCTGGCCGTTCATCTGGGTGGAGAAGAACATGTCGCGTTCCAGGCGCCAGGCGTTGTCGTACATCTCGGCCCATTCGACCGGCGGATCGACGAGCATGCGCATGTGGTCGAGGTCGAGCTTCTTGGCCGTCTCCTCGTCCTTGGCGGCGTCGGACTTGGTGTCGAGGACGGTGTAGTCCTTGTCGTGCTTGATCATCACCCGTTCGCCGTCGAGTGAGAGGGCGTAGCTGTCGACATCGGTGGTGATCACCGAATCCTTGCGCTTCTTGAAATCGAAGAAGTGCAGCGCCGACTTCTCGCCCTTGAGCGTGCCGTTGATCAGGCCGATCGGCTGGGTGAGGTAGTAGAGACGCCCGTCGCGGGCGTCGACCTGGGCGATGTTGGCCGGTTCGACCGGCAGGGCGACGGCGCGGGCCATCATCCCGTCGAGATCGATCCGCACCGGCGCGATGGGACCGGGACGATCAGGGGCCGGCTTGCCGAGCTTGGCGGGCCCGGACTTGGTCACTTTCGTCTCCCTGGGAGCGGCCTCCTCGGGCTTAGTCGGCTCGGTCCCTGTGTCGGCCTCGTCCGATCGCGGCGCGACCGGAGAGGCGGTGTCGCGGGTGAGCGGGATGGCGTAGAGGCCGGCCGACTTGATGATGCTGAAATCGAACTCGACGTCCGAGCCCACGGTGTTTTCGTGTCGGTTCGAGGTGAAGTAGAGATAGCGGCCGTCGGGCGACCAGACCGGGTTGGAGTCGATGCTGCTCCCGTCGCCGAGCTTGGTCGCCTTGCCGCTCGGCACCTCGTAGAGCCACAGATCGCGGCGGCGGCCTTCGGCGGTGAGGCTATAGGCCAGCCACCGGCCGTCGCGGGAGAAGGACTGGTCGTGGATCTCGCCGAACTTGTCCTCGGCGACCTGGCGCGGCGCGCCGCCGTCGACGCTCACCACCCACAGGCGGTGGGCGCCGTCGCTGAACGACAGCATCCGGCCGTCCGGCGAGAAGACCGGGCCATAGAGATACCCGGTCGAGAATGAGGTCAGGAGGCGTTCAGGTCCCCCTTCGGCCGGACGGATGGCCACCTGCTGGGCGCCATTGATGTCGGTGGTGTAGGCAATCGTCCGCCCGTCAGGTGACCAGGCCGGATGGTCCTCGTCGGCGGTCTGGGTGCCGGTCAGGTCGCGCGTCGCGCCGTTCTCGGCCGGCACGCTGTAGATGTCGCCGCGGGCGGAGAACAGAGCCCGCTTGCCGTTGGGCGCTAGGGCGTAATCCACCTGGCCGGCCGGGTCGGTATCGCGAATGGCCTCCTTCACGTCGGCGACGTGGGGGCGGGTGCGCGGATTGTCGTCCGGCACGCTGACCGGCACTTCGTGGAGCTGCTCGCTCGGCAGGTCGAGATAGAAGAGCTTGCCGCCTTGCTGGAAAGCAATGGCGTCGCTCCCGAGCGCCGGGAAATCGATGTCATAGTCGGTGAAGTGGGTGACCTCGCGGGCCTGGTGGCTGTCCTCGTCGTAGACCCAGATGTTGGCCCGCCGGTGGGCGTCCTGGTCGCTGAGGTAGTAGATCTTGCGGCCGTACCACATCGGCGAGGTGTTGGTGCCCGACCAGTTGGTGATCTGGTCCAGCTTGCGGGTGTTGAAATCGAAGGTGAAGATCTGCTGAGCGAGGCCGCCGTTGTAGCGCTTCCAGGTGCGGAAATTCCGGAAGATGCGGTTGTAGGCGATTGTGTGGCCGTCGGGGGCGAAGGTCGCCAGGCCCACGGCGCTGTCGATCGGCATCGGCGAGGGCGCGCCGCCCGCCACCGGGACCTTGTACATGTACTGGATCCAGCTGTTCCACTGGTCGCGCTTGGTGAGATAGACGACGTATTGCGAATCCGGGGTCCAGGTGACGACCATGTTGTCGGGGCCGTGGCGCCCGCCGGTGCCCCCTTCGGTGGTCGGATGGTAGGTCAGCCGCCGCGCCGCCCCGCCGGCGGCCGGGATCACCCAGATGTCGGTCCCCGCCTTGCTGGCCTCGGTGTAGGCGATCCACCGTCCGTCCGGCGAGACGCGGGGGAACATGTCCTGGCCCGCCGCGCTGGTCAGCCGCTCGGCCGCGCCGCCGGCCTTGGGAACCGCCCACACGTTGCCGTCGGCGACGAACACGATCCGCTCGCCGAACGGCTGGGGAAAGCGCGGCAGGGCGGCGTGAACGGCTAGCGGCGCGGCCGAGACCATGAGGGCGGCCAGCAGGCGGCGAAGTTTCATGTGGATTCCCCCTCTGAGGCGCGTCGTGGCGCGCAAGACCTCTATCCGCCGCCGTGGGCGGGACAACTTACAAGTGAGTAACCTCAGGCACGCTGCTCGAAACCGACGGCGAGGCTCACCGCCTCCCATGCCGTCATGTCGGCCTCGAGGCCCTCGATATGGGCGCGGGCGTAGTGGAGGGCGTCGGAGCCCAGCAGCAGCCGGCGCGGCGGATCGTCGGCGTCGACGGCGTCCAGGATCGCCCCCGCCACCTTGGCCGGATCGCCGCTCTCGGCCCCGGCGTGATCGGCGAGGATCGCCTGGGCGGCATGGCCCGGCCCGTCGTCATAGTCGGCGATCCTTGCCGCGGCGGTGATGAGCGAGCGGCCGGCGTAGTCGGTGCGCATGCCGCCCGGCGCGATGTTGATCACCTTGATCCCGAGGGGGGCGACCTCGTCGGCCAGGCTCTCGCCGATCGCCTCGAGGGCGTGCTTGCTGGCGCAATAGAGCCCCGTGCCGGCCCACACCGCGATGCCGCTCACCGAGGTGATGTTGACGATCCGCCCGGCCCGCCGCGCCCGCATGGCCGGCAGCACCGCAGCGATCATCGCGGCGGGCGAAAAGACATTGACCTCGAATTGGGTCCGGAGCTCGGCGAGGCTCGCCTCCTCCACAGCGCAGGTGAGGCCATAGCCGGCATTGTTGACCAGGACGTCGATGCCGCCGAGCACCTCCGTGGCCGCCCGCACGACCCCCGCCGCGGCCTCGGCATCGGCGAGGTCGAGGGTGAATCCGAGCGCCCGCCCAGGCGAGAGGGCCTCGAACGCCGCCTTGTCGGCGGCGCGCCGCACCGTGCCGGCCACCCTATCGCCACGGGTCAGGGCGGCCTTGGCCAGCGCGCGGCCGAGGCCGCTGCTCACTCCGGTAATCAGCCAGCGACGGGGTTCGCTCATGCGCTGACGGGCGGTCTCTCAGGAGGCGCGGAGGTTGACGGCGCTGTCCTTGCCCGAGCGCTTGTCGCGCTCGACTTCATAGGAAATCGTCTGGCCTTCACTCAACGAATTGAGGTCCGAGCGCTCGACGGCCGAGGCGTGGACAAAGACGTCCTTGCCGCCGTCCTGCGGCTGGATGAAGCCATAACCCTTGGTCGGATTGAACCATTTCACGGTGCCGACAGCCATTTTCAGTCTCCCTGAGGCGTGGGCCCGCCGGAAGAGCCCGGCGGACGATCGAGTCTGAAAGGGCGGCTTCGAAGTCCGCGCGCGGCGGGCATCAGGAGCGTTGCGCAGCAGAGTTCGACGCAACCTATATAGCCGCTATCGAAAGCGCCCGCCAGCGCATGCGGCGCCAGCCAAGTTTGCCGCGCCCCTTGGGGCAAGACCGGCGCGGGGCCAAAGGGTTAGAGAGAAGCGATGAACACCGCCCAGCGCCTGCCGACCTTCTATATTCCCCACGGCGGAGGCCCGTGCTTTTTCATGGACTGGTCGCTCATGGGCCGGCCGGCCGACGAGTGGGATCGCACGGCGGCTTGGCTGCGCGGCCTCGCCGACAGCCTGCCGGCCCGGCCCAAGGCGATCGTGGTCGTCTCCGGCCACTGGGAGGAGAGCGCCTTCACCGCCGGAGCCGGAGCGGCCCCTGAACTGATCTACGACTACACCGGGTTTCCGGCCCATACCTATGAACTGAAATATCCGGCCCCCGGTGCGCCCGCCCTCGCCGGGCGGATCGTCGAACTTCTCACCGCCGCCGGGTTGCCGGCCCGCGTCGACCCGGACCGCGGCTTCGATCACGGGATCTTTATCCCCTTTCTGCTGATCTATCCGGACGCCGACATTCCGGTCGTGCCCCTGTCGCTGAAGGCGGGGCTCGATCCGGCCGAGCACCTTGCCGCCGGCGCCGCCCTGGCCGCCCTGCGTAACGAGGGCGTGCTGATCGTTGGCTCGGGGATGAGCTATCACAACATGGGCGCCTTCCGGACCCCGTCCGCCACCGCCCCGTCGGAGGCCTTCGACCGCTGGCTGACCGCCGACCTCGAGGCGGCGCCGGCCGAGCGCGAGGCAGGTCTCGCCCACTGGAGTGACGCCCCGGCGGCTCGGAACGCCCATCCGCGTGAGGAGCACCTCCTGCCCCTGATGATCGCCGCCGGCGCCGCCCGGGGCGATCCGGGCAAGCGGGTCTTCACCGACGAGGTCATGGCCGCCCGCATCAGCGGCTATCGATTCGGCTAGATGGCCGACCCGCGCATTGCCGCCGATCTGCTGATCGCCGGGGCGACGCTGATCACCATGGACGGGGCGCGGCGGGTGATCGTCGACGGGGCCCTGGCCATCGTCGGCGACCGCATCGTGGCAGTGGGCAAGCGCGAGGCCGTAGTCCGGAACGTGACCGCACGCCGCACCCTCGAGGGCGGCCGTTTCGTCATAACGCCCGGCTTCGTCGACGGCCACATCCACATCACCGGCGATCCCCTGACCCGCGGTTTCGCCCGCGGGGGGCGCGAGGTCGATCCGGGCGAGCGCCTGCAGCGCTGGGTGATCCCGATCTTCCGCGCCCAGAGCCCCGAGGACGAGGCCCTGGCCGCCCAATGCGCCGCCCTGGCCATGATGCGCGGCGGCACGACCACCTTCCTCGAAGCCGGCACGATCAGCCATCTCGAAGCGGTGATGGAGGCGCTGGGCCCGACGGGCATCCGCGGGCGCCTCGGCGAATGGGTTGAGGGTCGCGCCTATGATCCGGCCGCCGACCCCGCCGAGGTTTCGGCCGCCGCCGTCGCCCAGCTCGAGCGCGAGGTCGCCCGCTACCCCGGCGCCGATGGCGAACGCCTCGCTGCGTGGCCGGTGCTGGTCGGCCACTCGACCAATTCGGATGCCGTCTGGCGGGCCGCCAAGGCGCTGGCCGACGCCCACGGCCTGGGGGTATCGGCCCACATGAGCCCCAGGGCCTCCGACCCCGAATGGTTCATGAAGCACTATGGCCGGCGACCCATCGAGCACCTCGCCGACATCGGCGTCCTGGGGCCCAATGTCTGCCTCACCCACCTGGCGAACATCGATGCCGCCGAGCTCGAGATCCTGGCCGCCAGCGGCGCGAACGCCGTCCTCTGCCCGCACGCCGCCCTGGCCGGCGGCTTCGGCCTCGCCCGCATCGGCCTCTATCCGGAAATGGCCGCCCGCGGCGTCAACGTCATGCTGGGAACCGACGGGGTTGCCGCCGACATCCTGGGCGCGGCCCGGCTGATGGCCCTCCTCTTCCGCGACGCCCGCGCCGACGAGCACCTCTATCCCCCCGCCGCCATCCTGGAGATGGCCACCCTCAACGGGGCCCGGGCGCTGGGCATGGGCGAGGCGATCGGCTCGCTCGAGGTCGGCAAGGCGGCCGACTTCGTCCTCCATGACACCGACACCCCGGCCTGGGGGACGGTTTTCGATCCGGTCGCGCAACTGGCCCTCGACGCCCCCACCGGAGCGGTCCATTCGGTGTGGATCGACGGCGTCCAGGTCATCGACGCCGGGCGCCCCACCCTCATCGACGAGGAGAAGCTGCTGGCCGAGGCGCGCGCCGCCGGAGCGGCCCTGATCGCCCGCACCGGCCTGCCGACGCTGACCCAGTGGGCGGTGCAATGAGCGCGGTGACGCCCGCCGACTGGCGCGCCGCCATGGGGCGCTTCCCGACCGGCGTCACCATCGTCACCAGTTGGGCCGGCGAGACCCCGGTGGGAACCACGGTGAACGCCTTCTGCTCGGTGTCGCTCGAACCGCCCCTGCTGCTGGTGTGCCTGGTCCACGACAACCCCGCCCTTGGCCCCATCGAGCGGTCGGGCGTCATGGGGGTGAACTTCCTGCCCGCCGAAGCCTGCGACCTGGCCCGCCTGTTCGGCCGCGACAGCGGCGAGGAGCGCTTCGCCGGCGTCGCCTACAGCGCCCGCGAGGGTGGCGCGCCCCAGCTCGCCGCCGCCTGCGTCTTCGTCGACTGCGCCCTCGAGCAGGCCCACGACGCCGGCGACCATCGCATCCTCATCGCCCGCGGCGTCGCCATCGACCATCTCTCGACCGCCGCCCCCCTGCTCTACCACCGCGGCGCCTTTCCCAGCCCCTCGGACCCGGCCGCGTGGGAGTGAGCGGAACGGTCAAGGCGACCGTCGAGGCGGTGCGGAGCGGCGCGAGTTCGGCGGTCGAAGCGGCCCGCGACAGCCTGGCGCGGATCGCCGAGTACGATGCCGTCCAGCCACAGATCTGGATCAGCCGCCGGACCGAAGAGGAGGTCCTGGCCGCCGCCCGCGCCGTCGACGAGCGCCTGGCCAAGGGCGAGGAGCTGCCGCTCGCCGGCGCGACATTCGCCATCAAGGACAACATCGACCTGGCCGGCCTTCCCACCACCGCCGCCTGCCCGGCCTTCGCCTATGCGCCGGACGCCGACGCCACCGCGGTCGCCCGCCTGATCGCCGCCGGGGCAGTGGCGATCGGCAAGACCAATCTCGATCAGTTCGCCACTGGCCTGACCGGAACGCGCAGCCCCCACGGCGCGCCAGGCTGCGTTTTGAACCGCGACTACATCGCCGGCGGATCGAGCTCTGGATCGGCCGTCGCTGTCGCCGCCGGCCTGGTTCCCTTCGCGCTGGGCACCGACACGGCCGGCTCGGGACGGGTCCCGGCGGCCTTCAACGGCCTTTATGGCCTCAAGCCCACCCGCGGGCGGTGGAGCACGAGGGGGGTCGTTCCGGCATGCCGCTCCCTCGACTGCGTCAGCCTTTTCACCCGCGACGCGACAGACGCCGCCCTGGTCGACAAGGTTCTCGCCGCCATCGATCCTGGCGATCCCTATTCGCGTCCGGCCGCGCCGCCGGCGGACGCCACCGGGACCCTGGGGGTTCCCAAGAGCCTCGACGGTCTGGCCGAACCGCTCCAGCGCCTCTTCCAAGCGGCCGTCGAGCGGGCCCGGGACGCCGGGACGCGGCTCGTCGAGATCGACGTCACCCCGCTGATCGCCTGCGGTCGACTGCTCTACGAGGGGCCGTGGATCGCGGAGCGCTGGGCGGCCCTGGGGCCCTTCATCCGCGCTCAGCCCGGCGCCGTCCATCCGGTCGTCCGCGCCCTCGTCCAAGGCGGGGCCGGGATCTCCGCGGCCGAGGCCTTCGATGGTTTCCATGCCTTGAAGGGCTATGAGCAGGCGGCGCGCGCCCTCTGGGCGCAGGTCGACGCCATCGTCCTGCCGACCGTGCCGGCCACCTATCGGATCAGCGAGGCGCTCGCCGAGCCCTTCGCCCTCAACGCCCACCTGGGCCTCTACACCAACTTCGTGAATCTCTTGGACATGGCCGCCGTCGCCGCGCCCGCCGGACACCTCGCCAGCGACGTCGGTTTCGGGGTCAGCCTCATTGGTCCCCCGTGGAGCGAGGCCCGCCTGCTCACACTGGCCGAGGCGATCGCCGATCCCGCCCCGCCCCCGCCCCTGGACCTGACCGGCCGTGCGCCTTCCGTGAAGCTCGCCGTGGTCGGGGCCCACCTCGCCGGCATGCCGCTCCATTGGCAGCTCACCGCCCGCCAGGCCCGGCTCGTGCGGGCCTGCCGCACCGCGCCCCTCTACCGGCTCTATGCCATGGCCGGTTCGACCCCGCCGAAGCCGGCCCTCGTCCACGTCGGGGCCGGCGGCGGCGCAATCGAGGTCGAGGTCTATGAGATCGCGCTTGGCGAATTCGGCGGCTTCGTCGCCGAGGTCCCCGCACCGCTGGCCATCGGCACGGTGACGCTGGAAGACGGCGAGACGGTGAAGGGCTTCGTCGCCGAGCCCAGGGCGACCGAGGGGGCGAGCGAAATCACCCATCTGGGCAGCTGGCGGGCGTTCCTCGCCCAGAAGGCCGGCCTATAGATCGTGCGCCCTGGTTCAAGTCCGGGCGCGGGCTTGGTGGCATGCTCCTAGCCAGGAGATCCCAATGGCCGACGACAGCATCCACAAGTTCCGCCCCACCAAGCCATGCTGGACCCACATCGCCCTGAAGGTGAGGGACATCGACGCCACCATCGCCTGGTACGAGCGCCACACCCACCTTTCCCTGCTCTCGCGCGGCCAGGACGCCAATGGCCGCAACGCCTGGATCGGCGACGCCTCCCAGACCGGCTCGCCCTTCGTCCTGGTGGTCGGCGAGTTCTACGAGGGCAAGGACCCCTTCGCCCCAGCCGCCCATCCCCCCCTCGGCCCCTTCGCCCATATCGGCATCGAGCTGCCGACCAAGGAAATGGTCGACGACTTCGCCGCCAAGGCCAAGGAAGAGGGCTGCCTGGCGCTCGGGCCCCTGCAGCTCCCGGACCCGGTCGGCTACGTCTGCTTCATCAAGGACCCCGACGGCAACACCATCGAGTTTTCCTACGACCAGGGCGTCTACGAAAAGGCCCGCGAGGTCTGGGGCGCGACGGCCTAGGACCCGCTTTCGCACTGTTAATCACCGTAATTAACGGTGGCAGCACGGCGTCGCCGCTTCCCCGGCCGCGTCTGCAGTGGTCTGGTTGGGTCTGCGGGTTGTCTGGTTGGGCTAGCAGGATGTCTGGTTGTGCTTGGTTTACGTCTGGAATCGTCTGCGCCCCGCGCTGAATCCTCGTCGAAACCGCGAAAGTCCCTCATCGGGCTGGGGGCTCCAGCCCTATCGCGGCGCTCTTGGTCCAATGGAATTCTCGAAAATTTCAATATGCGAGATTCTGCGCCCGAAATTCCCAAAAGTCAATGCAATTCGTAATAATTTGAGCCCAACCCCTAGACAGCGCGGCGCAGGGCCAGCTCCGCGCGCACCTCGGCGTGGGAGGCGCGGGTGATGCGGTAGAGGCCGCCCAGCATCAGGGGGATGACCAGCAGCAGGGGGACGAGCAGGCCGGCCACGACGCCCAGGCGCGTCACGGTGTGCGGATCGGCGGCGTGGGGATCGACATGGATCGGCCAGCGGACCACTGCCTGCAGCAGGAAGCCGGCGATCACCGCCCCCACTCCGGCGGTCGCCTTGCCGGAAAAGGACAGGGCGGCGGAGAAGATCCCCTCCTGGCGCCGGCCGCTGACCAGCTCCTGCACATCGATGGTGTCGGCGAGCATGGAGACGAAGACGATCCCCAAGAGGACATTGAGGAAGTTGCGCAGCATCTCGTTGCCGACCAGGATGGCGAGCAGCAGGGGGCTGCCGTTCGGCGGTAGGATGTGGGCCAGGCGCAGGCCGATCACCCCCATGCCGTCGAGCATCAGCAGGCCGAAACTGACCAGCAGCACCGTCTTCTTGTCGAACAGGCGGCCCAGGACGCCCAGCGCCGCGAAGGCGAAGACCGCCCCCAGGATGTCGAGGGCGAACCACTGCAGCTGCTCCGGCGCCAGGCCCCAGAAATAGGTCACCACATAGGTTCCGAGCGCGTCGATGGTCCCGGAGATGCCGGCGTAGGTCAGGGCCCCGAAGAAGAGGACCAGGAAGTCGCGGTTGTGGAAGGTGCTGGCGATGTCGCGCCACACGCGCGCCAGGCCGAAGCGCGGCGGCCGCGCCACCGGCTGCAGCAGGAAGGGAATCTCCCGCCGCGTCAGGTGGGTGGTGATCAGCACCGCCGCGCTCACCGTCACCGCCGCCGCCACGGCGAAGACGCCGTAAGCATGGGGATTGAGCTGGCCGGGGGTGTAGGCGCGCGTCGAGGCGAAGATCACTCGCCAAGTCGAAAGGGTGAAGACGAACATGCCGGCCAGCCCCACCCCATAGCGCCAGGTGACGATGGTGGTCCGCTCGACGTAGTCGTCGGAGAACTCGGCGTAGAGGGCGGTCCACGGCACCACGAAAAGGCTCATGGCCAGGTGGGTGAAGACAACGCTGACGAAGAGCCAGGCCAGAAGGGCCTCGCCGCCCAGGCCCGACGGCGGGGAGAAGACCATGAAGAGGCCGATCCCGATCGGCGCGGCCGACAGATACATCAGAGGGTGGCGCCGGCCCAGGCGGCTGCGCAGGCCGTCCGAGAACGAGCCGATCAGGGGATCGCACGCTGCGTCGATGATGAGGGCGCCGGCGATGGCGGCCGAGGCGGCCAGGGCGTTCAGCCCCAGCACCTGGTTGTAATAGAAGAGCAGGAAGGTGTTGAAGGCGAAGTTCTTGATCGCCTCGGGCAGGGCCCCCACGGCCTGGAACGCCTTGGTCGCCAGCGTGACCTTGCCCGACCGCGTGCGCTCGCGGCGATAGGCGGCGGGGGCGAAATCCGCGTTCGCGCCGCCAAGCGATTTACCCAGTTTCGGGTCCGCGCCCTCGACACCTCTCCCGGAGGGAGAGGTTTTCAAGAGCCCGCGAGGCCCTGGGCGGCGAGCCAAGCGTAGAACTCGTCGATCCATTTGTCGCTGGTCGTCCCCTGATGGCGCAGGCCGAAACCGTGGCCGCCCTTGGCGTAGACGTGCAACTCCACCGGACGGTGAGCGGCGCGCCAGGCCTGGTAGGTCGAGGTCGCCACGGCGCCGAACAGCGGATCGTCGGCGGCCTGGGCCGTGAACATCGGCGGGGCGTCGGCCGGAACGGTCACGTTGGCGCGCAGCGGGGAATAGATCGAGCCGACGAAGGCCGGGTGGGTCACCCCGTCGACGGCCAGGGTGTTGGCCATCAGGCCCCCGGCCGAAAAACCGAGGAATCCGATCCGGGCCGGATCGAGCCCGAAGGAGGGCGCCCGCGCCCTCACCCAGGCCATGGCCGCCCGCCCGTCGGCGGTCGCCTCCGCCTCGCCGGGCAGCGGCGCGTTGGGATCGACCTTGGCGCCGCCCAGGAGCTTTTCGAATTCGGCCACGAACGCCTTCTGATCGGCGGGTGTGGCGCGCAGCCGGTACTTGACCACGAAGGCGGTGATCCCGTGGCCGGCGAGCCAGCGGGCGACGTCGGCGCCCTCCTCGTCGATGGAAAGGGCCACGAACCCGCCGCCCGGCGCGATCACCACCCCGGTCCGGCTGGGCATGGCGGGCAGGAAGACGGAGATGGTCGGCGCGGTGACGTTGCGCAGCATGCGGTGCCTGGGCGGCCAGTATTCGGTGAGCTCGACCTGCGAGGGGTGCTCCCAGCCGGCCGGGGGGCGGTCATGGAGCGGGCAGGTCTGCGGGGGAGCCGGCCCCACGGCGCTCCCCGCGGCAACCGCGCCAATGATCAGTGCGCTGACGACATTCAGCATGACCCCCTCCGTGACGGTTCAGTTCGTCAGGGCCGCTCGGATCGAACGCCCCTGGGCCATGAGCCAGCTCTGGTCGGAGCCGCAGACGATCACCGTGGCCCCCCGTTCGCGAAAGGCGGCGATCTCAGCGGGATCGCCGACATAGACGCCCAGCGCCTTGCCGGCTCGCTTCGCCGCGGCGGCGACGGCGGCGATGGCCTCGACCATCTTCGGATCGTCCGGCCGCGCCACGCCCAAGGAGAGGGCCAGATCGACCCGGCCGAGGAAGAGGCAATCCACGCCCTCGACGGCGGCGATGTCGTCAAGGCGGCTGAGGGCCGCGGCATCCTCGATCTGGCACCAGAGAGCGCTTTCCTCGTCGGCCAAGGCGCGATGGTCAGCCCGCCCGCCGTAGCCCCCCGCCCGGGTCGAGGGCGAGTATCCCCGCTCGCCGGCGGAATATTTCACGGCCGCCACGAGCGCCCGCGCGGCGTCCGGATCGGCCACATGGGGGGCGAGGATCCCCGCCGCCCCCAGATCCAGGCAGGTATTGATGAAGCCGGGCTCATGGCCGGGCGGGCGGACCAGGCATGGCAGGCCGGCGCACGTCGCCCCCAGAACCACCGCGTCGACGCCGACCGGGCCGAAGGGGGCGTGCTCGGCGTCGATGATCGCGAAATCGAGGCCCGCGCGGCCCATGACCTCGGCCACGGCGTGGGCCGGCGTCTTGATGAACGCCCCCAGCACCGCTTCGCCCGCCCGCACTCGCCCAGCCAGTGTCATGGCCGCGAGGCTTACGCGGTCAGGGGGCGAAATAGAAGCGGTGGTGGCTCCGGCACCCAGGGTTGAAGCCCGCCCCGCAGGCCGGGCAGGCGTCGGGGGCGGCGAGGTAGGCGGCGATGGTCATCTCGCCGCCGCACGCCCCGCACATCACCGCGAGCGTTTCCCGCCCCTCGCGCGGCCAGACCTCGATCGGATGGCCGGCGAGGGCCTCGTGACAATCCTTGCACGCATAGTATTCGCCGCAGCACTTCATCCGTATGGCGACGATATCCACCGCCGAGCGCCAATGGGCGCACCCGGTCCGGCCGTCGACATCGAGGCCATGCACGCGAGGCTTCATGGCTTCTGAATACATCATCGCAGCGCCCGGCCGCCAAGTCGTGCGAAGGTCACCATTGCGCGGGCGGTGTTCATGGGTCCCCGGGACTTCCGCCCGGCGATGATGGTCGGGTGGGGAGGCGTTCCAAAGCTTGACGACGCGGGCGTGGGGTTCAAAATCGGCGGCTCGGGAGGGGCTCATGATGAGGGTAGTCGCGCTCGCCGCCGTGCTCGTCGCCGGCTCGGCTTGGGGCCAGATGGGGCCGATGAACATGCCGGCCATGCCGGCGATATACGGCGGCCAGGCCGACAAGCCCGGAGCCCCGCTTTTCA
>DASXIE010000089.1:0-40813 GCA_036498165.1 Caulobacteraceae bacterium
GTTCTCGGCCCAGTTCTCGTGGCTCGTCGGATCGGCGATCACCGAGGGGATGTGAACGAGGAGGCTGAAGGCGGCGTACATCACGGTCAGGAGCACGGCCGCCAGCCGCGCCTTGACGCCGCTGAGCATGGCCAGCCCGGCGGCGAGCTGGGCGGCGCCCGTCGCCCAGGTCCAGAACATCTGCGACGGCGGCAGCCAGTGGGGGACGAGGGAGGCGGTGAACTTGGCGTAGACGAAGTGGCTGATCCCAAAGACGATGAGGCAAACCCCGAACGCCAGCCGCGCGAACCTGGCGATCTGGCGCGCGCGGGGCGCCTCGGCGCGAGAAAGTTGCGCCCACGCCAACACCCCGCCCAGCGCCATGGCGGTGCTCTCGGCGATGGCCTGCCAGTTGACCCAGGTCGCCGGCTTGGCCGCCGCGATGGGCGCCTCGAAGGCCAGCATGCCGGCGGCGAAGAGGGCGGCGAGCGCCAGGGCGGCGATCGGCGCGATGCGCGGCAGGTTGATCGCCAGGCCGGCGAGGATCAGCAGGCCGGCGGCGACGTCGAGCAGGATGGGGTAGCCGCCGAGATGGGCCGGCACGGGCAGCCAGCCCTGGGCGAAGGCGCCATACCTCAGCTCGACGATCCCCAGGGCGATGGCCCCCAGGCCATAGACGCGCCGGCCGATGGTGATCATGCCCCCTCCCATCCAAGGATTGTCCGCCAGCTTGGGCGTGCGGCGGCGCCGATTCAAGGGGAGACCGCCGGACGCTTGACCACGGCGGGGAATCCGCGCCGAGACTTTGGGATGGCCGATGGGCACAGGAGCCGGGAGGGATCGCGCGCGGCGCTGATCGCCCTCATCGTTGTCGCGGCCCTGGGCTTCGCGGCCGCCGTCATCGCCGACTGGCCGGGGCATTTCCCGCCCGACGGCCTCACCCAGTTGGCCCAGGGACGCGCCGGCGTGTTCAACGCCTGGCATCCGCCGGTGCTGGCCTGGCTGCTCGGCGTGGCCGACAGGATCATTCCAGGCGCGCCGCTGATCATCGTCGTTCAGGCGCTGCTTTTCTTCGCCGGCGTGGCGGGACTGGCGGCGGCGGCGCGGCCCGGCTGGGGCGCGGCGGCGATGACGGGGCTGATCGCCGCCTCGCCGATCGTGCTCGTCTACCAGGGCCTGGTGGTCAAGGACGTGCTGTTCGCCGACGTCGCGCTCTTTGGCTTCGCGGCGCTCGCCCTGGCGACAAGGGCCTGGGAGCGTCGCCTGGCGCGGGGGGTGCTGATCGCCCTCGCTCTGGCCGGATTCATTCTCGCCGTCCTGGCGCGGCAGAACGGCGTCCTGGCGGCCGGCGCCGGGGTCCTTTGCCTCGCCGCCGTCGCCGCCGCCAAGGCGCGGACAGGGCCAACGATCCGCCGCTTCGTCATCGTCACCGTGGCGTCGGCCGCAGTCGTCGGCATCGGCGTCGCCTCGGCCGGCGCCTGGTTCACCGCCCATGGCGATCATCGTCCGGAAAGGGCGCGGCAGTGGTCGGTCCTCGCCCTCTTCGACCTGGCCGGCGCCGCCCGGCGTGATCCGACCCTGCCGCTGCCGCTGCTGCACGCCCGGGACCCGGCCCTCGAGGACTTTGTCCGCCGGGACGCCGCCCGCGCCTACGATCCCGACCGCGTCGACACCCTCGCCGGGACGGCGCGCTGGGGCCGGTACATGCTGAAGCCGAACCCCCTGCTCGACGCCCAGTGGCGGGCCATGCTCACCGCCTCGCCGGTCGCCTACCTGGCCGCCCGGACCGAGGTCTTCGGGCGGATGTTCGCTCCCGCCGACGAAGAGGATTGCGCCCCCGTCCTAGTCGGCGTCGATCCGGCCAATCCCGCCCTGTTGCGCGCCGCCGGCCTCGCCGCCAGGGAGACCGACAAGGACGACTGGGACGCCGACTACGAGGACCAGGCCGTCCACAGCCCGATCTTCTCCCACCCGGCCTACGCCCTTATCGCCCTCGTCCTTCTCGCCTGGGCGGGGTGGGACCTGCGGCGCAGGGGACGGCCGGAGATGATCGCCACGGTGGGCCTCCTGGCCTCGGCGCTCGCCTTCACGGCCAGCTTCACGGTGATCTCGCTCGGCTGCGACTTCCGATACCTCTATTTCCTCGACGTCGCGGCCATGGCCGCCCTCGTCCAGAGAGCCGGACGGGTCAGGCCGCCTCGGCGAAGTCCGCGGCCGGGCTGAGCGCGAAATCGGCCCCTGCGGCGGCGAAGGCTTGGTCGAGGAAGAGGCGGGCGTAGGCGGCGACGATCCGCTCGATATCAAACGCCCGGGCCCGCTCCACTCCCCAGGCGGCAAGGTTGGCGGCCAGATCCGGATCGGCCAGGACGGTGTCGATGGCTTCGCCGAGCGCCGCCGGCGAGCCGGCCGGGGCGATCCAGCCGCTCACCGCGTGGCCGACCTGCTCGCGGGGCCCGAAGTCGCAGTCGCTGACCACCACCGGCACGCCGCAGGCCATAGCCTCGGCCACCACATTGCCGAACCCTTCCCAGCGCGAGGCGAGCACGAACAGCGCTGCGCGCGAGAACCAGGCCCACGGATTCGCCTGGAAGCCGGGGAATTTGACCCGCTCGGCGATGCCCAGCGCCGCCGCGCGGGCCTTCAGCGGCGCCAGAAGCGGCCCTTCGCCGAGGATCACCAGATCCATGCCATCGGCGTAGCGCGCCTTGGCGAAGGCCTCGATCAGGATGTCGAAGCCTTTCTGGCGGACAAGGCGTCCGGCGGCGATGACGAATGGCCGGGCTGGGGGCTCGGCGAGCGGGACGCGGGCCAGGATGGCGATCTCGCTGAGGTCGATGGGATTGTGGATCACCCGCACCGGGGCGCCAGGCGTGTCGGCGGCTAGCCGCGCGCCCAGGTCGCGGCTGACCGCCAGCAGGCAGTCGGCCGTGCGGTGGACCTGGCGCGTCAGCATCGCGACCAGGGCGCGGGCGGCGCGGCTGGAGGTGAAGTTGGCGATCTCGGCGGCAGTGTTGCTGTCCTCGCGGCAGATCCACCGCGGCCGGCCGGCCCCGCGCGGCAGGGCCAGGGCCACAGCGGCATTCACCGCCATGCCGAAGCTCATCACCACGTCGGGCCGCGTGCGGGCGATCATCTCGGCGATGTCGCCGGGAGCCCGGGCCGCATCGATGAGTCCTTTGCCGCGGCGGCGCGGCCCGACGAGGCGGTGCGGCTCGACGCTGGCAAGATAGGCGCCGCTCGGCCGCAAGAGGCCCAGTCGGATGTCGACGAGCCCGGGATCGCAGCGGTGGATAAGGTTGACCGCGACCCGCTCGGCTCCGCCGCCGTCGAGGGAACCCAGCACCAGGAGGACGCGGGCCGGTCGCGCCGGCGGAATGAAGACCTGGGCGGTCATGCGGGCGCGGCGCCGGCCCGCGCCGGGCCCAGGGCGGCCACCGCCTCTGCGACGCTTTGGAAGATGTGGTCGGGGCCGATCAGCTGGGTGAGCCCCAGCCGCGCCAGGGCGTGCTGGGCGGCGACCGATTCCAGGCGGGCCAGGGCGAAGTCGACGCCCGCCGAGCGGCAGGCCTTGACGACCGAGGCCAGGCTCTGGGCGGCGGTGTAATCGATGCCGATCACCCCGGCCGCCTCCAGCACGACGAGATGGACCGCCGAGCGGCCCGGCTGGATCTGCGCCAGCATGCCCTGCTCGAAGAGGTCGGCGTTGAGGAAAGTCAGGGCGGCCTGGAATGTGACCACCGCCACCCCGTCGTCGATCTCGAGCCCACGGCCGGGCGCGTCCGGCCACCAGACGCTGGTCCCGGCGAGCTTCTTCATCGGCCGCACCCTCATCCGCGCCGACGCCCACAGGCCCTGCAGCAGGGAAAGGCCGATGCCCATGGCCACCCCGTTCTCGATCGGCAGGACGACGATCCCGGCCGCGGTGGCGGCGATCAGCGCGCCCTCCATGGGGCTTGCGGACACGACCCTTGCCATGTCCGCCACTCGGACGATGCGGGCGGCGACGAAGAGGAGAATGCCGGCCAGCGCCGCCTCGGGGATGGCCCCGAGCACCCCCGTCCCGGCGATGAGGACCGCCAGCACCGCGGCCACGGCGACAAGGCCGCCGATCTGGCTGCGCGCCCCGCTCTCGGCGGCGATGGCGGTGCGCGGCGGGCTGGCGTTGACCGGAAAGGCGCCGAGAATGCCGGCCAGGATATTGCCGGCTCCCAGGCCGATGAAATCGCCCTCGGCGTCGGCCTGGCCGCCGGGCGGGGGAAAGGAACGGGCAGTGGCGGCGGTCTGGACCATGACCACCAGGGCGATCAGCACCGCCAGCGGCGCCAGATGCAGAAGGTCCGCCGCTGTCACCGCCGGCAACGCTAGGCGCGGCAGGCCGCCGGCGACGTGGCCGAGCAGGGTCAGGCCATGCTGCGAAAGATGCAGCGCGCCCGCCGCCACGCTGGCCAGGATCACCGCCGGCAGGGCGCCGGGCAGCCGTGGGCTCAGCGCATGGGCGGCGGCGATGATCGCCACCACGGCGCCGGCCACGGCGAGGGCGACGAGATTGGCGTGCGGAGCAAGGCGGACGAGGGCGCCGATCCGCTCGAGGGTCGATCCGGCGGGCGCCGGCAGGCCGAGGGCGGCGGGAAGCTGGGAAACGGCGATATGGACGGCGATGCCGGCTAGGAACCCCAGGGTCACCGGCGCGGAGAGCAGGTTGCCGATCCAGCCCATCCTCGCGAAGCCGGCGGCGGCGACGAGGGCGCCGACCATGATCGCCAGGGCCGCGGCCAGGGCGGCGTTGTGCGGCGAGCCGGCGGCTGCCACCATGGCCAGGGCCCCGGCGAAGATCGGCGTGATCGTCGAATCCGCCCCCGCCGAAAGCTGCCGGCTGGCGCCGAGGAGTGCGAACGCGGTGCTGGCGGCGATGAAGGCGAAGAATCCCACCTGGGGCGAGAAACCGCCGAGTCGGGCCGTCGCCATCTGCTCGGGGATGGCGATGGCCGCCAGGGTCAGGCCGGCGAGGATATCGGGGGCGATGAAGCCGCTCTGGTAGCCGCGCAGGGAGAAGAGCAGCGAAAGCCCGCGTGGGCCTGGCCGTCCACTCGCCGAACTTGCCGCCATCGCGCCTCCTCGTGAACCGTCGCAGTAGCGATTCGCCCTGGCCGCGCCAAGGGACTAGATTTGCCTGTCGGGAGAGCTCTTAGAGACGCAAAGGGGAATCAAGGATGCGCGCCATCTTCGCCGCCGGCCTAGCCGCCGCCGCCCTTCTCGCCGCCCTGCCGGCGAGCGCCGCGGTGGTTCATTTCACCGCCAAGTTGAACGGCGCCGCCGAAACGCCGCCCAACGACAGCAAGGGGACGGGCGCGGCCAGGGTCAGCCTCGACACGGCGACCAAGAAACTGACTTGGACCGTAACCTATTCCGGCCTGTCGGGACCGCCGACCATGGCTCACTTCCACGGCCCGGCTCCGGTCGGCAAGGCGGCGCCGGTGGTCGTGCCCCTGACCCCGCCGCTGGCCAGCCCGATCAAGGGCTCGGCGATGCTCAGCGACAGCCAGATCGGCGATCTCAAGGCCGGCCTGTGGTACATCAACATCCACACCGCCAAGATCCCCGACGGCGAGATTCGTGGCCAGGTGACCGCGGGCCGCTAGCCCCCTTTCACCAGGGTCACGACATGGACCAGAGCGGCGACCATCACCGCGAAGGCCAAGAGCATGAGGAACCGCCACGGGGCTAGCCGCGGCGGGCTGAGCGGTTGTGACGGCCGTGCCCCGATCACCCCGCAGACCACCGCGAGGGCGAGGCTGACGCCGGCGAGGGCCAGGGTTACAGTGAGGTTCATGGTGGGTCCCGGGGCGTCTATTTGCGGCGAATCAAGCGCGGCATTAACATTTTGTTCTCCTCTGAGGAGCACGAAGTCGCCATGGCCGGGTCAAACGCCGTATCCAAGTGGATCGATCCCGAGCCGGCGGGGCGTGAGGCCACGCCGCTCGGCAGAGGCAAGCTGGTTCGTCACGTCGCCGCCGAACGGGGGCCTGAGATAGACCGGTTCCATAACAACGAGAGCCTCTCTCCGGAGGCGATGGAGCGGGCGATCACCCAGCTCAAGGACACCGTCGCCTCGCTCGAGGAACGGGTGGCCGCCGCCGAGGCCGGGTCGGCCAGCGTGGTCGGGGCCGCCAAGGGCCTGGGCCTTTCGATGCTCAACATGGGCGACTCCCTTGGCAAGCGGATCAGCACGCTGGAGGAAGCCGCCGAGATCGCCGCCGAGGCTGAGGCGGCAGCCAGGGCGAGGGCCGAGGCCGAAGCCGCCGCAGCCCTGCTCGCCCCGCCGCCGGCGCCCGCCCGCAAGGGACCCAATCTCAAGATCCCGCTCGCCATCGGCGGCGTGGTCGTCGCGGCCGTGCTGGCGGTGGTTTTCCTGCGTCCCCACCCCGCCCCTGCCCCGGCCCAACTCCTCTACAGCCCAGCGGCGTCAGCCCCCAGCCAATAGCTCTCTCCCCTGTTGGGGGAGCCGCGCATCGCTGAGCGGGCCGCTACAGCGGGATGATATTCTGGTGGCGGCTGTAGGCGAGGTAGCCGACGTTGGCGCCAAGGCGCAGGCCGACGCCGGCCCGGATCGGAGCCACCGTGATGCCGTCGGCGCGCTGATAGTTCACGCCAAGGCCGCCGATGAAGTAGGCCGAGCCATCGACCCCCGGAAAGCGGCGATAGATGGCGTCCGGATATTCCAGGTTGTAGCACAGGGCGAACACCCGGCTGGCGTTGCCGCCGGCGTCGAAACCCACCGATGGCCCTTGCCAGTAGACCGCCTGGGTGGGCCGATCCTTCATGTACATCAAGCCCTTGCCATAGCGCAGGCCGACCACGAAGGCCGCCGAGCCCTCCTGGCCGGCGATGTAGGCGGTGGGCCGGCCGTTATCCTTGAACATCCGCTCGATCGCCGCCCCTGCCGACTCGGCCGTGACGCCGAGGAAATCAGAGACCCGGTTGACCAGCTCATCGGGAGTGTATTCCTGCGCCCGCCCATTCTGCGGCGGAGGGGGCGGTGGGGGTTCCTGGGCCAAGGCCGGCCCGGCCGCCATGAGAGCGATGCCCGAAGCCAGCAGCGTGCGACGTTCCATACGGCGTTCATCCACTCGTCGAGGCGTCCACCGGACGCCGCGGGCCCCTGCCAGGGTGATTAGGCTACACATGGTTAACGGCGGCTGAATGGCGCCTCCCTCGCGCTGAGAGGCGGATGCTGATAGGGACGCCCCGCCATGCCGACGCCGACCGCCAGGATCCGCAATTTCGCCATCGTCGCCCACATCGACCACGGCAAGTCGACGCTCTCCGACCGCCTGATCCAGGAGACCGGCGGCCTCACGGCCCGCGAGATGCGCGAGCAGGTGCTCGATTCCATGGACCTCGAGCGCGAGCGCGGGATCACCATCAAGGCCCAGACCGTTCGCCTCAACTACAAGGCCGACGACGGCGAGGACTACGTCCTCAACCTGATGGACACCCCCGGCCACGTCGATTTCGCCTATGAGGTCAGCCGCTCGCTGGCCGCCTGCGAGGGCTCGATCCTGGTGGTCGACGCCAGCCAGGGCGTCGAGGCCCAGACGCTGGCCAATGTCTACCAGGCGCTCGACAACGACCACGAGATCGTCCCGGTGCTCAACAAGGTCGACTTGCCCGCGTCCGATCCGGCCCGGGTGCGCCAGCAGATCGAGGACGTGATCGGGATCGACGCCTCCGAGGCGGTGGAGTGCTCGGCCAAGACCGGGGCCGGGGTCCACGAGGTGCTCGAGGCCATCGTCACCCGCCTGCCGGCCCCGGCGGGCGACGCCGAGGCTCCGCTGAAAGCCCTGCTCGTCGACGCCTGGTACGACCCCTACCTGGGGGTGGTGGTGCTGGTGCGGGTGATGGATGGCCGCCTGACGGTGGGCGCGCAGGTGCGGATGATGCAGACCCGCGCCGTCTACAAGGTAGATCGGATCGGGGTGTTCCAGCCCAAGGCCACCGAGGTCGCCGCCCTGGGGCCGGGCGAGATCGGTTTCCTCACCGCTCAGATCAAGGATGTCGCCGACGCCGCGGTGGGCGACACCATCACCGACGAGCGGCGGCCGACGGCCACCCCGCTCCCCGGCTTCAAGCCGGTGCAGCCGGTGGTGTTTTGCGGTCTCTTTCCGGTCGACGCGGCCGATTTCGAGGACCTGCGCGCGGCGGTCGGCCGCCTGCGCCTCAACGACGCCAGCTTCAGCTATGAGATGGAGACGAGCGCCGCCCTCGGCTTCGGCTTCCGCTGCGGGTTTCTTGGCCTGCTGCACCTGGAGATCATCCAGGAGCGGCTGACCCGGGAGTTCAATCTCGACCTCATCGCCACCGCCCCTAGTGTCATCTATCGCATCGCCCTGACCAACGGCGAGGTGATGGAGATGCACAATCCCGCCGACATGCCCGACGTGGTGCGGATCGCCTCCATCTCGGAGCCATGGATCAAGGCGACCATCTTCACGCCCGACGACTATCTCGGCGCGGTGATCAAGCTGTGCCAGGACCGTCGCGGCGAGCAGAGGGAGCTCAGCTACGTGGGGTCGCGGGCCATGGTGGTCTATGACCTGCCCCTCAACGAGGTGGTGTTCGACTTCTATGACCGGCTGAAGAGCATCTCCAAGGGCTACGCCAGCTTCGACTACCAGATCGAGGACTATCGCGAGGGCGATCTCGTCAAGATGTCGATCCTGGTCAACGCCGAGCCGGTCGACGCCCTCTCCATGCTGGTCCACCGGGCGCGAGCCGAGGTGCGCGGCCGCGGCATGGTCGAGAAGATGAAGGAGCTCATCCCGCCACACCTGTTCACCATCCCCATCCAGGCGGCGATCGGCGGCAAGATCATCGCCCGCGAGACGGTGCGGGCCCTGCGCAAGGACGTCACCGCCAAGTGCTACGGCGGCGACGCCACCCGCAAGCGCAAGCTCCTGGACAAGCAAAAGGAGGGGAAGAAACGGATGCGCCAGTTCGGCCGGGTCGAAATTCCCCAAGAGGCCTTCATCGCCGCCCTCAAGATGGACGCGGACTGACTTCTCGCGAAGCCCATGGCGGACGCACGCCGGCGAACCACAGCGCCGCGATCAAGGCGACGAACGGCACGGCGGCGTCCAGCCACATCAGGTTGGGCGTCGCCTGGGTGAAGAGGGCCGGGCTGCCGCGGAAGACGTCATTGGCGGACACCAGGATCAGCGCCCCGAAGAGATTGTTGACCACGTGCAGGCCGAAAGTGAAGGCGATCGAGCCGGTGCGGACGGCGATGAGGGCGGTGACGGCTCCGAACGCCGCCGCGTTGGCGGCCTGGGGCCAGCCGTTGGGAATATGCAGGGCGGCGAAGAGAAGGCCGCTGACGATCGCAGTCACCAGCGGCCGGCGGGTGGCGAGAAAGAGGCCCTGGGTGATGTAGCCGCGGAAAATGAACTCTTCGGTGAAGGTCTGGAGGATGAGACTCGGGGCCGCCCACAGGGTCAGGGTCAAGGTGGCCGCCCTGGCGGTGTAGCTGAAGCCGTTCGGCTCGATGAGGTAATCGGCAAGCCCGGCGACGACGCACACGACGAGCCAGATCGCCGCTCCGCGCAAGGTGAGGCGCCAGTCCCACTGGCCAGTGATGTCGCCAAAGCGCTTGCCGTGGACGACGCGGATGGCCAGGGCGAAGGCGACGAGCAGGAGCCCGAACAGCACCGCCGTGCCGCCGAAGAAGACCGCGATGTCGGTCGGCCGGGTGAGGTCTTGGGCGAGGCGGGTCGGATTCAGCCGCGCGAGGATCAGAACGACGAATCCCGCCACAATGGCGACAACCCAAGCCACGGCCGCCAGGACGATGGTCAGAAGATAGCGCCACCAAGCGGTTTTGCCGCGCGCCGCCAGCTTGAGAAAAGTTGTCATCTAAGGTGCGCCCCCGGTTACCCCTCACCTTAGCGCGGTGAAGATCGGCCTAGAAGAACCGGACGGTGGCCGGCAGGAGATGGGCGAGTTCGGCGGGGGCGATGACGATCCACAGGCCCAAGGCCAAGCCGTAGAGCGAGGCCAGCACCGGCCGCCCGCCACGCAGGTTGAGCACCACGCCGGCCGTCAGGGGGCCGGAAATGGGCCCCAGGACGAAAAAGGGCGCCAGAGGCAGCGCCCAACTACGTCGAAGCACCGCGGGAAGTCGCAAGGTTCGGGTCCGGTCCATTCGTCTTCCACTCGGCTCGGCCCCACGGAGTTTCTAACCGTCGAGCTCGCCAGGTCGTTCCCGCACTGACAAAATCGTGTCCGGGGCCGCCGCGACCTAGAGTCGCGCTCGGCGCTCGCGGCTTGCCAGGGACGCACGAAGGGCCTAGCGCCGCCGTCAGGCGAGGTCTTGAGCGGCGTCATGGAGCAGGCATTGCCGAAGCCGGATTGGGGCCATCCCCTCCCCGAAAAGACGGAGCGTCGCCTGGCCCGCCTGGCCGACCTGGGCGAGCGGACCTTCTCGGTGGTCCTTTTCACGGGCCTGGCGGTTCGGGTCGCGGAGGTCATTGTCCAACGTCCCGCCAACGCCGCCATCCTCCTCTCGGAGGGCATGGTCGTGGTGTTCATGATCCTTCGCCGCAGGCCCTTGACGGTTTCGGCCCGCCCGCTCGATTGGCTTGCCGCCCTCGCGGGCACCGCCGGGCCGATGTTGATCCGCCCCGGCGGCCATATGCTCGCACCGCCCGCCATCGGCCTCGGGCTGATCCTCACCGGCTTCCTGCTGGCCATCTGGGGCAAGCTCACCTTGCGGCGAAGCTTCGGACTGACGGCGGCCAACCGCGGCCTGGTCCAGTCCGGGGCCTACAATGTCGTCCGTCATCCGATTTACGCCGGATACCTGCTCACCTACATCGGCTTCTTCCTGCTCAACCCCACGGCCAGGAACGCCGCCCTTTACGGCGTCACTGTGGGCCTGATGATCATCCGCATCGGCGCGGAGGAGAATGTGCTGCGCCTCGATCCAGGCTATGCGGCCTTCATGAACCGGGTGCGCTATCGTGTCGCCCCCGGCCTCTATTAGGAGGCGCGAATGGCGGCGGCGGGCCTCACGATCGCCGTGACGGCCGCGGTAATCGCCGGCTTGCTGACTCTCGAGCGGCTGTGGCCGGCAGCCGTCCAGCGGTCCGAGTGGGCGAACAACGCCGCCGCTTTCGTCCTCACCATGTTCGGCAATCTGATCGCCGGGGTGGCGCCGGCCATACTGGTCACGGCCCTGATCAACGCCGCCGGCCGCGGGCTCATCGACCTTAGGGACCTGCCGCTCCCGCTCGGTGCGGCCGTCTGGCTCGTCGCCATGGATCTGGGGGAATACCTCTTTCACCGCGCCCAGCACGCCGTTCCGTGGCTATGGGCGATGCACTCCCTTCATCACAGCGACCGAGGCCTTGGCGTACTCACCGCCCGGCGTCACTTCTGGCTGGAGCCGGCGCTGAAAGCGGTCTCGATCTGGTTGATCGTTGCTCTGGTCTTCAGGGCCGACGCGGCGATCCTGGCCATCTACGCCGCGATCAGCCTCTATCATTTCGCGATCCACGCCAACCTCAGGCTGGGCTTTGGGCCCTTCGCCTGGATGCTCAACTCGCCGCAGTATCACCGCCTGCATCACTCCCGCGAGCCGCGCCACTACAACGCCAACTACGCCTCCCTCCTGCCGATATTCGACGTGCTGAGCGGCTCGTATCGCCGTCCGGGGCCGGGCGAATTCCCCACCTCGGGGCTGGAAGAAACTGCCGCTTCGCCGCTCGACATCGTGACCTGGCCGGTCCGCAAGATGGCGCGCCGGGCGATCACCGCCTAAGCTTGGCCAAGCTTGAACATCCTTCTCATCACCCTTGATCAGTTGCGCGGCGACGCCATCGGCGCCGCCGGCCACCCGATCGTCAGGACGCCTCACCTCGATCGCCTGGCGCGCGAGGGCGTGCGCTGCGCGCGCCACTACAGCCAGGCCGCGCCTTGTTCGCCGGGCCGCGCTAGCCTCTACACCGGACTCTACCAGCTCAATCACCGGGTGGTGGCCAACGGCACGCCGCTCGATCGGCGGTTCGACAATGTCGCCTTGGCGGCCCGCCGGGCCGGCTATGTCCCGACCCTGTTCGGCTACACGGACCAGGCGATCGATCCTCGCGACGCGGCCGGCCCCGGCGACCCGCGACTTTCTACCTACGAGGAGGTGCTGCCGGGGTTCGAGGCGGCGCTCTACTGGCCGTTCGGGCGGATGGACGCCTGGATCGAGTGGCTGCGCGACAAGGGCCATGACGTCCCCTCGGACGCCGCCGCAGCCTTGAAGGGCGAACTGGACCGGCCCGAGGCCCACAGCCATTCGGCCTTTGTCGCCGGCGCCCTGATCGACTGGATCGGGATCCAGGACCGGCCATGGTTCGCCCATCTGAGCCAGTTGCGCCCTCACCCGCCCTACGCCGCCGCCGGACGCTTCGGGGCCATGTACCGGCCAGACGACATGGCGGCCCCGATCGCGGCGGCGACGAAGCGCAGCCGCCTGCACGACGGCCTGCTGGGAAACCGCGAAATGGCCGCCCCCGCCGACGAGAGTAAAATGCGCCGTCTGGCGGCACAGTATTTCGGCATGGTCAGCGAGGTCGACGACCAGCTCGGCCGGGTCTGGGCCGCCCTGGAGAGCCTCGGCCAATGGGATGAGACCTTCATCTTTGTGACGGCCGATCACGGAGAACAGCTGGGCGATCACGGCCTCATCCAGAAGGGCGGCTACTTCGAGGCGAGCTACCACATTCCGTGCCTCATCCGTGATCCGCGTCCGGGGGCCCGCCGCGGGGCGGTGATCGAGGCCTTCACGGAGAACGTCGATGTCTTCCCGACCCTGGCCGAGGTCATGCAGCTTGACATTCCGGCCCAGTGCGACGGCGCCTCCCTGGTCCCACTGATGGCCGGGAAGACCCCGCCGTGGTGGCGCGACGCCGCCCACTGGGAGTTCGACTGGCGCGCCGTCGCCATCGCCGCCGGCCGCCCGGAGCCGGAGCCGGGCGACCGCCGGCGGGAGGGACGCAATCTCGCCGTCCTGCGGCGCGAGGACGCCGCCTATGTCCACTTCGGCGATGGAACCTGGCTGGCCTTCGACTTGGCCGCCGATCCAACCTGGCGCACGGAACTGACCGATCCGGTCGCCGTCCTCGAGCTCGCCCAGGCCCAGCTGTCCTGGCGGGCCCGTCACGCCGACCGCACCCTCACCGGGATGCTGACCGAAAACGGCGGGATCGGACGCTGGCCGCCGATGCCGAAGGGATGGCGATGAGCGAATTCAACGGCCTGGGGACGCACCTCGGCAATCTATCGCGGCTGTCGAAGGCGCAGAGCCGTTCGATCAGCCCGGAAAATCCCACCGGCGCCAAGGGCGGCGGAGCCACGTCCGTCGACGGGGTCGCCGCCAACGCCGCCCGTGGCCTGGGGCAGGGCTGGAAGGTCTCGCCCTACATCATCATTGAGCCGGGCGAGCGGGGCCTGCTGGCCGATATCGAGGGCTCGGGGGCGATCCAGCAAATCTGGATGACCCTGGCCGGGGGCAAGTGGCGACACGCCATCCTGCGCGCATGGTGGGACGATCAGACCCAGCCCTCCATCGAATGTCCGACGGGCGACTTCTTCGCCTGCGGCTGGGAGCGGTACGCCCAGATCTCGTCTCTGGCGGTGTGCGTCAATCCGGCCCGGGCCTTCAATTCCTATTGGGAGATGCCCTTCCGTCGGCGGGCCCGCCTGGAGATCGAAAATCTCGGACCTGAGCGGCTGATCGTCTATTTCCAAATCAACTATGCCGTGACCGACGTTCCCGCCGACGCGGCCTACTTCCACGCCCAGTTCCGCCGGGCCAATCCGACGCCTTACGCCCAGCCGGTGATCCTCCTTGATGGCGTGAAAGGCGCCGGCCACTACGTGGGGACCTACCTCGCCTGGGGGGT
The DNA here is from genome assembly GCA_036498165.1 of Caulobacteraceae bacterium. GTDB lineage: Bacteria > Pseudomonadota > Alphaproteobacteria > Caulobacterales > Caulobacteraceae > Acaudatibacter. The sequence continues at coordinate 13,926 of DASXIE010000089.1, forward strand.
GAACAATTCCGGCTGGTGGGGCGAGGGCGAGATCAAGTTCTATCTCGACGGCGATGGCGAGTTCCCGACCCTCTGCGGCACCGGCACGGAGGACTATTTCGGCGGGGCCTATAATTTCGATCCGGGCGTCGTCGAGCGCGGCCGGGGCGGGGGCTATCAGGAGTTCACCACCCCCTATTCGGGACTGGCCCAGGTGATCCGGCCCGACGGCCTCTACGCCTCGCAACAACGATTCGGTATGTACCGCTGGCACATCACCGATCCGATTCGCTTCGAGTCGGACCTTCGGGTCACGATCCAGGCGCTTGGCTGGCGCACCGACAAGGACCGCCGCTACCTGCCCTTGCAGGACGACATCGCCTCGACCGTCTTCTGGTACCAGACATTGCCGACCGCCCCTTTCCCCGACCTGCCGGACAAGGATGCGCTGGAAGTGATCTGAGGCGCGCATCGAAGTTCTGGCGCGGCGATGGCGGCGCTTCTATGCATGAGGCCAAGGGCGAAAAGCGATCAGCGTCGGGAGCGAAAATGGCCATCAGCGAGACGGTGAACGATCCGGCTGCCGCGGCTGCTGACGGGGCCGGCGCGCACGCCCAGCGCGCCAGCCGGCTCGGGCGAGGTCTCCTCGGAATCTACGCCTCCGGGGCCCTCGTCGAGACGACGATCAATTTCGCCCTGACCAACTTCCTGCTCTTTTATCTGACGATCGTCTGTGGCCTCTCCGGCACGCTGGCCGGGGCGGTGGGCCTGATCTCCCTGGCCATCGACGCCTGCATCGATCCGCTGGTGGGTTCGCTGTCGGACAACTTGCGCTCGCCGCTAGGCCGGCGCCATCCGTTCCTGATTGGGGCCAGCATCCCGGCCGCCCTGGCCCTGGTGCTGATCTTCTCGATTCCCCCGGGGATGTCGGGCGTGGGCCTCTTCGCCTACGCGACCTTGCTCTCGCTGGCCCTGCGCTTTGGCCTGTCGGCCTTCCAGGTCCCCTACTACGCCCTGGGCGCGGAGCTTTCGGAAGACTACGTCGAGCGCTCGACGATCGTCGCCTTCCGGCTCGGCCTGGCGGTGCTGGGCACCCTGGCGGCGACGATTCTCAGCTATCGCCTGTTCCTGGCCGGACCCGGCGGCACCACCCACCGGGCGGCCTATATCCCGATGGCCTGGAGCTTCGCGGCCATCATCGCCGGGGCCGGGCTGCTCGCGGGCCTGGGCACGCTTGGCGCCCGCAAGCGCCTGCACGGGCCGCCCCCGCAGGCCGGGCCAGCGCTGAAGCGGTTCATCGACGAGATGGGCGAGATCTTCCGCAACCGCTCATTCCGCGTCCTCTTCGCCTCCCTCTTGCTCTTTTTCGTCGCCCAGGGCGTGGCCGGCCCGCTCACCCTCTACGCCAACACCTATTTCTGGCAGATCTCGACGGCCCAGATAGGCGATCTGACCTTGATCTACACCGCCGGCCTGGCCGGGGGCATCGTGGTGACCGGATTCGCCGCCCGCAAGCTCGAAAAGCGCACCCTGGTGTTCACCGGCCTGACCGCCTTCATCCTGGCCCAGCTCGTTCCGGCGCCTCTGCGGGTCGCCGGCCTGCTGCCGACTCCGGCGGCGGTCATGGGGCTGCTGAGCGTGGCCGTGATTCTTCTGGGCGTGGGGGTGAGCTTCGCAGTCATCGGCTTCCAGTCGATGATGGCCGACGCCGCCGACGAGCATGAGCATCTCTTCGGGGCGCGGCGCGAGGGCCTTTACTTCGCCGGCATCAATTTCTCGGCCAAGACCTCTAGCGGCCTCGGCGTCCTCATCGCCGGCATGGTTCTCGACCTGATCGGCTTCCCGCATGGTTTAGCCGGAGCCAGCCATGCCCACCTCCCCCGCCACACCATCATCAGCCTGGGCCTCATCTACGGCCCCGGGGCGGCGGTCATCTCCTGCACCGCGGTGGCCATCCTGCTCGGCTACAAGCTCGACCGCGCCAGGCACGGCGCCATCCTCCAGGCTCTGGGCCGCGCGCCCGTCGGCCCCCTGCCGTGAGCCTCAGCCTCTCCGATCCCGGCCTGCTGCGCGCCGACGCCTACGTCGACGGGGCCTGGCGAGCGGCGGCGAGCGGCAAGCGCTTCGCGGTGCGCAACCCGGCTGGCGGCGAGGTCATCGCCGAAGTCGCCGATCTCGCCGCCGACGATGCTCGCGCGGCCATCGGAGCGGCGTCCGCCGCCCAGGCCGGATGGGCCGCGCTCACCGCCAAGGCCCGCGCGGCCCATCTGATCGCCTGGCACGGCCTGATCATGGCCACCCGCGAGGATCTCGCCCGCCTGATGACGGCCGAGCAGGGCAAGCCCCTGGCCGAAACCCGCGGCGAGGTCGCCTACGGCGCGAGCTTCATCGAGTGGTTCGCCGAGGAGGGCAAGCGGGCCTATGGCGACGTCATTCCCCAGCATGCCGACGGCAAGCGGATCCTGGTCTTGAAGCAGCCGGTGGGGGTCGCCGCGGCGATCACCCCGTGGAACTTCCCCAACGCCATGATCACCCGCAAGGCCGGTCCGGCGCTGGCCGCCGGCTGCGCCTTCGTGGTCAAGCCGCCGCGGGAAACCCCGCTCTCGGCGCTGGCCCTGGCCGAACTGGCTCGCCGCGCCGGCATTCCGCGCGGCGTGTTCAACGTCATTCCCTCGACGGCGTCGGCGGAGGTGGGCCAGGAACTGACCTCCAATCCCCTTGTCCGGAAGTTCTCGTTCACCGGGTCGACCGAAATCGGCCGCAAGCTCATGGCCCAGTGCGCTGCGACGGTGAAGAAGATCTCCCTCGAGTTAGGCGGCAACGCCCCGTTCATCGTCTTCGACGACGCCGATCTCGACGCGGCGGTGGAAGGGGCCCTGGCCTCGAAGTACCGCAACATGGGTCAGACCTGCGTGTGCGCCAACCGCTTCCTGGTCCACGCCCCGGTGTTCGACGAATTCGCGAAGAAGCTCACGGCGCGGGTCGCCGCGATGAAGGTTGGCGACGGGTTCGAGGAAGGTGTGGTTCAGGGTCCCCTGATCAATGAAAAGGCGGTCGCCAAAGTCGAACAACTGATCGCCGACGCCCTCGCCAAGGGGGCCCAAGTAACCGTCGGCGGCCATCGCCACGGCCTGGGCGGCACTTATTTCGAGCCCACCGTGATCACCGGCGTCACGCCGGCGATGGCGATGTTCGACGAGGAGATCTTCGGCCCCGTCGCCAGCCTGACCCGGTTCGAGGACGAGGCCGAGGCGGTGCGCCTGGCCAACGACACCATCTATGGCCTCGCCTCCTACTTCTACGCCCGCGACCTTGGCCGGGTGATGCGGGTGGCCGAGGCGCTGGAATACGGCATGGTGGCGGTCAACGACGGCCTTCTCTCGACCGAGGTGGCCCCTTTCGGCGGAGTCAAGCAGTCCGGGCTCGGCCGCGAAGGCTCGAAGTACGGCCTCGAAGAGTACCTGGAGGCGAAATACGTCCTGTTGGGCGGCCTATGAGGCCGCTTCGCCGGTCTCCACCGGCAGGCCCCGCTCGCGCCAGTCCTTCATGCCCCCGTCGAGGGCCGCGGCGCGCTGGAAGCCCAGGGTGCGCAGGGTGGCGGCGGCCAGGGTCGAGACCCGTCCGACCTCGCAGCAGGTGAGAATCCGGGCCGTCGGGTCGGGCAGTTCCTCATTGACCCTCAGCTCGAGTTGGCCGCGCGGCAGGTGGCGGGCCCCGGGGATATGGCCGGCGAGCCAGGCGTCCTTCTCGCGCACGTCCAGCAGGATCAGGCCCAGCTCACCGGAACTGACCCTGCCGGCCAGTTCATCCAGGCTGATGAAGGGCACCTGGGCGCCCGCCTCGGCGAGCAGCTGATCGACCGTCTTGCCCCCGCTCATGTTGGTCCTGAGGGCCTCGGTGAGGTGAGCCGGGGCGGAGAGGTTCAGACAGCGCATCATCTCCACGAACTCGGACCGCTCGCGCCTGGCCAGGCGCGGGTTGGAGGCGATCTCCTCGCCGATCGTCGAGGAGGAGCGGCCTTTGTAGTCGTGGGCCGGGAACACCTGCAGGGCCGGTTCCAGCTTCAGCACCACGTTGAACAGGCTGTCGAAGAGGGCGTCGGGGTCGCCGGTGGGCAGATCGGTGCGGCCGGTGCCGCCGATCAGCAGCGTATCGCCCGTGAACACCCGGTCGCCGGCCATGATGCACATCGAATCGCGCGTGTGGCCGGGGGTATGCAGAGCCTTGAGCCGCAGGCCCCCGACCATCAGCTGGTCGCCGTCCTCCAGGCGCAGGTCGGCGTAGGGAGCGGGGCTTAAACGATGGGTCACCACCTGGGCGCCGAGAAGGCGGCCGAGCTCGCGGGCCCCGGAGAAGTGGTCGGCGTGAGTGTGGCTGTCGATGACGTAGCGCACCCGCAGGCCCTCGCGGGCGGCGAGGCCGACATAGCGGTCGATCTGGTGCATTTCGGGATCGATCAGCACGGCGCACCGCTTCTCGGCGCAGCCCACGAGGTAGGACTGACAGCCGCCGGTGGCGATCTGTTCGAAGATCATGGCCCCTTCTCCGCAGTCGAACCGCTGGATAACTATACCACCGGCTGGAAACCCTTCACCCCCGTTTGCCACAGGAGGAAGGCGTAGGTGTCGACGGCTTCGCGGTCCTGCTGGGCTCGCGTCGAACCAATGCCGTGCCCGGCGTCGAAATCCACCCGCAGGAGGATCGGCTTGCCCGAGCTGGTGGCGGCCTGCAGGCGGGCTGTCATCTTGCCCACATGGAACGGGGCGACGCGCGGGTCGGTGACCCCGGTAGTCAGCAGGACGGCGGGATAGGGCGTCCTGTCCTGCACCGCCTGATAACTGTCGATCGACTTGAGGGCTTGGTACCCCTCCTTCTGGGAAATCGCTCCCCACTCCGGCTCCTCGCCATAGCTGTTCTGCTCCGCCACATAGCGCAGGGGATTGGACCAGCCGACGCCATCGATCACCGCCGCGAATAGGTCAGGCCGCTCGGTCATCGCCCGGCCGACCGTGATCCCGCCGGCCGAGCGGCCACCGATGGCCAGCCTCGGCGGCGCCGTCCAACCTTCGGCGCAGATCGTCTCGCACACCGCGATCAGGTCGCGCCAGGTGTTGGGCTTGTTCTTCAGCTGGCCTGCCTTGTGCCACTCGCGGCCAAATTCGCCGCCGCCGCGGACGTTGGCGAAGCCGACGATGAATCCGGCGTCGATCAGCGCCAGATTGCGGCCAAGGAAGGCGGGCGTGTACGCAGCCGCGCCATAGGAGCCGTAGGCAGAGATCCACGCCGGCGTGCGCCCATCGCGCTTCAGTCCCTTGCGATAGATCAGGCTGTAGGGGATCTTGACCCCGTCCTTGGCGGTGGCGAAGGCGCGGACAGTCTCATAAGCATTGACGTCGACGACCGGCCTGGGCGTGATCCCGGTGTCGCCGGCCCGCAGGGCCTCGTCGACCCGCCAGACCGCCGTGGGATTGAGCCAGCCAGTATAGGAAAAGAGGGCGCCGGCTTCCTCTGGCGTGGCTGAGATGAACCCGATCGTTCCGTCGAAGGGCAACGCCACTTCACTGACCCGCCCGTCGCGCCCAAGGCGGCGCAGCCGGCTGACCCCGCCGTCCATCATGCGCAGATAAAGGCCGTCGCGGGCGCGCGCGAAGCCTTCGATGACCACCGGACCCTGCGCAACCACCTCGGTCGCGCCGGCCAGCGAAGGGGCCTCGGCGGAGGTCTCGAGGATGCGTCCGCGCGGCGTCCCCTTGTTGGCCAGGAGGAAGACCCTGGACCCGTCGACCTCGATGTCGGTGATCTCGTCCTCGAACCCGGCGATCGGCGTCCACTGGGCCCTGCCGGCGACCGCGTCGGCGATCGGGGCGATAAAGAGCCGGCTCTCGGGGCGGACGTCGCCGAGCGAGAGGACGGCATGCCGGGCGCCGGGGAAGGTGACGATTTCGGGGGCCTGGATCTTCTCGTAGTCGACGCCGGCCACGAGACCGCGCTTCATGAGGATCGGATCGGCGGCCGGGTCGGTTCCCAGGCGATGAAAGCGCGCTTGGCTGTCGAGATAGCGCTCGGGGGTGTCCACTTTGCCGGTGAGCTGGTTGTAGAAGAAGCCCGATCCGTCATCGAGCCATTGGGGATTGGCGCCCTCGGTGTTGCCGATGCGCTCCGGCAGATCGGCGCCGTCGGCGACGGCGAGGATGTGCAGGATCGAATCCTCGCTTCCGTCCTTGGAAAGGCCATAGGCCAGGTGGGATCCATCCCGCGAGGCCCGCCACCAATCGAGTGACAGGTGGCCGGCCCCGGCGGCCTTGAGCTGGGTGGGATCGATGAGAACCCTGTCGGCGCCGCCTTCACGCACGAAGAGCTTGAAGTTGTCGGCCCCGACCGGTCGCTGCTGGAAGAACAGCTTGCCGCCCGCCCGCTGAACCCGGGAGGTGATCGCCACGTCGCCTGAGAGGGTCCCGATCCGCCGCCCCAGGCCTTCGCGGCCGGGAATGGCGTCCAGCAGGGCGCGGGCGTGGGCGTTTTCGCCTTTGAGGAACGGCAGCCAGTCGGGGTCCTTGTCGTTCTCCATCCAGCGATAGGGATCGCGAAGGGTTTCCCCGAAATAGGTATCCTTGACCACGGCCACCCGGGCCACCGGGGCGGGAGGATTGCTCGCCGCCCGGACTCCTGCCGTCATCGCCACCCCCAGCGCCCCGCCGCATCCGGCCAGAACGGTTCTCCGGTCGAGGTTCATCAGCCCCTCCCCGCGTCTTCAATGAATAGTAGACGCGGGGAGGCCGGCTATTTCAAGCGGTTCAGCCCACTGGGTGGAGGGTGAGTTCGCCCACGCCGGCGGCGATGTTGAGCCCGGTGGTGCCCTCGACGCTCACTGGCTGCAGGGTAAAGCTACGGTCGTTGCCGCCGACGAGGGCGTTAGCCCCCACCCCGACGCCCACCGCCGCGCCCGCCGTCACGCCGCCATAGTGGCCGCCCAGGGCGCCGTGACGCATGCCCTCTGTGGGGGCGAACACCGACCACACCAGGGTGCCGGCGCTCTGATAGCCGATATCGACCCCGAGCTTAGAGATCTTGCCGACGTAGTGCTCGGTCCGGCCATTGCCGTGGAAGGTGCAGTTCACGGCGTGCGAGCCGCCGATCACGTAGCCCCAGCCGCCACTTTCGTTGCAGGTCAAGGTGCCGACCTTGACGCCGCTGGCGCTGGCCGCCAGAGGCGCTACGGCCACGCCGGCCGTAAGCGCCGCGCAAAGGAGAATCCGTTTCATGTCGCATGCCTCCGGGTATGCCTCCCCTGAACGGTAAAAACGTGCGGGCGACGGCGCCGGTTCCTGGACCGCGCCTTCAGAGACCCGGCTTGGCGACCATCAACCAGATGATGCCGATCACCGCCGCGAAGGCCGGGAATCCGCACGCGAACCAAATGCGCCAAAGGCGCTGATACTCCGGCGGCAGTTGCGCGCCCTGCTCGGCGGCGGCGCGCGCCAGATTGCGCAGTCGAAGTTGAATCCACACCACCGGCAACCAGAACACACCCGTCAGCGCGTAGAGCGCCAGGCTCGCTCCGATCCAGCCACGCAGCAGCGGAAGCCCGGCATTCGCCGCCAGCCAGGCTCCCGAGACCGGTTGCAGGACGACGGCGGTCGCGGTGAACAGGAAATCGGCGATCACGACCACCTCCGCGGTATGGGCGATAATCCGCGGATCGCCGCTGCGATGGGCCATCAACATGAAGAAGGCGATGCCGATGCCGGTGCCAAAGAGGACCGCCGCCCCGATGACATGGAGGGTGAGGACGGCAAGATAGGGACTCATCGCTCGTCCATTATGGCGAGGGCCACACAAACGAGCGCCGCCATGGGCAGGATCTTCAGCAAAGGTCCCATCGGATCGGACCATAGGTCGGGGCGCCAGAGCGTAGCTCCGATCATGTAAGCCGCCGAGGCCGCCAGCATGCCCAGGAGCGCCGCCCGCGCGGTCGAGCGATACGCGGCGCCGATCCCCAGAGCAATGTCGAGGACGGAACCGGCCTTGACGATGGTCAGGCCCGCCGCCGCCCCGAATCCGGCCCTGGTCAGCGTCGTCGCGGCCGTTTGCGCCGCAATCAGGCCGATGACGCCCGAAGCGATCCAGAACAACGACAGAACGGCCAGGATCAGCGGCTTGAGAAAATAGGCTCGCGCGAACCAGCGTTCCTGGACGCCGGAGGGTTCGGCGGCCAAAATCTGAGCCAGGGAGCGGGGCGCGACGCCCAGGCTGCGCTCGGCCGCTCCGGCCTCGCCCCGCACGCCGTGGCTCAGTTGCTCGAGACTGGCCGAGCGCATTGGACTTCGCCAGCCGAACCACGCCAGGCCGCCGGCGACGGTGGCGACGAGCCGGCCGGCGGCGGCGGGAAGCTGGACCAGGGGCGCTGGTCGCAAGCCAAGCCAGGCGCGCAGCGTCACGAGGATTTCGCCGATCGACAGGGACTGTCGCGCGACGAGATCCACGATCAGCTGGCTCGGCGCGCCCGCGCTCACGGCGGCGGCGACCGCCTCGCTGACGTCGCCCGCCGACACGACCTGCACCTTGGATTTGGCATGGACCGTCGGAATCACCAGCGGGAAGCCCGCCAGTCCGCGCAACAAGGCGCTTCCTCCAAAGGCGGCAGGCGCCAGCACCAGGCCCGGCCGCAAAATAATCCAGTCGGGACCGGCCTGGCGAACCGCCGCTTCGGCGTCCCGCTTCGCGGCCCCGAACGCGCCCGGACTTTTCTCGGCGCCGGCCGCCGAGACGTGGACAAGGCGCGGGACCCCGGCCAGCCGGGCGCCTTCCGCCAGGGCCCGCACCCCGTCCACATGCGCGGCCCTGAGCCGGTCCCGAGGGCTCTCCTGCAGGGCGCCGGCGCAATTCACCACGGCGTCGAAGCCCTGCAACGTGGTTTGCCAGCGAGCGGACGTCTGTTTGGCGAGATCGATTTCCAGCCACCGGGCCTGCGGTAGACGGCGAGCCGCCTCGCCAGTGCGCCGGCCGACGCCGGTGACCTCATGGCCAAGGGCGGCCAGGCGAGCGACGACGTAGCCGCCGATCAATCCATAGCCGCCGACGACGAGAATGCGAATGGCGGGCCCCCTAGCTCCATGGCGCGGTCGGGCCGGTGATGATCCGCGCCGCCGGGTCGTTCCTGGCATAGGCCCACAGCCAGTCGGTGGCCACCGCCAGGCGGCTGCGCGCCCCGATCAGGAAGTAGATGTGGGCCAGGCCCCACAGCCACCAGGCGAGCGAGCCCTTCAGCTTGATGGCGCCGAAGTCGATGATCGCCCGATTGCGGCCGATGGTGGCCAGGCTGCCCTGGTGGCGATAGCGGAAGGGCGGCGGCGGCGCGGCCCCGGCCAGGCGGGCGCGAAGCACCTTGGCCACATAGGCCCCCTGCTGCTTGGCGGCGGGAGCGAGGCCGGGGACGGCGGCCGAGCCTTCCCAGGCCACCAGGGCGGTGTCGCCAATGACGAAGACCTCGGGAAGCCCGGGGGCGGTTAGGTCGGGCTGCGCCTGGGCGCGGCCGGCCCGGTCGGGTGTCAAGCCGAGCCAGCGGGCCGCGCCCGAGGCCTCGATCCCCGCCGCCCACAGGACGGTCCGCGCGGCGATCGTCCCAGCGGCGGTCGTCACCCCGTGCACATCACAGCCGGTGACGGCCTCGCCGACCCGAACCTCGACCCCCAGGTCGATGAGCGCGGCGTGGGCGTAGGCGGCCAGGGCCGGATCGAAGGCCGGCAGGATCCGCGTCCCGGCCTCGATGAGCAGAACCCTCGCCTGGCGGGTGTCGATATGGCGGTATTCGGCCGGCAGGTGGGTGCGGGCCAGCTCGGCGATCGTCCCGGCCAGTTCGACGCCCGTGGGGCCGGCCCCGACGATGGCGAAGGTGAGCAGGGCCTCGACGTCGTCGTCGCCGGCCTCGGCGCGCTCGAAGGCCAGGAGGATGCGTCGGCGGATCGCCGTGGCGTCTTCGAGGGTCTTCAGGCCCGGCGCGACAGGGGCCCAGTCATCGTGGCCGAAATAGGCGTGGGTGGCTCCCGTGGCGAGCACCAGGGTGTCGTAGGCGAGGGAGCCTCCGCCGGCCAGATCGACCCGCCGGGCCGCCGTGTCGACGCCGGTCACCTGGCCCAGCCGGGTGGTGACGTGGGGCAGATCGCGGACCAGCTGGCGGATCGCCCACGCGATCTGAGAGGGCGGCAGGATCGAAGTCGCCGCCTGGTAGAGCAGCGGCTGGAAGATGTGATGGTTGCGCCGGTCGAGAAGTTGGATGTCGAGACCGGTGACGCCCACGAGGCCCCTGACCAGCTCCAGGCCGGCGAATCCGGCCCCGACCACCACCAGGCGATGGACGCCGCGCCCCGTTCCTGGCCCCGGCCGGTTCAGGCGAACCGCTCGACCCAGCGGGCGTAGGCCTCGATGAAACCGGTCAGGAGCTTGCTCGTGCCTTCGTCCGTGAGGGTTCCGTCTTCGCCGAACCGCTTGGCCGCCCCGCCGATGTAGGCCTCCGGCTGCTGCATGGCCGGGACATTGAGGAAGACGAGGGATTGGCGCAGATGATGGTTGGCGCCGAAGGCGCCCGGCGCGCCGGGCGAGACGCTGACCACCGCTCCGGGCTTACCGTCGAAGACGCTCTGGCCATAGGGCCGTGAGCCGACGTCGATGGCGTTCTTCAGTCCGCCCGGCACCGAGCGGTTGTATTCGGGAGTGACGAACAGCAAGCCGTCGGCGGGCCGCACCTCGTCGCGGAAGCGGGTCCAGGGCGCGGGGCGGGCCCCCTCCTTGTCAAGATCCTCGTTGTAGAGCGGCAGGTCGGCGATCTCGACGATGCCGAGGCTCAGGGAGTCCGGCGCCAGGGAAATGAGCGCCTTGGCCGTCATCCGATTGTAGGAGCCTGCGCGAAGGCTGCCGACCAGCACGGCGATCCGTCGGGTCATTGCCGTCTCCATCAAGCGGAACCCTGAAGGAGGTTATACGCCCGCGCCGCAAAACGAAAACGGCGCCCGCGATCTCCGAAGATCGGGGCGCCGGTTCCTTGTACTGAACGTCAAGGTTCAGCCCTTGTGGCAGACCTTGTCCTTGGGAATGCAGGCGTCACCACACGGCTTGCCCACCTTGCAGTGATCGGGGCCGGTGTGGGGTCCTTTCGCCATCTTCGTGGCCTTGGCGGCCTTGGCCGGCTTGGCGGCGGTTGGAGCGGCCGGCGCCGCGGCCATGGCGGACGTCGCCGCCGGGCAGGCAATGTACTTGCCCTTGGCGTCCTTGCAGCGGGCCGCTGTCGCCTTGGCGGAGGCCGGCAGAGCCTTCTTGGCGGCCTTGGCTTCCTTCTTGGCCGCGGCGGCGGCGGCCTTGGTGGCCTTGGCCGGCGCGGCGGCGGCCGCGGCCGGACACTTCACGTACTTTCCGGCGGCATCCTTGCAGGTCTTGGCGTCGGCGGCGGACGCGAAGGCCAGCGCCGCGACAGCGGCCAGGATCATCAAACGCATGAGCAGTCCCCTCGATGAAGTTATTGCCGGCACTTTGACCCGTATTCGGAAATTGGCAAGAGCGCGGCTGGACGACGCGGAGCGCGCGGCAGCGCTTGACTTGCCCTCACCGAACGCGAACAGACTCGACCCTGGGGAGGAAGATGGGTTGCTGATCGCCGGACGGCTGTTCAAGGCGCTTCTGGTCAGCCTGCTCCTCGCCCTGTCCGCCTACGGCGTGGCCAAGCTCGATCTTTTCGGCCTGGAGTCCTCCTCCGACCGCCTCGCCGACCAGGTCTATCAGCGGATCACCGCCGCCGATTACGGCCGCGACCGGCGAGGCCAGCAGGCGATCAGCGTCGTCTATCTCGACGAGGCCTCGATGCAGGCCATGCGGAGTTTCGGGTGGAACCGCTTCCCACCCACCTACGACCAGCAATGGACCATGCTGGATGACCTGATGACGGTCGGCGGCGAGCCGCCGGCGGCCCTCTATGTCGATTTTGTCTATACCGGCCAGGGTGGGCCGGGCGAGGGATTCCCGACCTTCCTGGCCGGTGTCGCCGCCGCCACACACGCCAAGGCCTGGGCCGGCGCGCCCGGCTGCCACGTCGGCCCACTGGTCAAGATCGCCTGCGTCCTGGCCGCCGGAGGCACGCCGATCATCTTCGCCAAGCCCTCGCCGACCGACGTGCCGCTCTACACCGACATCCAGCACCGCCTGGACGGCATAGCGGTGCTTGCCCCCGCCGTGGTCGGCGAACACGCCTATCCCCTTGTCACCCACTATGACTTTCCGCCCCAGACCGCCGCAAGCCTGGGGGTCCATGGCTTCGATGTCTCCCCGGCCATGGCGATGTACGCGGCCTGGTGCCTGCGGCGCGCCGACGCTTGCGGCGAGGCCCTGTTCAAGCAGGTCCGCGGCCAGGCGAGGGCCGCCCTGTCGGCGCGGGCGATCGGCGCGGCCGTGGCGCCGGCCGCCGACGCCGCCTTCGGCGCCCCGATGGACGTGGTCTGGGGTTCGCGGCCGGATCCTGACTACCTGGCGATGACCGCGGCGGTCACCGGCCGGCCAGCCCCGTGCCGCGGCGAAGGGGCCGGATGGCGCCAGCGGTTGATGGAGCAGCTCGCCGGCTTGCGGGGTCCGGGGACCGGAACGCGCCAGGAGTGTCCTTACGCCCTGACTTTGGGCTATGATCGGATGGTGGCCGGGCTGGGCCTGAGAAGCGGTGATCTCAAACGTCTGCTCGCGGGGAGGATGGTGATGGTCGGCGGCCAGTTCAGGGCGTCGAACGATTGGGTCGAGTCGCCGGTCCATGGCCAGGCGCCCGGGGTCCAGTACCACGCCATGGCCCTCGATAATCTCATCGAGGACGGGGCCGACTATCGGCGCAACGCCGCAATGCTGCTCGACTCCGACCTCCTCAAGAGCCTGCTGGTCGCCGCCCTGGCCTTTTGCGGCGTCCTCGGCGTGATGCTCCGCAACAACCTCCTGGACCAGGCCGTGGCCAAGGGCGCCGAGGCGCGCCTGAGCGCCAAGGTCTACTGTCCGCTCTATGCGATGATGTTCGCCACCTCGATCACCGTGGTCATCGTCGCCACCTGGGTCGGGGTCACCTACGCCCATCGCGCCCCGATCAACTGGATTGGCATCTCCTTCTGCGCGCTTGGCTTTTTGTTCTACGCCACCCGCCAGACCCTGCCCGCCGACATCATCGGCTCGGTGGAACACCTGCCGACGGTGCGTCGAACTCTGGCGCTCGCCCGCCTGGCCCGCCGCTGGCTCAAATTCGAGGAGGACCGCCTGGTGGCCCCAAGGCGGCCGCGCCCTTCGCCGCCTACCTCTGCAACCGCCACCGCCACCGCCAAGGAGACTCCCGGTCATGCTGAGATCTAGTCTTGTCCTTACCGCACTGTTGCTCGTCCCCGGGCTCGCCGCCGCCGGCGGCTCCGTGACCAAGGCGCTGCGTCCGCAGCTGCGAACCTTCGACGACAAGGGCCAGCCCACCGGCGTCCTGACCGCCAGCGAAATCAAGCTTCCCGCTCCGATCGTGGTCATGGGGGTCGGCGGCAGCGTCGGCATCCGCCAGGGCGGCAAGGTCGTCTTCCTGCGCGGCCTGGATGTCCAGACCACCGGCGTCAACGCCGCCTGCGCCCCCGTGCAGAGTTCAGCGCGCGCCTCGGGAACGGCCTACGCCGCCACCAACATGGGCCTTGGCGGGGCCTCGGACTGCAAGAAACCCAGCCGATGAAGCCGTCGCGCCGGTCGGTCGCCCTCGGGGCCCTGGCCGCGGGCGGGATGGCGGTTTCGGCCCGCGCCGCCCCGCGCGGCGGCGGGGGGTTCTCGGTCTCCGGAAAACCCGGGCCGTTCGTCAAGCAGGTGGCGAGCCGCAATCTCGGCGGCCCGACGAGCGCCGGCGCGTCTGGATCGCTGGGGCTCGCGTCCGATGCCGTCAATCTCGGCCAATACCAGGCCGCGCGGCTGCGCATGCCCCAAACCGAGGCCAGGGTCTTGGCCCTACTCGGCCGCCTGGACGCTCGCTGGCCCTATGGCAAGACCCCGGTCCAGGTCCACATCCTGGGCGTCGACTACTACAACGCCTATTCCCTGCCCGACAGCTCCATCGTGGTCGCCTTCGGCCTGCTCGACCAGGCCCAGTCCGACGACGAGGTGGCCTTCGTGCTGGCCCACGAACTCGGCCACCTGCGCCTTGGCCATTTCAACTCCGTGGTGGCCGAGAAGAAGCCGCAGCTGGCCAGCAAGCTCGGCCAGGCCTTCCTGGTCGGGGCCGCCCTGGGAGCGGCGGGCGCCAGTTCCTCCGTCGTCGGGGCTGCCGCCAAGGCCGGGGCGACCAACGACCTGCTGCATTTCCTGGTCGGGGCCACCGCCGAGCCTGGGCATACGCGGGCGCAGGAGGACGAGGCCGACTGCATCGGTTTCGACCTGTCGCAAGCGGCGGCTTTCGCCGCCGACGCCGCCTCGGCGCGGGTCTTCGACAGCATTTCCGCCGACCAGCAGAAGCGCGCGACCCTGACAGACAGCCTGCAGAGCCAGCTCAAGAGCCAGCTGGGCCAGGTGGTCAGCGTGGGGACCGCCACTTCCTTCCTGGCCGGCGGATTCAATCCCGGCAGCCTGCGCTCAGGCCTCCTGGCCGGGGCGGGCCGCATGGCGCTCGGCATGGCCGTCGCCAACCAGCAGGCCGAGCCGCAGCATCGCCCGCCAGAGGAGCGCAAGCGCGGCGTGGCGCAGTATTCCGCCGACGCCTATCCCGCCGGCGCGCCGCTTCGCGACGAACAGCACGTCTGGTTGGGCCAGGTCCGCGCGGCGCCCGAATACGCACAGGGCAAGATCGCCGTTGACGCGGTCGCCGAGGCCAAGAAGGCCCGCGCCGCCGGCGACTACGCCACCGCGACGGCGGCCATGGGCAGGGCTGTCAAGACCAGCTTCCGCAGCGCCCCCCTGGTGCTGAACGAGGCCGCCCGCCTGCGCGACGACATGGGCGATCCGGCCGCCGCCGACCAGTTGTTCATGGCCGCCCACGCCAGTCCGGACCAGACGGTGGACGGCTATCTCGATCACGTGCGGATGCTCTATCGCACCAAGCAGAACGACCGCGCCTTCCAGATCATCCAGCGCGGCATCGCCACCTTCAATCACGATCCCAAGCCGTTCATGTCGCTGCTGATCGCCGTGTCACGCCAGGCGGGGCGCAACGACGACGTGGAACGCTACCTGGGCCAATGCCTGTCATACGGCGACGAGGCCCTGGGCAATGATTGCCGCTTGGCGGCCGGCAAGAAGGCCGAGCCGGAAAAGAAACGCGGCAGTCCCTTCGGGATGCCGTTCCACCTGCCGGGGACCTAAGATGTGCCTCGGCCCGGACGACGAATCGCCCGGGCCGAGAATGTGAGTTTCAGTTTAGAACGGAACGACTACGGCGCGAAGGGATGCCACACGCCGTCCTTGTCGTACCAGCCGTGATCGTCGGTCGGATCGGCCAGAAGACGATAGTGCACGTGGGTGTCGTGCTCATGCGTCGCCCACCAGGCATCGTCGTGATAGACGATTTTCACGTCCGCCGGGTAGGTGGTGTAGTGCTCGTGCACCCGCCAGCATTCATCGTACTGGTTGCAGACCACATAGGTCTTGGCCACGGCCGCCGTCGAGATGGCGAGCACCCCGGCCGAAACAAGCCCGGCCATGGCGCCTTTCACCAGCAAGCTTTTTGAGAGGGTCATTCCCGACTCCTGTGGAGAGCCCCACCGCAGCTTGATGAAACGATTAACAGGAGCCCCTGTTCCCGCCAGCTTGGCCGCGGAAAGATTTTCGCGCCGATCAGGCCAGCCGCGCCTTGGGGGGGCGCTCGGCCGGGAAGGCATGGCGGGCCAGCAGACGGGCCAGTTCGTCCTGCCTGAATGGCTTGGCCAGGCGGGGAAGATCGCCTTCGGCGGGGCGCGGCAGGTCGGCGTAGCCGGTGGCGAGAATGACCTGCAGGCCGGGGCGCAGATCGCGCAGGCGGCGAGCGAGTTCCAGGCCGGTCATTTGGGGCATGGCGTGGTCGGTGAGGAGCAGGTCGATTTCGAGTCCGCCCTCTAGAAGGCTAAGCGCCTCGGCGCCCGAACCGGCCTCCACCGCGGCGTGACCGAGGTCTTCCAGCATGGCGACGGTGCCCGCCGACACGAGGGGATCGTCATCGACCACCATCACCGTGCAGGCGCGGAAGGCGCCGCCCGCCTCGGTCGTGGCCGGTTCGGCCTTGCGCCGGGCGGCGCGGCGGGCCGGCGGGGCCTGGGGAATCCACAGGCTGACCTCGGCGCCTTCGCCCGGCCGGCTCGAAAGGGTCAGCATCCCGCCGGACTGGGCGGCCAGGCCGTGGGCCATGGACAGACCCAGCCCAGTCCCCTTGCCGACCCCCTTGGTGGTGAAGAAAGGCTCGGCTGCATGGCCCAGCACCTCCGCGCTCATGCCCACGCCGGTATCGGCGACGCTGATCCGCACATAGGCGCCCGGCGCGAGGTCGGCCGGGGCCCGCTCGCGCTGCGGGCCGTGGGCGGCGGCCGCGAGGGTGATGGTCCCGCCATCCGGCATGGCGTCGCGTGAATTCACGCACAGGTTCAAGAGGGCCAGCTCGAGCTGGTTGGCGTCAATGAGCACTTCGGGCAGGGCGTCGGGCATCTCCTCGCGCAGCCGCACCCCGGGTCCCAGGGTCCGGGAAAGCAGATCCTTCATGCCGCCGACCAGATCGCGCACGTCCACCCGCTCCGGGCGCAGGTCCTGGCGCCGCGCGAACGCCAGGAGGCGCTGGGTGAGCGCCGCTCCGCGGTCGGTCGCCTTGGCGGCGTTTTCCACCAGGCGGCGCGCCACCGCATCATCGCCCAGCCGCTTGTCGAGAATGTGCAGACTGCTGCCGATCGCCATCAGCAGGTTGTTGAAGTCGTGCGCCACCCCGCCGGTGAGCTGGCCGATGGTGTCGATCTTCTGGGCCTCGAAAAGCTGGGCCAGAGCCTCTTCGCGCTCTCTTGTCCGCTCGCCGATCCGCGTCTCCAGCTGATCATTGAGGAATTTCAGTTCGGCGGCCGAGGCCTCCAAGGCGGCGGTGCGCTCGTCCACGCGCCGCTCGAGCTCGCTGTTGAGCCGCTCCAATTCGCGCGTCTTGCGATGCAGCTCGGCGAACACCCGGACCTTGGCGCGCAGCACCTCGGGAACCACCGGCACCGGGATGTAGTCGACGCCCCCCGCCTCATAGCCCTTGATCCGGTCGAAGTCCGACAGATGGATCGCCGAGACGAAAATGAGCGCCGTTTGCTCGAACCGCGGGTGCTCGCGGATCATCGCCGCGAGTTCGAAGCCGTCCAGTTCGGGCATCTGGACATCGATGAGCACCACCGCCACGTCGTGGCGCAGCAGTTGCTCGAGCGCTTCGCGGGCCGAGGCGGCCTTGATCAGCGTCTCCCCAAGACCGGCCAGAATGATCTCGTAGCTGAGCAGCTTGGCCGGCTGGTCATCGACCAGAAGGATCTTGACCGGATTGGGATGGCCGCTGGTTTTCATCACGCTCAGCGATGCAGCCACATGCGAAGGGCCGAAAGGAGCTGCTCGGTGTTGACCGGCTTGGCCAAGTAGTCCGACGCCCCGGCCTGCAGGCACTTTTCGCGGTCTCCCTTCATCGCCTTGGCGGTGAGGGCGATCATCGGCAGCCGGCGGAAAGCCGGGTTCGACCTTATGACCTGCATGGTCTCGAAGCCGTCCATGCCGGGCATCATGATGTCCATCAGCACGATCGCCACATCCGGGTGGTTCTCGACAATGGTGACCGCTTCGCTCCCCGTGGTGGCGGTGAGCACCTTCATCCCGCGTCGCTCCAGAACACTGGAAAGGGCGAAGATGTTGCGCGCATCGTCGTCCACCAACAAGACCGTGCGGTCCATGAGGTCGTCGTCGGAGGAGTGCAGCCGCTCGAGCATGGCCTGCTTCTCGGCCGGCAGGTCGGCGACCACGCGGTGCAGGAAAAGCGCGGTCTCGTCGAGCAGCCGCTCGGGCGATTCGACCCCCTTGACCACCACGCTGCGGGCCATGGTGTGAAGGTTGGCGTCCTCCTCGGCGGTCAACTCGCGGCCGGTGAAGACAACCACCGGCGTGTCGGCCAGGGCTTTGTCCTCCTTGAGATGTTCGAGGACCTCGAAACCGGACATGTCCGGCAGGCGCAGGTCGAGGACAATGCAATCGGCCGGAGCGGCGCGCAGTCGTTCCAGCGCCTCGGCCCCGGAGCCGACGGTCTCGATATCGATGTCGTCGTGGGCCAGCAGTTCGCTGACGCTGAGTTGCTCGTCGGGGTTGTCCTCGACGATCAAGAGGCGTTTGCGCCGCGGCTCGGCGAAGGCCTTGATCCGGTTCAGAGCCTCCTGGAGGCCCTCCATCGAGGTGGGCTTGCCTAGGAACGAAAACGCGCCGCGGGCGAGGCCGTGCTGGCGGTCCTCGTCAAGGGTGACGATCTGCACCGGAATGTGGCGGGTGGCGGGGTCCTGCTTGAGCTGGCTGAGCACCGTCCAACCGAGCATGTCGGGCAGGAACACGTCCAGCGACACGGCTGTGGGCTTGTACTCCCGCGCCAGGGCCAGGGCGTCGGCCCCGCGCATGGCGACCAGCACCTTGAAGCCGCGCTCGCGGGCCAGATCGACCATCACCCGGGCGTAGTGCGGATCGTCTTCGACGATCAGCAGCAGCGGATCGCCCGTGGCGATGTCCAGGCGGTCGTCGGCCACGACCTCGACGCGCTCGGCGAGGCGGCTGGCCATGGAGTCGGTGGTTTCGAGCAGGGCTCGCGTCTCGATCGGCGGACGGGCAGCCGTTGCCTGGGGCCCGACATAGGTCAGCGGCAGGTAGAGGGTGAAGATCGAGCCCTCGTCCGGCGCGCTGTGCAGCTGGATTTCGCCGCCCAGGAGCCCGGCCAGTTCGCGGCTGATCGCCAGGCCGAGCCCAGTGCCACCGTACTTGCGGCTGGTGCCGGCGTCGGCCTGCTGGAAGGCCTCGAAGATGATCTTCTGCTTCTCCGGCGGGATGCCGATCCCGGTGTCGCGGACCTCGAAGGCGACCACCGAGGGGGACTGCCGCAGCGTCGGGTGATCGGGGCTCCAGCCGCTCTGCGCCGGGTAGACGGTCAGCTTCACCCCGCCGCGGGCGGTGAACTTGAAGGCATTGGAGAGCAGGTTCTTGAGCACCTGCTGCAGGCGCTTGGAATCGGTGATGATGCTCGGCTCGAGCTTGGTCGCCAGCTGGACATCGAAGGAAAGGCCGCGGTTCTCCGCCTCGTGGCGGAAGGGCCGGGCCATCGTCTCCAGAAGGCCGGTGAAGGGGATTTCCTCGGCGTCCACCGACACCGTCCCGGACTCGATCTTGGAGAGGTCGAGGATATCGGTGATCAGATTGAGAAGATCGGTCCCGGCCCCATGGATGGTGCGGGCGAACTCGACCTGCTTGGCGCTGAGGTTCCCGTCGGGATTGTCCTGCAGCTGCTGGCCGAGGATCAGGATCGAGTTGAGCGGCGTCCTGAGCTCGTGGCTCATGTTGGCCAGGAACTCCGACTTGTACTTAGAGGTGAGGGCCAGTTCGGTGGCCTTCTCCTCGAGGGCCCGGCGGGCCTGTTCGATCTCCTGGTTCTTGGCCTCGACCTCGACGTTGCGCTCGGCCAGTTGCTGGGCCTTCTGCTCGAGCTGTTCGTTGGTCTGCTGAAGCTCGCGCTGTTGAGTCTGAAGTTCGGCGGCGAGCTGCTGCGACTGGGTGAGCAGCCCCTCGGTCTGCATGGTCGCCTCGATGGAATTGAGCACGATGCCGATGCCGCCGGTGAGCTGTTCGAGGAAGGAGAGCTGCAGCTCGGTGAAGGCCGAGAGGGCGGCCAATTCGATCACCGCCTTGACCTGGCCCTCGAACAGAACCGGGAGGACCACGGCGTTCTTCGGCTGGGCCTGGAAGACGCCCGAGCGGATCGGCACGACGTTCTCCGGCAGGTCGGTCAGCATCTTGCGGCGGCCGTCACGGGCGCACTGGCCGATCAACCCTTCGCCGATCTGCAGCCGCTCGGGATGGCCCTCCCCCGGATGGTCGGCGTACGCGCTCAGGAGGCGCAGGCTTGGCGGGGCCTCGACCGGCGTATCGACCTGATAGAGCACGGCGTTTTGGGCCTCGACGAGCGGGGCCAGCTCGGCGAGCAGCATCTGCCCGACCGCGCCCAGGTCGCGCCGGCCCTGAAGCATGTTGGTGAACCGGGCCAGATTGGTCTTCAGCCAGTCCTGTTCGGTGTTCTGGTCGGTGGTCAGGCGCAGATTGACGATCATCGTATTGATGTTGTCTTTCAGCTCAGCCACCTCGCCGCGTGCCTCGACCTGGACCGATCGGGTCAGGTCGCCCTTGGTGACGGCGGTGGCCACCTCGGCGATGGCCCTGACCTGGGTGGTCAGATTGGCGGCCAGCAGATTGACGTTGCCGGTGAGATCCTTCCACGTCCCGGCCGCGCCGGGCACGTTGGCCTGACCGCCCAGCCGGCCCTCCACGCCGACCTCGCGGGCCACCGACGTCACCTGGTCGGCGAAGGTCGCCAGGGTCTCGGTCATGTTGTTGATCGTCTCGGCGAGGGCGGCCACTTCGCCCTTCGAGGCCATGGCCAGGTTCTGCTTCAGATCGCCGTTGGCGACCGCCGTGACCACTTTGACGATGCCGCGCACCTGCTCGGTCAGGTTGGCGGCCATGACGTTGACCGTATCGGTGAGGTCCTTCCAGGTTCCGGCCACGCCGGGCACCTTGGCCTGGCCGCCCAGCCGTCCTTCGGTGCCGACCTCGCGGGCCACCCGCGTCACCTCGCCAGCGAAGGCGTTGAGCTGGTCGACCATGGTGTTGATGGTGTTCTTCAGCTCCAGGATCTCGCCCTTCACGTCGACGGTGATCTTGCGGGAAAGGTCGCCGTTGGCGATGGCGGTGGAGACCTCGGCGATGTTGCGCACCTGGGTGGTCAGGTTGGCCGCCAGCAGGTTGACGTTGTCGGTGAGGTCCTTCCACGTCCCCGCCACGCCCGGCACCTGGGCCTGGCCGCCGAGCTTGCCTTCCGTCCCCACCTCGCGCGCCACCCGGGTCACTTCCCCGGCGAAGGAGCGCAGCTGATCGACCATGGTGTTGAGCGTCTCCTTCAGCTGAAGAATCTCGCCGCGCACGTCGACGGTGATCTTCTTGGAAAGGTCGCCGCTGGCGATGGCGGTCGCCACGTCGGCGATGTTGCGCACCTGGTCGGTGAGGTTGCCGGCCATGAAGTTCACCGAGTCGGTGAGGTCCTTCCAGGTCCCGGCGACGCCGGGCACCTTGGCCTGGCCACCCAGGCGGCCGTCGGTGCCGACTTCGCGGGCGACGCGGGTTACCTCGCCGGCGAAGGCGTTGAGCTGGTCGACCATGGTGTTGATGGTGTTCTTCAGCTCCAGGATCTCGCCCTTCACGTCGACGGTGATCTTGCGGGAAAGGTCGCCGTTGGCGATGGCGGTCGACACCTCGGCGATGTTGCGCACCTGGGTGGTGAGGTTCGAGGCCATGGAGTTGACGTTCTCGGTGAGGTCCTTCCACGTCCCCGCCACGCCCGGCACCTGGGCCTGGCCGCCGAGCCGGCCTTCCGTCCCCACCTCGCGCGCCACCCGCGTCACCTCGCCCGCGAAGGCGTTGAGCTGGTCGACCATGGTGTTCAGCGTCTCCTTCAGCTGAAGGATCTCGCCGCGCACGTCGACGGTGATCTTGCGGGAAAGGTCGCCGTTGGCGATGGCGGTCGACACCTCGGCGATGTTCCGAACCTGGGCGGTGAGGTTCGAGGCCATGGAATTGACGTTGTCGGTGAGGTCCTTCCAGGTCCCAGCGACGCCCGGCACCTGGGCCTGGCCGCCGAGCTTGCCCTCGGTGCCAACCTCGCGGGCGACGCGCGTCACTTCCGAGGCGAAGGCGTTGAGCTGGTCGACCATGGTGTTGATGGTCTCTTTCAGCTCGAGGATCTCGCCGGACACGTCGACGGTGATCTTGCGGGAAAGGTCGCCGCGCGCGACGGCGGTGGTCACCAGGGCGATGCTGCGCACCTGGGAGGTGAGGTTGCCGCACATGGCGTTCACCGAGTCGGTGAGGTCCTTCCAGGTGCCGGCGACGCCCGGAACGATGGCTTGGCCGCCCAGCTTGCCCTCGGTGCCGACCTCGCGGGCCACCCGCGTCACCTCGGCGGCGAACGAGCGCAGCTGATCGACCATGGTGTTGGTCGCCTCCTTGAGCTGGAGGAACTCGCCGCGCACGTCGACAGTGATTTTCTTGGAGAGGTCGCCGTTGGCCACCGCGATGGTCACCTCGGCGATATTGCGCACCTGGGCGGTGAGGTTGGAGGCCATGGAGTTCACCGACTCCGTCAGGTCCTTCCACACCCCGGTCACCTCGCTGACCTGGGCCTGGCCGCCGAGCTTGCCGTCGGTGCCGACCTCTCGCGCCACCCGCGTCACCTCGGAGGTGAACACGTTCAGCTGCTTGATCATGGCGTTGACGATGGTCGCCGAGCGCAGGAACTCGCCTTTCAGCGGCCGGCCGTCGACGTCCAGCGGCACGGTCTGCAAGAGATCGCCCTTGGCCACGGCCGAGATGCTGCGGGTCACCTGGGCGGTCGGCCACAGAAGATCGTCGATCAGGGTGTTGACCGACTCCTCCATGTCGCCCCACGAACCCTCGGCCAGACCGAAGCGCACCCTTGACTTGGTCTTGCCCTCGCGGCCGACCACGTTGCCGACCTGGGCGAGCTGTTGGGCCATGCGCTGGTTGGCGGCGACGATGTCGTTGAACGCCTGGGCCACGCGGCCGCCGACGCCGCTGTCACGGCTGGGCAGGCGGGCGGAGAAGTCACCGGCCCGCACCGCCTGCATGACGTCGAGAAGATGCTGCAGGTCGAGAGCCGGGGCCGGCTCGCCCCCGCCGTTGAGCAAAGGCTTGCGTTCCGTCGGCATCGGCGGGGCTTCGATGACGGCTTGATCTGCGGCTTGGAGGCTTTTGGCTGGAGGCATGGCGCACCGATAGGTCACGGAAGAGGCGAAGTGTGGGCGAGAGGATATGGCTGGCGGGTCTGGGCGGGCGCGCGAAGGATCAGGCTGTCATACGACGCCGCCTTGCTCCCGCCCCTGAACGGTGCGCCGCCGGCGCGATGGCGCCAGACGGCGGCTACCGCCCTATTCCCAATCGGGAGGGAATTCCACTGCGATATGGACCCCCGCCCGCGGATGTTCGTAACCACCCCTCTTGTCCCCGACTCCTAGGATCATACAATCGCTGACCGACCGGGGAGTTCCACGTGGCCAAGATTGATCCACAGATCGCCAAACTGATCGGCGAGATCGACTTCGATCCCGACGCCCTGCACGCCAAATACCTCGCCGAGCGCGACAGGCGCCGGCGCGAGGACGGCATCGGCCAGTACGTCGAGGTCAAGGCCGAGTTCTCCCACTACATCGACGATCCCTATGTCCAGCCGGGCTTCAGCCGCGCGCCGGTTTTCGACCACGTCGAGTTCGCGGTGATCGGCGGCGGGTTCGGCGGCCTCCTGATGGGCGCGCGCCTGCGCGAGGCGGGCTTCGAATCCATCCGCATGGTCGAGAACGGCGGCGACTTCGGCGGCACCTGGTACTGGAACCGCTATCCAGGCGCCATGTGCGACGTGGAGTCCTACGTCTACCTGCCGATGCTCGAGGAGCTCGGCTACGTCCCCAAGCACAAATATTCCTTCGCTCCGGAGATCCTCGAGCACAGCCGCAGCATCGCCAGGCGCTATCGCCTCTACGACGACGCCCTGTTGCAGACCGGCGTCACAGAGCTGGCCTGGGACGAGGCCGCCTGCCGCTGGCTCATCCGCACCACCCGCGGCGACGCCTTCACCGCCAAGTATGTCGCCATGGCCAACGGCCCGCTGTCGCGGCCCAAGCTGCCGGGCATTCCCGGCATCGAGGCGTTCGAGGGCCACACCTTCCACACCAGCCGCTGGGATTACGCCTACACCGGCGGCGACAGCTCCGGAAACCTGACCGGCCTGGCCGACAAAACCGTCGGCATCATCGGCACCGGAGCCACGGCCATCCAGTGCGTGCCGCACCTAGGGGCGAGCGCGAAGCAGCTCTATGTCTTCCAGCGCACTCCCTCGTCGGTGGACGTGCGCAACAACGCCCCCACCGATCCGGCCTGGGCCGCCGCCCTCGAACCGGGCTGGCAGAAGCGGCGGATGGACAATTTCAACATCCTGGTCAGCGGCGGCGACCAGGAGGTCGACCTCGTCCACGACGGCTGGACCGACATCTTCCGCAACCTCACCGGAACCGCCGCCAAGCAGGCCGCCCGCAAGCTTGGTCGGCGCCTCACCCGGGAAGAACGGGCCGAGCTGATGGTCCTGGCCGATTACCGCAAGATGAACGCCGTGCGTGCCCGCGCCGAGGCCATGGTCGCCGACCCGGCGGTCGCCGAGGCCCTCAAGCCCTGGTACCGGCAGTTCTGCAAGCGGCCGTGCTTCCACGACGAATATCTGGACACGTTCAACCGGCCCAACGTCACCCTCGTCGACACCGAAGGCAAAGGCGTCGACCGCCTCACCGCCCGCGGCGTGGTGGCGGGCGGCCGCGAATACGAGGTCGACTGCCTGATCTTCGCCACCGGTTTTGAGGTCGGCACCTCCTACACCCGGCGGGCCGGCTACGACATCGTCGGCCGCGGCGGCCTGACCCTCTCCGAGCATTGGGCCGATGGGTTGAAGACCCTGCACGGCCTCACCGCCCACGGTTTCCCCAACTGCTTCTTCCTCGGCTTCACCCAGACCGCGATCACCATCAGCGTACCCCATGCCCTGAACGAGCAGGCCAACCACGTGGCCTACATGGTCAGCGAGGCCCAGGCCCGCGGCCGCTCCGTCATCGAGCCGACCATCGAGGCCGAGGCTGACTACGTGAGCGAGATCCGCGATCTAGCCCGCCTGGGGCAGCGGTTCTACGCCGAGTGCACGCCCGGCTACTACAACAGCGAAGGGGCAGTCGGGAACCGCCAGGGCTTCTTCTCCGAAATGTATGGTGGCGGCCCGATCCGCTTCTTCGAAAAGCTCGCCGCCTGGCGGGCCGACGGCCGGCTGGAGGGGCTGACGCTGAGCTGACCGCGACCTTGCCGGGCGAGCCCTGGCGGTGCTACCGCGCCACTCGCGCCGCCAGCCGGCTTGAATCGGCCCCGCGCGGGGGCGCATAGGGCTTTTCCATGGATCCAGCCGAGGCCGTGCATCGCCGCTTCTTGCGAGGCGTGGCGAACCTCGATTGCGCCCGTCGCAACGAGGCCGAGGACATGGGCGCCCTCTCGCCGGCCCGGCTGGTGGACATCTTCTGCTCCCAGGTCCTGAGCCGCCAGCTCGACCGCGTCGCCCGCGCCCTGCAGGCCCGCGGCGAAGGGTTCTACACCATCGCCAGTTCCGGCCACGAAGGCATGGCCGCGCTCGCCGAGGCCACGCGCGTCGACGACATGGCCTTCCTGCACTACCGCGACGCCGCCTTCCAGATCCATCGCGCCCGCCAGGTTCCCGGCCAGACCCCGACCTGGGACATGCTGCTCAGCTTCGCGGCCTCGGCGGAGGATCCGATTTCCGGCGGCCGCCACAAGGTGCTGGGCAGCAAGGCGCTTTTCATCCCGCCGCAGACCAGCACCATCGCCTCGCACCTGCCTAAGGCCATGGGCGCGGCCTATGCCGTGGGCCTCGCCAAGGCGCTTGGGCTGAAAGACAAGCCCCTGGCCGACGACGCCGTGATCCTCGCCAGCTTCGGCGACGCCTCCGCCAACCACTCGACGGCGCAGGGGGCGATCAACGCGGCCGCCTGGACGGCCTTCCAGGGCGGGGCGATGCCGATCGTCTTTGTCTGCGAGGACAACGGCATCGGAATCTCGGTGCGCACGCCGCGCGGCTGGATCGAGGCCGCCTTCTCATCTCGCCCGGCACTCCATTACCTGAAGTGCGATGGCCTCGACGTGATCGACACCCATCGCGCCGCGACCGAGGCGCTGGACTATGCGCGCCGCAAGCGCCGGCCGGTCTTCCTGCACATGACCTGCGTTCGCCTCTACGGCCACGCCGGTTCCGACGTCCAGGCCGCCTACCTCAGCAAGGAGGAGATCGAGGCGGCGGAGGCGGCCGATCCTCTTCTGCGCACCGCCGCCCTCCTGGCCTCGCGGGGCATCCTTGGTCCGGCAGAGATCGCCGAGATCTACAGTGATACCGAGGCTGCGGTCCGCCGGGTCGCCGAGGAAGCCGTCAAGCGGCCGAAAAACACCACCGCCGCCGAGGTCATGGACAGCGTCATCCCGCCCCGCCGTACGCCCGAGCCGACCCCGCCGCCGGCGCCGGAGGCTCGCGCCGCCCTTTTCAAGGGCGAGCTGGGCATGGACAAGCCGCAGCACCTGGCCAGGCTGATCAACTGGACCCTCGCCGATCTCATGCTGGCCCACCGCGAGATCGTCCTGGCCGGCGAGGACATTGGCCCCAAGGGCGGGGTCTACAACGTCACCGCCAAGCTCCACGCCCGCTTCGGCGCCAGCCGGGTGATCAACACCCTGCTGGACGAGCAGTCGATCCTCGGTCTGGCCATGGGACTGGCCCACAACGCCATCGCTCCGATCGTCGAGATCCAGTTCCTGGCCTATCTCCACAACGCCGAGGATCAGCTGCGCGGCGAGGCGGCCACCCTGCCCTTCTTCTCCAACGGCCAGTTCACCAACCCGCTGATCGTGCGTGTCGCCGGCCTCGGCTATCAGAAGGGTTTCGGCGGCCATTTCCACAACGACAATTCCATCGCCGTGCTGCGCGACATTCCGGGTCTGATCATCGCCTGCCCGAGCAACGGGGCCGACGCGGTGGCCATGCTGCGCGAAGCGGC
>DASXIE010000090.1:0-11919 GCA_036498165.1 Caulobacteraceae bacterium
GTCCGCGACGGCTGGGACAAGGTCATCGCGGCCCAACTCGACAGCCGCCACCGCCCCTGCAACATGGTCGAGCTGATGCCGCGCCTTGCCGAAAAATGAGCCGCCTCACCCACCTCGACAGCGAAGGGCGGGCGCGGATGGTCGATGTCTCGGCCAAGGCCGCGAGCGCCCGAGAGGCGACGGCTTCGGGCCGGGTTCGGATGAGCCCGGCGACCCGCGAACTGGCGCTCAGCGGCGGGGGTCGCAAGGGCGATGTGCGGGCCGCCGCCGAGATCGCCGGGGTGATGGCCGCCAAGCGCACAGCCGACCTCATTCCCCTGTGCCACCCCCTGGCGCTGAGCCGTATCGAGGTCAAGGTCGAGGCCGATGACGCCGGCCTCGCGGTCACCGCCGTGGTCGGGACGACCGGGCCCACCGGGGTGGAGATGGAGGCCCTCACCGCCGTCGCCGTGGCGTGTCTGACCCTCTACGACATGCTCAAGGCCGCCGAGCGCGGCATGGTGGTCGAGGCCGTGCGGCTGATCGAGAAGCGCGGCGGCGCCTCGGGCGA
Source organism: Caulobacteraceae bacterium (assembly GCA_036498165.1). Taxonomy (GTDB): domain Bacteria; phylum Pseudomonadota; class Alphaproteobacteria; order Caulobacterales; family Caulobacteraceae; genus Acaudatibacter. The sequence continues at coordinate 551 of DASXIE010000090.1, forward strand.
CTGGCGCGCCACGTGAAGCTAATGAGCGTGGAGGCGGCGCGGGCGGCGATGCTCGCCTATGCCGCGCCCCTGGGCAGCGAGGAGAGGCCCCTCGCCGGGGCCCGCGGCCGCGTCCTGGCCGCCGACATCATCGCTCCCCGCGCTCAGCCGCCGTTCGCCGCCTCGGCCATGGACGGCTGGGCGGCGCGCGCCGCCGACACCCCCGGGACCTTGAGGGTCGTCGGCGAGAGCGCCGCCGGCCACGGCTACGCCGGAGAGGTGGGGGCCGGCGAAGCGGTGCGGGTGTTCACCGGCGCGGCCGTTCCCTCCGGCGCCGACACGGTGGTGATCCAAGAGGAGGCCACGCGCGACGGCGAGGCGGTGTCGGTCCCGGCCAGCGAGCCTGGACACCACGTCCGCCCCGCCGGCCAGGACTTCCGCGCCGGTGACGTGCTGCTGGCGGCGGGCGTGCGGCTCGATCCGTGGCGCCTCGCCCTGGCGGCGGCGGCCGGCATGGCCCGGCTGAGCGTTTTCCGCCGCCCGCGCGTCGCGGTCCTCGCCACCGGCGAGGAAGTCGTGGCCCCCGGCGATCCCGTCGGCCCGTTCCAGATCTACAATTCCGGGACGAGCGCCCTTTGCGCCCTCATCGAGCGCCTGGGAGGCGACCCGATCGCCCTGGCGATCGCCGGTGATGACGAGGACGCCATTGCGGCGGCCGTCGCGGGGGCCGGCGGCGACGTGGTGGTGACCATCGGCGGAGCCTCGGTGGGCGACCACGACCTCGTCAAGCCGGCCCTGGCTCGCCTCGGCCTCGAGCTGGGCGTGGAAAGCGTCGCCCTGCGCCCTGGCAAGCCGACCTGGTTCGGCCATCTCGCCGACGGCCGTCGCGTCCTCGGCCTGCCCGGCAATCCGGCCTCGGCGCTGGTCTGCGCCGAGCTTTTTCTGCGCCCTCTCCTCGCCGCGCTCGAGGGCGCCGACCCGGCCTTGCCGCTCTTCGCGGCCCGCGCCGGCGTCGCCCTCCCCGCCAACGGCGATCGCGAGCACTGGATGCGCGCGGCTCTGCAGCACGGACCGGCCGGCGATCTCACCGCCCATCCCTTCCCCGACCAGGATTCCTCCCTGGTCACCGTCTTCGCCCGCGCCGACGCCCTTCTGCGCCGCGCGCCGGGGGCCCGGGCCGTGGCGGCCGGCGAGCCAGTGGACGTCCTGGCTCTGGGGCGGCTATGAGGTTCGCGCGCAGGCGAGAGGGATGAGATGCTGGCGGTTTTGATGGCTCTCAGCCTTTTCGGCCACCACCATGGCGGCGGCCACAGGCCCAGGCCGGCCCAGGTGATCCACCGCTACGGCTATGTCCACGGCTGGCGCTACGTCATCGCCGAGGATCCGTTCACCGGCCAGCTCTCCTGCTCCCTGATCGGTCACGGCATGCACGTGCGCAATCAGTCGGTGATCTTCGAGTTGGGCGCCGGGGTGGAGGCCACCCACTCTGTCTACCGGATCGACCTGGGCCAGCCGCACGCCGTCTCCGACGCCTACATGGAGGACGCGAAGAACGGCATCTTCCCCGAGCGTGGCTGGATCGACGACAAGAATGGCGGCGAGACCGTTCTGCCGCTTCACTATCTCACCGGCGGCCGGCGCATCTGGATCAGGGCCTCGCCGAAACGCAAGCCGGTCGAATTCGACCTCGGCCGCCTGGGCCAAGCCCTCGCCGTCGTCCGCGCCAAGGGCTGCCCCGCCTGGGTGCTTTAGCGGGCCTCTTGAGCCACGGCCGTGATCTGGGCGATCACCGCCACCGCCACTTCCCAGGGCGCCTTGCCGCCGATGTCGAGACCGATGGGGGTGATCAGGCGGGCGATCACCTCTTCGCCGAGGCCGGCGGCGGCGAGGGCGGCGGCGCGCTCGGGGGCCCGCCGCCGCGCCCCCAGAGCCCCGACATAGAAGGCCGGGGATGGCAGGGCGCAGATCAGGGCCTCGTGATCGAGATGGGCGTCATGCGTCGCCACCGCCACCGCCGTCCATGGATCGAGGCCGACGGCGGCCAGAGCCTCGGCCGGCGGCTCGCGGCGATAGGCGATCCGACTGAGCGGCGGAGGCTCGACCGGTCCGCGCGGGCGGATGAGGGTGGTCGTAAGGCCCGCCTGTGATCCGAGGCTGGCGATGGCCAGGGCGGTGGGATCGGCCCCGACCACGATGAGCCGCGTCGCCGGCCGATAGATCCTCGCCCACGCCCCCGGCCAGGGGGCCGGTGGATCGTCGGCCGGGCCGCAAGCCCGGCGGCGCCCGTCGCTCAGCCACAGGGCCGGAGTTCGCGCCTCGCCGAGAGCCAGGAGCCGCCCCGCCGCCTCGTCGCCGGGCCCCACCGCCTCCAGCAGCACCTCCACGCGCGAGCCGCACAGGAGGCGGATGTCCGGCCACGGACTGCCCTCGCCGTAGATGAGCCGGGCCGGTTCGCCGCTGTCCACGACGCCCTGCGCATGGGCGGCGATGTCGCCTTCCAGGCAGCCGCCGGAAAGGAAGCCGGCGACCTGGCCGCCGCCGATCACCATCTGCGTCCCCATTGGCCGCGGGCCGCCCCCCTCCAGGCCCACGATCGTCGCCACGGCCGCCTTCTCGCCGGCGGCCAGGATGGCCCCGAGGACGGGGCGGATATCGTCGGCGAAGCCGTAGAGGGGCCAGTCGGGCAGGAGCTGGGTCACGGGAACAAGGTTAACCAAGCCTCAAAACCCTCGATACGGCTTATTTACGCTTCGCCCCGATGATGCGCCCCTCGCCGCCCGTCCGGATGCCACCGCTTGCCCCCTCATCCCCTGATTTCGAAGCTCGGCCTCGGGACCGCCCAATTCGGTCTCGACAGCGGCGCGCCGGTCCGCGGCCGCGCCCCCGAGGCCGAGGTGCGCGAGATTCTCGGCATCGCCGGCAAAGCCGGGGTGAGTGTTTTGGACACCGGCGCCGCCTCGGTCCACGGCGAGAGCATCCTCGGCGCGGTCATGCCCCGGCCAGCGCCTTTCAAGATCACCGTCAAGGCCGCCCGCGGCGACAAGGGCCCCGAGTTCGTGGAGCAGGAGGCCCGCGCGGCCCTGGCTCGTCTCGGCCTCGTGCGCGCCGACGCGATCATGGTCCAGGCCGCCGGCGACCTCTTCGCGCCCTATGGCAAGGCCATGTGGCAGCGCCTGCTCGACCTGCGCGAGGCCGGCCTTTTCGAACGGGTCGGCATTTCGGCCTACGCCTCGGACGATCCGGCCGGTCTCGCCCGCCGTTTCGGCCCCGATCTCATCCAGGCCCCCGCCAGCCTGCTGGACCAGCGCCTGCTGGTCGACGGCAGCCTGGCGGCGGTGCGCGACATGGGCGTGGAGGTCCATCTGCGCTCGATCTTCCTTAACGGCCTCCTTTTCCTCCCCCCCGACCGAGCCCCCAGCCATCTCGGCGCGGCGGCGATCAGCCGCCTGTCGCGGGCCCGCCGCCTGATCGCGGAGGGCCGCAGCGATCCCCTGCAGGCGGCCCTGGCCTTCGCCCTTTCGCGCCCCGAGGCCACCGCGGTCATCGTCGGGGCGGCCACCGCCGCCGAGGTCAGCGCGGTCATCGCCGCCGCCGCCAGCCCCCCGCCCGACCTCGACTGGGACGACCTCGCCCTCGAGGATCCCCAGGCCCTCGAAGGCCAGCGCTGGGCCGCCGCCTAGCGGCCTCCTAAACTCATCCGCACCCCGCCATAGGCGCCAAGGCCTGGCTTGTCGAAGCCGACGGGGTCCTGGTAGCGGCGATCGAGCAGATTATCGACACGCGCGAAGACGCTGATCCCTCGGCCGATCTCGTATTCGCCCGAGACGTTCATGGTGGCGTAGGGGCTGGCTGTGACCACGGCGTCGCCGGCGCGGTCGAAATCGCGCCAGGCGCCGACATAGACGAGGCTGGCGGCCAGGCGCAGCCGCCGGGTCGGACGCCAACCGGCGGTGACGCTCGCCTTGTGCTTCGGCCGGCGGATCAGCTCAGTCCCGGCGACGTCGTCGCGGGCGGTGAGCCAGGTGCCGTCTCCGCGCAGTTCGAGGGCGCCGGTCACCTTCACTGAGACAAAGCTTTCGACGCCGTAGGTCGTGGCCCGGCCGATGTTGAGATAGGTCTCGGCGAACTGACCGTCCTTCGGATCGGGCCCCGCCTCGATGAGATCGCGGATGTCATTGTGGAACCAGGTGACCCCGAAGCGCGCCCGTCCGCCCCATAACGGCTGCTCGAAACCCGCTTCATAGCCGAAGCTGCGTTCGGGCTTGAGGCCCGGATTGGCGAAGAATTCGAAATCCGGGAAGCTCACGAAGAGCTCGCTGAGGGTGGGCGATTTGAAGCCCGTCCCGACGCTTGCTTTCAGGAGCGTGCCCGTGGCGGCGAGGGTGTAGGCCGGCGCGATGCGCCAGGTGGCGGCGTGGCCATAGCGGTCGTCGGCGTCGAGGCGGGCGCTCGCCGCCAGGCTGAGGCCATCGAACGGTCGCGACTGGATTTCGGCGAAGCCGCCGACTCGGTTTTCCAGGGTGCTGACCGGGCTGTCGATCAGCCGGTCGGTGGTGTCGTCGACGCCGAGGACGAGCGTGTCCCTTCGGTCGAGCGTGACCGTGCCCAGCCAGTCGAATTTCAGCCGGTCGGCGTTGTCGACCACCGGCGCCGGCAGGCCGAAGCCGTCGTCAGGAGCCTGGATGGTGGTGTGGAAATTGGCGTAGGCGGCCCCGAAGACGCTCTCCAGCCTGTCGTCGAAGAGACCGAGCCGGGCTTCCGCGCGGGTGAAGAACTGCCGCTCCCGCTGGGAGGTCTGGGCCGAATCCGGGACCACCGGGAAGACATCGAAGTTCTCGCCGGTGGAGCGGTAGTTGGTGTCGACATACCGCAGCGTCAGTCCAAGCGCGAGATGGCGCGTGACGTCGTAGCCAAGCTTGGCCGTGGAAGTAACGTTGTCGTAGCGGTCGCCGATCGCGGATTCGCCCGGCGCCAGGAGGCCGGGCGGGGTCACCGGCGTATCGCCGGAGCGGAAGTGCGAGGCCTCGAGCGCATAGTGGAAGCGGCCCTCCGATCCGGAAAGGCCCAGGGTCTGGTTGAACGTGCTGAACGATCCGCCTTCGAGGCTGACGGCCAGGCCCGGCGGACCCTCGCCGGTCGGCGTGACGATGTTGATCACCCCGCCCAGCGCATCGGCGCCGTAGAGGCTGCTTTGCGGCCCGCGCAGCACCTCGATCTTCGCGAGGCCGCTCGTCAGGCCCTGGCCGAAATCGTAGGCGCCGTTCTGGCTCGGATCGTTGACGTCGATGCCGTCGATGATCACCTCGGTGTGGTTGGAATTGGCCCCGCGGATGAACACCGAGGTCTGGCCGCCCGGACCGCCGGTCTGGACGATGTTGAGCCCCGGCGTGGTGTCCAAGGCGTCCGGCAGAGTGCGCCACTGATGGGCGTCGATCTCATCGGCTGTGATCAGGGTGATCGAACTTCCGACCTCGGCGATCGGGGTCGGCGTCAAGGTGGCTGTCACCACCACGGCCGAGACTTCATTGGGCTGAGTGGTCACCTCCTGGGCGCCGGCGGCGCTGGCGCACAGAATTAGGATAGCGGCGATCGCCGCGGCGTTCAGTTGGGTTGGCATGGTCAAAAGGCCTCGCAGTGACACGTCACCGCGAAGCAACGGCGCGCCGCGCGAGTCACCCCGCCCGGCCCTCCGTCCACCCCGGCACACCCCGTCCGGCGCGTTCGCGCGTGACCACGACGCGTGGCAGGTCTCCTGGCTCGCGGGTCAGCGCCGGGGAGGACTTGGCCTTCCCAGGGACTTGCGCCCCAGTGGCCTTCACTCGCGTCCTTCAGGCTCGCCGCTTACAGTTGCGGGGGCAGCCGCGGCTTTGGGCCGATAGGCGCCCGCACCGCATTCCCTTTCTCGTCCCTTGCGGGAACCACGGCCCCGCTATTCCGCCTTGCGATCCCCGCCGTCAAGGTGTCGGGCTTATCAGGGCGAAGTGGGCGCCCTGGTCGTCCTGGGCCTGGACGATCCAGTCGCCGGTCGGAACCTGGTGGGGGCCGTTGGTGATCTGGCCGCCGCCCGCCTTGATCCGCTCCGCCGCCGCCCCGATCGCCTCGACGCGGAAATAGAACCCCCAATATGGATGGTCGATGAATTCCGGCTTGGTCATCATCCCGCCGCGGTCGTCGCCGTCATAGGCGAAGAGGTGATAGGTCCCCATCGGCCCCATGTCGAAGTTGGCCGAGTTCTTCCAGCCGAACATCCTCTCGTAGAAGGCCATGGCCTTGCCGCCGTCGGCGGCCATCAGCTCGCGCCAGGCCGGATAGCCGGGAGCGTCGTGGGCTGGCGGCCCGTCGGCGCGAATGGCCTTGAATAGCACCAGGGCCGCGCCCTGCGGATCGGTCACCATGGCGGAGCGGCCGATGCCGGGAATCTCGGCCGGCGGGCGGATGACGGTCCCCCCGGCGGCGGTGAACCGGCCGGCATAGTCGTCGACATCGTCCACCGCCACGTAGCCGGCCCACGCCGGGGACGTCACCATCGAGTCTCCAGCAAGGGCGACGAGGCCGGCCACGCCGCCTTCGTCGGTGTTGAAGGTCCAGTAGGCGCCTCCGCCGACATCCTCGCTCGTCCACCCGATCACGCCTTCATAGAAACCGCGCGCTGCGGGAGGATCAGGGGTCATCAGCTCGTACCAGACGAATTGGCCTTGGCTCGACATGGGTTCTCCTTCCAGCTCGGTTGAATCAGCGCCACCAACCTCACGCCGGCGTCGAGTCGCGGGCGAGGCGATCCAAATGCAGGCGAATATGCGCTGCCTGGGCCGGATCGGCGGCCAGCCCTATAGCCTCGCCAAAGGCGGCCCGCGCCTCCTCGTTCCGGCCGAGCTGCATCAGCAGGGCCCCGCGCACGCCGTGGAAATGGAAGTAGCCGGAAAGGCCCGCGGCCAGGGGCTCGACCCTCTCCAGCGCCACTTGCGGTCCGGCGATCTTCGCCACCGCCACGGCCCGATTGAGGCTCACCACCGGCGAGGGCGTCAGGCGTTCGAGAGAGGCGTAGAGAGCGTCGATCTGCCCCCAATCGGTATCTTCGGGACGAGTCGCGCGGGCGTGCAGGGCGACGATGGCGGCCTGGATCTGGTAGGGCCCGGGCCGGCGATGGCGCATGGCCTTGTCGATGAGGGCGAGGCCCTCGGCGATCATCCCGCCATCCCACAAGCCGCGGTCCTGGTCGTCGAGGAGGATCACCTCGCCGGCGGCGTCGAACCGCGCCGCGCGCCGCGCGTGCTGCAGCAGCATCAGGGCCAGGAGCCCCATGACCTCGGGCTCGGTCGGATAGAGGCGCAGCAGCAGCCGGGTCAGGCGAACGGCTTCTTCGGCGAGCGCCGCGCGCGGCTCGCCGGGGGCCGAATAGCCGGCGGTGAAGACCAGGTAGACCATGGCCGCCACTGTCGCCAGGCGCTCGGCCCGCTCGGCCGGGCCGGGGGCCTCGAAGGGGACCTCGGCCTTGGCGATCCGCGCCTTGGCCCTGGTGATCCTCTGCTCCATGGCCGCCTCGCTGGTGAGGAAGGCGCGGGCGATCTGGCGGACGGAAAGGCCCGAGACGATGCGCAGGGCCAGGGCGATCTGCTGAGTGTGCGGCAGCTCGGGGTGGCAGCAGATGAACAGCAGGCGCAGGACATCGTCGCGGTAGTCGGCCCCATCGAGCCGTTCGGCCAGGGGAGACTCGACGTCATCGAGGTCGGAGATCGTCTCCTCCGGCGGCAGGGGGGCGGTGCGGGCGCGCCGGCGCGCCCCGTCGAGGGCGGCGTTGCGCCCGACCATGATCAGCCAGGCGGTGGGATCGCGCGGCGGTCCTTTCACGGGCCAGGTCTTGAGCGCCCGCAGGCAGGCGTCCTGAAAGGCCTCCTCGGCGGCGTCGAGGTCGCGGAAATAGCGCAGCAGGGCGCTCACCGCCCGCGGCCGGGCGCCGATGAGGGCCTGGCGGGTCCAGGCCTCGTCGGTCATTGGGCGGCGCGCCGGTCTTCGTTGAAGAGGGCGATCGGGCGCAGCTCGTAGGCGCCGCCGGGATTGACGGCGGCCAGCTGGCGGGCGACGGCGATCGCCTCGTCGAGGTCGGCGACTTCGATGAGGTAGAGGCCCAGCAGCTGCTCCTTGGTCTCGGCGAACGGGCCGTCGATGATCAGCGGCGGGTCCTGGCTCTTGCGCAGGGTGGTGGCCGCCGTAGTCGGCAGCAGGCGAAGCGAGGTCCCAAGCTTGCCCTCCGCCGTCAGGCGATCGCGCACCACGGCCAGGTCACCCATGACCTTGGCCTCGTGTTCCGGCGGCCACGACCACACGGTGTCTTCGTCGTGATAGCAGAGGATGGCGTACTGCATTTAGCGGCGCTCCCTTCGCTGCAAGGACGCCCGACTATGCCCCGCCCCGACAAGCGGAGGCAAAGAGTCCCCAGGGCCTAGCCCGGGCCCATGCCCTTGTCGGCCAGTTCCTGGATCGCCGCGGGGGTCTTGCCGAGGTCCGCCAGGCCCATGCCGCGCAGGACATTCGGGGCCTTGGTGAACTGGATGTTGTCATAGCCGACGATTTCAATCCGGTTGCCCCACGGGTCGCGGAAATCGAGGAACTGGCCGTCCAGGGGCTCGACACCGGCCGCCGCCATGGCCGCGCGCACTGCCTGTTTGTCACTGACCACCAGGCCGAAGTGGCGGCCGTCGTCGGCGCCTTGGGTGCGGCCCTTCTGCAGGGCGAGGAACTGGTCGCCCAGGTCGATGAAGGCCATGTCGGCGCTTTTGCCGCGCAGCTCGAAATCGAACAGGGCGCCATAGAAGGCCAGCGCCTCGTCGATGTCGCCGACTTCCAGGGCCACATGGTTGAACCCCACCGCCCGCGCCTTCTTCCGCTCGGCCATGATCGTCTCCTTCATGCTGTGGTGACGAAGAAGTGGTGACCGTCTCCCCACGGCGCAATCGCCCGCCGCGCCGCCCCGACCCCCACGCCAGACTGTGCTATGGTTTCGCCGGATGGGAGGCGAACCATGACGGCCGTGGCCGAGGCGCCGACATCGCCACGCTGGTCGCCGCCGACGCGGAATTCGACGGCCGTCTTCGCCTTCAAGGTCGCTCTTCTTCGCCTGCGCCGGTTCGTTGTCGATCTCGCCGCCGCGCCGCCGCGTCTGATGCGAAGCGAGACCGCCGGCTTCGGCCAGGTCCTCGCGGCAAGCCGCACGCCTCTGTGGACAGACACCGCCCTCGCCGAGCGCGTCCATCAACTCGGCAAGGTCGAGAACCTGCGCCGCGCCGGCCACGCCCTGGACGGCCTCGTCATTCCAGGCGGAGCGACGTTCAGCTTCTGGCGCCAGGTCGGCCCGCCCCTCGCCGTGCGCGGCTTCGTCGCTGGGCGCATGCTGCAGCAGGGTTGCCTGATTCCCGCTGTCGGCGGCGGCCTGTGCCAGCTTTCAAACGCTCTCCACGACGTGGCGCTGGCCGCCGGCTGCACAATCGTCGAGCGCCACGCCCATACGCGGATCGTTCCAGGCTCGGCGGCCGCGGCGGGGCGCGACGCCACCGTGGCGTGGAACTACGTCGACCTTCGTTTCGCCGCCGACCGCGATCTGCGCCTTTCGGTGCGGCTGGATGCCGACGAGCTCATCGTCCGCCTCGACGGCCGCGGCGATGGCCGCGCCGCCGCGCCGGCGCCGTTGAAGAGAGCCGCGGTGGAGGACATCGCCCCCAGAAGCTGCGGGACATGCGACGAGGTCACCTGTTTCCGGCATGGACCCGCGCCCGTTTCGCGCGACGGCGGGCGCGTTTTCCTCGTCGACGAGGCGTGGCCGGAGATTCAGGCCTATGTCGTCGGCGAGCGGAAAGGCGGCGATCGCCTGGGCGTCCCCATAGACGGGGCCGCCCTTGACCTTGCCCGCTACGCCTGGCGCCGTGACGGGTTCGCTAGGGTCGCCGGCGCTCCCCTGGCGGCGCTCGGCCGGGCGGCGGCCCTGCGCATGGCCGGGCCACAAGGGGCGGCGCGCCGCCGGGCCGAGCTCGCCGCCGCCGAGCGCATCGCCCGTTCCCTCGCCCGCCTCCTGACCCCGGAGGTCCAGACGGTGACGGTGGCGCAATCCCTCCTGCCCTTCCTGTGGCGCGACGGACGGCTCGGCGGCCGCGAGGTCACTGTGCTGATGACCCGCCTGCCCATGGCGGCGCTCCAGCAGCGGCTCGACCGGGCCGCCGCGGACCATCCCGATCAAGCCACCCTGGCCGATTTCCGCGCCCCGGCCTGGCTGGTGGATTGCGAAGGCGAAGCCCTCGCCGCCGCCGCCTGCCTCGTCACCCCCCATGCCGAGATAGCCGCCCTGTTCGGCGACCGCGCGGTGCGGATCGCCTGGTCCGCGCCGCCGGCGAGCCCTGACCGGCCGACGACGCGAGAGCCTTTCATCGCCTTCCCGGGCCCCACCGTGGCGCGCAAGGGGGCCCTCGCCGTGCGCGAGGCGGCGCGGGCGCTGGGCCTCGAAGTCATGCCCCTGGGCTCCGAGCTGGAGGGGGCGGATTTCTGGCGCGGCGTGCGCCTTCGCTCGCCCGGCGATTGGCGCGCGGCGGCGGCGGTCGTCCAGCCGGCCGTCGTCGAGGATCAGCCCCGCCGCCTGCTCGCCGCCCTGGCGGCCGGGGTCCCGGTCATCGCCACGGCGGCCTGCGGTCTCGATCCCCAGCCCGGCCTCACGCTGATCCCACCCAATGACGCCCGCGCCCTGGAGCGGGCGCTCAAAGCGCCGCCACGGCCTGGATCTCGATCAGGATCTCCGGGGTCAGCAGAGACCTGACCCGCACCGCTGTCGACGGCGGAGCGATCCCGGGAAGAATTTCGTTGCGGGCGGCGGTGACTTCCAGGGCGTCCTCCATGAAGCTGCGGCCCTCCGCGCCCTCGACGAGATACCAGGTCAGGGAGACGAGATCCTCCGCCCGCCCGCCGGCCGCCTCGACCACGGCCTTGAGGTTGGCGAACGCCTGCCGCGCCTGAGCGCCCAGCCCGCCGGCGACGATCTGGTGGTCCGGTCCCATCCCGACCTGGCCGCCCACGTGCAGCAAGCCGCCGGCCCGGGCCGCTTCGCTGAGCCCGTACGGCTCCAGCAGCGGCTTCATCGCCTCGCGGGTGACGTATTCGACTTTCGCCATCGCCTCTTCTCCTCACATGTTGCGCCGGCGGGAAACCTCGCCGGCCGCCCGGATCCCCGAGAGCAGCGCCCCCTCGATGCACCCGGCCCATTCCACCGAAGTCTCCGTGCCGGCCCAGTGGATGCGCCCGACCGGCTCGCGCAGGGCGGAGCCGAAGCGGGTCATCACGCCCGGGGCCATGGCCCCGACATAGCCGTGCGTCCACGGCTCCAGCGTCCAGTCATTGTCCTCGTAGCCGAG
>DASXIE010000091.1:0-4627 GCA_036498165.1 Caulobacteraceae bacterium
CATCTTGCCCCCGACAACGCCGACCTGCGCGCCGCCGTCGCCGCCGAGCTGGCCGACCTCTTCACCCGCGAAGGCGCGCCGGGGGCGACCATCCGCCGCTCGCACTACGACCAGGCCGTGGGCGTCGCCACCGGGGCCGGCGACTACGACGTCTCGGTCCCCGCCGGCGACATCGTCCCGGGCGCGACCTCCCTGCCGGTCCTCGGCGTGATCACCTGGATCTGACGCATGGCCCGCACCGCTGAAGCCTATCAGGAAGAGCTGCTGGCGCTGCTGCCGCCGGGCAAGGCCTTTCCGCGCGACACCGCCTCTGTGACCGGCCAGGTGGCCCTCGGCTTCGCCGACGAGTTCGCCCGCCTCGACGGGCGCGCCGACGACCTGATCGAGGAGGCCGACCCGCGCACCACCGACGAGATGCTCCCCGACTGGGAGGGCTTCGCCGGCCTTCCCGATCCGGCCATCCCGCGCCCGATCGGCCTGCCGGCGCGCCGCGCGGCCCTCCAGGACCGGCTGATCGAGATCGTCGGCCAGAACGCCTCCGACTACATCGACCTGATCGCCCGCTACGGCTACCCGGGGGCCACGATCAGCTTCGACTCGGCGTTCGTCGTCGGCGTCTCCGGGGCCGGCGACCCGGTGGGCGACGGCGGCGTCCAATTCTGGTGGATCGTCACCATCACCGCCCCGATCGGCACCGTCACCCCCATCGTCGCGGTCGAGCACGCGGTCAGGCGCCGCGCGCCGCTGCACACCTTCGTCACCTTCGAATACGTCCTGGTCTAGGAGCGCCCATGCATCGCATCGACACCCCCAACAACGTCGGCGGCCTCTTCGCCGACCCGGACCCGCTCCACGGCCAGGGGAAGGTCGTGCTCGATGCCGCGTGGGCGAACGACGTCCAAGAGAACATCATGGCGGTCCTGGCCGCCGCTGGCGTCGCTCCGGTCAAGGGCGACTACGACAACCTCCGCGACGCCATCCTGGCCCTGATCACCGGAGGCGGCCGCCAGCGCATGCTGGCCAACACCACCTTCTATGTCGACCTGGGCGGCCTCGACACCAACGACGGCTCCGTCGGCGCGCCGTGGCTGACCCCGCAGCACGCCGCCAACGTCCTCATGGGCCTCGACCTCAACGGGTTCACCCCCACCGTCGACCTGGCCGCCGGGCAGACCTTCACCGGCGGCATCACCATCGACCAGCCGCTGATCGGCGGCGCGGCGATCTTCCAGGGCGGGGCCGGGACGGAGATCGACACCGCCGGGACCTGCGTCACCGCCGCCAACGGGGCGATCTTCACGGTCAAGGACACCAAGCTCATCTCGACAGGAGGGAACGGAATCACCTCCGAGCTGGGGGCGGTGGTGACCTTCGACGGCCTGGACTTCGGGGCTTGCGCCAGCGCCCACATGTCGACCCGCTGGGGCGGCCGCATCCGTGGCGACGGCTCGGCCTACACCGTCTCCGGCGACGCGACCTATCACGCCCGGATGGGCAGCGGCGACATCGTCCTCAACACGGCCGCCATCGCCATGAGCGGGGCGCGGACCTTCGCCGACGCCTTCCTGCAGGGCGATGGCCCCGGCACCATCTTCGTCCAGTCCCTGGTCTTCTCCGGCCCCGCCGCGACCGGGCCGGCTTACTCCTCCAATAACGGGGCCTTCGTGAACTCCGACGGCACCATGGCCGCCATCCTGGCCGCCGGCTTCTCGGCCGGCTCGGTGAGCAACGGCGGCCTCTGGGACTGATCTTTGGACTAACCCCCTCGGCAATAGAGGGGGGCGAGGGCGTTGGAGCGCCTCCGCCGTGGGCTGAAACCCCACACCCCACTCGGCCCGAGCCGAGCGAAGTCCCCCCACCGGCCGGACCGGCGGGGTTCATCTGTAGGGTTCCGATCGATGGAGTCGACTCCCCCCTCGCCGGTGCGGCCGGTCAAGCCGGCCAGCGGCTACATCGGCGGCAAGCGCAACCTCTCCCGCCGGCTTGTCGAGATGATCGGTGCGACGCCGCACCGCCTCTACGCCGAGCCCTTCGTCGGCATGGGCGGGGTGTTCCTGCGTCGCACGAGCCGGCCGCCGACGGAGGTGATCAACGACTGGTCGGGCGACGTCGTCACCCTCTTTCGGGTGCTGCAGCGCCACTACGTCGCCTTCCTGGACATGCTCCGCTTCCAGCTCACCACCCGCGAGGCCTTCGAGCGCCTGCAGCGGATCGACCCCACCACCCTCACCGACCTGGAGCGGGCCGCGCGCTTCCTCTACCTCCAGCGCGTGGCCTTCGGCGGCAAGGTGAGCGGCCGCAACTTCGGGGCCATCTACGAAGGCGGCGCGCGCTTCGACGTCACCCGCCTGCAGCCCATCCTGGAAGACATCCACACCCGCCTCGCCGGAGTCGTCATCGAGCGCCTGCCCTATGGCGAGTTCATCCCCCGCTACGACCGGCCGGGCACGCTCTTCTTCGTCGACCCGCCCTACTGGGGCTGCGAGGACGACTATGGGCCGGGCATGTTCTCAGAGGCCGATTTCGACCGCCTCAGAGCCCTCTTGGAGGCCCTTCAAGGCCGCTTCATCCTCACCCTCAACGACCGCCCCGAGACCCGCGCCCTCTTCGCCCAGTTCGACGTCCAACCCGTCACCCTCACCTACCGCCTAAGCGGCGCTCCCACCGAGGGCCGGGAACTGATAATCACGGGGCCGAATTGAGGAGCGCGCCGTGGATAAGTTCATCAAGCTGACCACCGGGACGAATGGGGCGACCGAGTTCGTCAGGGTGGGCTCAATCACCCGAATCCGGGAGCGACCGGAGGGCGGGACGGTGGTGACATGCGATGACGGGCTGAGGGTCTGGTATACCGAAGAGTGCGCCGACGTCTGGAAGTGGGTCACCGCCGCTACCGAGGCGTGAGTGCTCTAAAACCTCTTGTCCCGGACTCTAAAAGCTCTTGTCGCGCTTCACCCGGCTTCGCAAAACACCTCTCCCGGAGGGAGAGGGAGGGGCCCGACGAAGCGCGCCCAGCGCTGAGTTGGGAGGGTGAGGGGTTACGGCGCCGGTCGAAAGGTCGCCATCCAGGGGGAAAGTCCCGGGCCGCGTAACCCCTCACCCTCCCATGGCTGCGCCATGGGCCCCTCCCTCTCCCTATGGGAGAGGTTGTTCGGTGAGCCGCTCCACGAGGGCGCGGAGTTCTTCCCTGAGGCCGGGGGGCAGGCGGCCGGTGAACTTGCCGTAGTGACGCTCGATGAGCGCCGCCTCCTCGCGCCAGACGGCCGGATCGACCTCGAGCAGCAGGTCCAGGGCCCCGGGGCGAAGCTCCAGGCCCTCGACATCGAGGTCGCCGGCCTCGGGGACAAGGCCGATCGCCGTTTCGCGGGCCCCCGCCTGACCTTCCAGGCGCTCGACGATCCATTTGAGCACCCGGGCGTTGTCGCCGAAGCCCGGCCACACGAAGGCGCCCTCACCATCCTTGCGGAACCAGTTGACGAAGAAGATCCGCGGCAGTTTGGCCGGATCGGCCCCTTCGCCGATCTTCAGCCAATGGGCGAAGTAATCGCCCATGTGGTAGCCGCAGAACGGCAGCATGGCGAAGGGGTCGCGGCGCAGCTGGCCGATCTTGTTCTCCGCCGCCGCGGTGCCCTCGGAGGCGACGTTGGAGGCCAGGAAAACCCCGTGGCGCCAGTCGAAGGCCTCGGTCACGAGAGGCACCGCGCTGGCCCGCCGGCCGCCGAACAATATGGCCGAGATCGGCACCCCGCGCGGGTCTTCCCACTCGGCCGCGATCGACGGACACTGGCCGGCCGGAGCGGTGAAGCGGGCGTTGGGATGGGCGGCGGTCTCCGCGCCGCCGGGCTTCCACGGTCGGCCCTTCCAGTCGGTCAGGCCCGCCGGCGGCGTGTCGGTGAGCCCCTCCCACCACACATCGCCGTCGGCGGTCAGGGCGACGTTGGTGAAGATGCAGTTGGCTCTCAGGGCGGCGATGGCGTTGGCGTTGGTCGCCTCGCCGGTGCCAGGGGCCACGCCGAAGAAGCCGGCCTCGGGGTTGATCGCATAGAGCCGGCCATCGTCGCCAAAGCGCATCCAGCAGATGTCGTCACCCACCGTCTCGGCCTTCCAGCCCGGCAGGGTCGGTTGCAGCATGGCGAGGTTGGTCTTGCCGCAGGCGCTGGGGAAGGCGGCGGCGATGTAGTGAACCTTGCCCTCCGGCGACGTGAGCTTGAGGATCAGCATGTGCTCGGCCAGCCAGCCCTCGTCGCGGGCCATGGCCGAGGCGATCCTGAGGGCGAAGCACTTCTTGCCCAGGAGGGCGTTGCCGCCATAGCCGGAGCCGTACGACCAGATTTGGCGGCTTTCCGGGAAGTGGACGATGTACTTCGTCTCGTTGCACGGCCAGGCCGTATCCGCCTCGCCCGGCTCGAGCGGCGCCCCCACCGAATGGACCGCCGGGACGAAGAAGCCGTCATCACCCAGGACCTGCAGGGCCGCCGCTCCCATCCGGGTCATGATCCGCATGGAGACGACCACATAGGGACTGTCGGTGATCTCGACCCCGATCGCGCTGATCGGCGAGCCGAGCGGGCCCATGGAGAAGGGGACGACATACATCGTCCGCCCACGCATGGCCCCGTCGAAGAGA